>CAXTQE010000042.1:0-27283 GCA_964246225.1 uncultured Acidobacteriaceae bacterium | reverse complement strand
CTGAGAACGTCCGCGCACAGGACGTAAAGCTGTCCTGCCAGACCCAGCGACGCAAAAGATAACGGTACAAAACCGTCGATTGCATCCAGCAGGTTGACCAGCAGATAAAACGTAAAGCCGTAGAAGATAAAGGAGTGAAAGAAGCTGATGACGGGCCGTTTGCGAAAGGTTCGGCTTTGCGTCAGAGTGGTGCTCAGCGCGTACCAGATGCGCCCGGGAAGATCGTTCCAGCGAGCATCGGTGTCCGCACGTCCTGCGGCAATGCGGCGGTAAAGCCGATAGAAGCCGCGTGTGCCGAGCGCTCCGGTGATGACGGCAAAGAGAAGGAACAGCAGTTTTTGTGCATAAGGAAGCATCGGTTGAACCTGCTGTTCTTACATCCGTCTAGGCGGAGGCCTTCAGTTCGCGAATAAGCGCGGGAACGATCTCCTTCACATCACCGACGATGCCATAATCGGTTTCCTTGAAGATGGGAGCCTCCGCGTCCTTGTTAATGGCCACGATGCATTTGCTTTTGCCCATACCGGAAAGGTGCTGCACCGCACCCGAAATTCCGATGGCGAAGTAGACCTTGGGCTGCACGGTTTTGCCGGTCTGCCCAACCTGTTCGGAGTAGGGACGCCATCCCGCATCGACCACCGCGCGGGTCGACCCAACTGCCGCGCCAATCTGGTCGGCGAGCCCCTCTACCATCTCGGCAAAACCCTCCGGACTGCCGACTCCGCGACCTCCCGCGACGATGATTTCGGCGTCGGCCAGCGAGACGCGCTCGCTCTTCTCGGTGTTGCGTCCGGTCACGCTCAGCCGGCGCGCGGGCAAATCCACCTCGGCATCATACTGCTCCGCGACCTCTGCCTTCGGAGTTGCGGAATCGAAGGCTCCGGGCTTGACGGTCACCACAATCACCGGCCCTTCGGCGGAGACGCGCTCCGTAACCCGGGCGAGAAACGTGTAATGCTCGGCAACCAGAGACCCGCTCTCATCCTTGAGGCTGATGGCGTCTTCGATCAATGGAGCATCGAGCTTGACTGCGACTCGCGGAGCGTACTCGCGCCCACTGCGGCTGCCGCCGAGAAGCAGCGTGTGGGCCTCGCCCTCGGAAGCAATCTGCGCAATGGCCGCGGCCCAAAGCTCGGCGTCGTACTCCACCAGCGCCGGCGTGTCCACCACCAGCACCTGGTCGCCGAGCGTCGCGGCCTGACTCGCAACACCGGCAACGCCGCTGCCCAGAACCAAAAGAGTGATCGGCCCATCGCGGCCCATCGTGCGTGCTGCCTGCACCATCTCAAAGGTGCTCTTGCTCAACTTGCCGTCGTGCTGCTCCACTGCTACCAAAATCATGCGATGACCCTCGCTTCCGTGCGAAGCAGATTGGCCAGTTGCCTCGCTGCCTGCTCTGCATCCTTGCCGTCCAGCATGGTTCGCCGACGCTCCTTGACCTGCACCTGCGCACCTAGGATCTTGAGTCTGGACTGGACCGCATAGGTCGCGAGAGCATCGCGGCGCAACTCCTTCTTTCGCGCCTTCATGATGTTCGGCAAGGTGGGATAGCGCGGGTCGTTGAGCCCCTGCTGCGTGGTCACAACAGCCGGCAGCGGTAGCGTAAACGTCTCGCTCCCCGTATCCACATCGTGAGTTCCAGTGAGCTGCTCACCGGCCAGCGTGAGTGCATTGGTCCAGGTCGCCTGCACCCAGCCCAGCCGGGCCGCCGTTGCCGGTCCGAGACCGTGGCTATCCCAGTCAGCCTGCTGCCCCCCGCAAAAAATTAGGTCGATCGCTTCAGCCTTGGCAATCTGGGCGATCACGCTACTGGTGGCCATCACGTCCAGCCCCGCCTCCGCTTCGACCAGGATGGCTCGATCCGCGCCCATGGCTAAAGCGCTGCGCAACGCCTCTTCCGACCGCGCCGGACCGACGGCCAGGACGACGACCTCGACGCCCGATCCCGCCTCGCGCAGACGCAGAGCCTGTTCAACGCCATACTCATCCATGGTGTCGATCACGAGCTTGCTCCCGGAAAGATCCACCTTCCCGTCCTTCACCTTCACGCTCTCTTCAGCATCCAGAACCTGCCGAATCACCGCCAAAATACGCATGCTACAACTCCCGATTCGTTAGTTCTGAAGATTTTCAAAGATGCCCGCCGCACCCTGGCCGCCGCCGACACACATGGTCACCATGCCGTACTTCGATTTGCGCCGCTTCATCTCGCGCGCCAAGGTTGCGGTTAGCTTCGTGCCCGTGCAGCCTAGCGGATGACCTAACGCGATGGCGCCTCCATTCACGTTGACCTTCTCCGGATCGATGCCAAGAGTTTTGAGAATTGCCAGAGACTGCGTGGCAAACGCCTCGTTCAACTCAAATAGATCGATGTCCTCAAGCTTCAAACCCGCCAACTTAAGAGCCTTCGGAATGGCATAGATTGGCCCGATGCCCATCTCTTCCGGCAGGCAGCCCGCATACGCGAAGGCGACAAAGCGCATCAGCGGCTCGGCCCCGATCTCGCGTGCGCGCGCCTCCGACATGACGACCGCTGCCGCAGCACCGTCGGACGTCTGCGAGCTGTTGCCGGCAGTCACAATGCCGTTGACCTGAAATGCCGCCCGCAGCTTGCTGAGTGCAGCAAGAGATGTATCTGCGCGGGGCCCCTCGTCCACCTTGAACACGGTTTCCTGGTTGCGCGTCGCGCCACTCTCTTCCGTAGCCGTCGTGGTCACCGGCACGGGAACGATCTCGTCCTCAAACCGTCCTGCAGCGATCGCCGCAAGCGCCTTCTCGTGGCTGCGCACGGCGAACTGGTCGCACTCTTCGCGCGTGATCCCGTAGTGAGTCGCAACCCGCTCCGCCGTAAGTCCCATCGACATGTACGCCTGGGGATGGTTGTCGATCAGCCACGGGTTGATGGTGATCTTGTTGCCTCCCATCGGCAGGTACGACATGGACTCCGCGCCTCCTGCGACGAGCACGTTCCCGCCTCCGCCGCGAATCCGCTCCGCCGCCAGCGCGATCGTCTGCAGCCCGGAAGCGCAGTAGCGGTTGACGGTCATCGCCGCCGCTTCGATCGGCAGGCCGGCACGCAGAGAGATCAGCCGCGCCACGTTCTGGCCCTGTTCCGCCTCCGGCATGGCGCAGCCGATGATGACGTCTTCAATCTCGCGCGGATCGAGTTGCGGCACGCGGGCCACCGCTTCCTTGACCGCGATCGCGCCGAGATCATCCGGACGCGTATAGCGCAGCGTACCCTTTGGCGCTTTGCCCACGGCCGTCCTGACCGCACTTACCACCACTGCTTCCGCCATCTTCTGCATCCTTTCAGATGAGCCAGCTTGCCAAACCTAATTGCGTAGAGGCTTTCCATTCTTCAGCGTGAAGGCGATCCGCTCCTGCGTCTTGCGCTCTCCGCATAACGAAAGAAAGGCCTCCCGCTCCAGATCGAGCAGATGCTGCTCGGTCAGCGGAGTTCCCGGAGTAATATCGCCACCGCTTAAAATCTTCGCCACGTGTGTGGCCACCTTCGCGTCATGCTCGCTGGCGTACCCTGCCTCGCGCAACAGGTACACGCCAAACTTCAGCGTGGCAAAGACGCTTGTGCCGGGAGCCGGAATGTTCGTGCGCATCGCCGGAGCCGTGTAGCCTTCGCGCGCCAGCCGCAGCGCCTGGGTCTTCGCATCCATCAGAAGCCGGCTGCGATTCATGGTGATCGCATCGTCTTCGTTCAGCAGCCGCAAGCTGCGGGCCTGCGCCGCTGAGGTCGAAACCTTGGCCATCGCAATCGTCTCAAAGACGTTCCGCAGCGTCTCGACTACGTCGGCCGAATCGCCGCGCACATCCACCTTCACCGCCTCCGCCGCGGAGATCGCCCGCAGCAGCATCTCCTTGCAGCCGCCGCCTCCCGGGATGAGTCCCACGCCCGTTTCGACCAGCCCGGTGTACAGCTCCAGATGCGGCTGACGCTGCGCGGAGTGGAGCGCAATCTCACAGCCTCCGCCCAGACACAGGCCAGCCGCTGCCGTCACAACCGGACGCGGACAAAACTTCACTGCCTGCGTCATGGCCTGGAAGTCCTTGACCGTAACCGCGATGTCGTCCCACTCCTCGTCCTGCACAGCCAGCAAAAGCTGCATCAGGTTGGCCCCGACCGAAAAGTTCTGCGCATCGGTAGAGATAACGAAACCATCGAAGTTGCGGACGGCCTCGCTGCCCGGCTGTAAATGCTTGCGCAAAAAGGAGACGATGTCGTTGCCCAGCGCGTTCATCTTGGAGTGCAGTTCGAAGCACCCGATACCGTCGCCCACATCGATCAGCGACATGCCCGGATTGCTCGCGTACACTCCGCGCGACGCCTTATAGCTTGCGATCGAGGCTTGCTCGGTGCTTCGAGGCACCGCCCGGTAGGTACCGCTCGGAACGTCGAAGTACTCCGCTCCGTTTGCCCGATACCAGGACTCTCCCCCCGCGGCCAGCAGCTTCTCCACCGACTGTGGGACTGGCAGATGCGCCGCTCGCATTTTCTCAACTACGCTCCGAACGCCCGCGGCGTCCCACATAGCGAACGGCCCCAGCTCCCAGTTGAAGCCCGACGTCATGGCTCGGTCGATATCGACCAGGCTCTCGGTTACTTCGCCGATTCGATTCGCCGCATACGCCCAAAGCTCCGGAAGGATGCGCCAGTAGAACCGAGCAGCCTTGTCCTTGGCTGGATCGGCAGCCAGCAACGCCTGTAAGCGCGCCGGCAGCGCCTCAAGATTCCTGGTCTGTTCGAGCGCCGGGATCGACACGTTTTCCGCGGCCTGGTAGTCGAACGTCGCAGGATTCAACACCATCCGCGCCTCCTTGCCGTCGGCTCCCTTGGCCTTCTTATAAAACCCCTGCTTGCTCTTGTCCCCAAGCCACTTGCGGTCCATCATCTGCAGAAACAGTTCTGGCAGCTCCACATCCGATCGCTCATCGGAGGCGCTTGCCTTGAAGTTCTTGGCCACGTTGACCAGGACGTCAATTCCCACCATGTCCGACAAACGGAAGGTTCCGCTCTTCGGCCATCCAATCGCCTTCCCCGTGAGCAGGTCGACCTCTTCGATCGACAGGCCCTGCTCCTGCATGATCTTGAAGGTATTCAGCAGCGATAAGGTGCCGACGCGATTCGCGATGAAATTTTGCACGTCGTTGGCCGGCACCACTTCCTTGCCCAGTTGGCGATCACCGAACTCGGATACGGCCTGCACCGCCGCCGGATCCGACTCCGCCGTCGCAATGATTTCGAGCAGACGCATGTAGCGCGGCGGGTTGAAAAAGTGTGTCCCAAACCAGCGTCGCCGCACCTCCGCCGGAAGTTGCTCGGCGATCTTCGCCACCGGCAACCCGCTCGTGTTGGTCGTCAAGAGGGCTTCAGGATGCAGGTACTCGGCCACACGCGCCAGCAGCGCACGCTTGATCTCCAGGTTCTCGGCCACCGCTTCAATCACCCAGTCGCACGTCTTGAGCCTGGGCAGATCGTCGTCGAAGTTGCCCACGCTGACCAGCGCGACCGATGCCGCCGACGCGAAGGCCTCAGGCTTGCCGGACTTCAGATTAGCCAGCGCCGCCACACCCAGGCTGTTGCGCTCTCCCTGTGCGGGAACCATATCCAGGAGCAAGACCGGCAGCCCGGCATTGGCGATGTGCGCCGCGATGCGAGCACCCATGGTGCCTGCTCCCAGCACGGCGACTTTGCCAATGCGATAGTTCCGCGACGCAGGCTTTGCGGCCAGCTGCGGCTGCTCGGTAACTGACTCCTGAACCAATGCCATGCCTCTGCTCCTTACTCTTCAACAACTCTTGCAACGTGAATGCCGCGAAGCGACACGGGAAGGCTTTGCTGCCGAGGTCGGGTGAAGATTACTGAACGCCGGGTAAGAAAGTCAAGCAACGTCTCTCCGACCTCAGCATCGCACTCGACCTACCGCGTTTGCGCAGGATTCGAGACACCCAGACCGCCGGTGAGAATGTGCATGAACTCCTCGGCAATCTCCTCAGGCTGCAAATCGCCGCCGGGCTTGTACCACGTTCCCGCCCAGTTGATGGCGCCGGCGATGGCAAACGCCACCAGCTTCGGGTTGCACTTCGCGATCGATCCATCCGCCAATCCCGCCGTCACCAGCGCGCGAATCGACGCATCTACGCTTCGCTTTAAATCGCGCACGCCCAGGCGCGTCTCCGCCGAGAGCTCCGAGTCGTCGATCATCGCGACGCAGCGCCCAAACTCGTGGGTCAGGATCACCGTCGCATACCCGTGGACGAACAATTGCAGTCTCGTCATGGCGCTTCCGATCCCGGCATCGAGAGGCTGCAGATGGCTCTCGATCGCGGCGATTCCAGAGCGGTAACAGGCCACCAGAATCTCTTCCTTATTCCGGAAATAGTAGTAAAGCGCAGGCTTGGTGATCTTCAAACGCGTCGATAACAAACTCATCGAGGTCTTCTGATATCCATGCTCCACAAACAGGTGTGCGGCCGTCTTCAGCACCGCGTCGCGCTTCAACTCCATGCTTCGATGACGAACCTGGAAGGCCTTCCACGGCTCTTCGCTGGCCGGCAAGACCCTCTTGCGTTCGCCGGCCTTCAAAGGCGTTAGCGTTCCACTTTTCATGACGAGTTCCCTTAATATTCGTTCATTCTATAAGCCACGTCGCGTCGCCCTCGCAGACTTCTCCGCAGCGGAGCTCTGGTTTCTGCGCTCGATTGCGAAATAGTTCAGTGGGAAACCCTTCTCTTTACACGTTCGCGCGCGCCGCCGGGTATTCTGTTGTCGGGACCCGGAGACGCAACCTATGTTAGTCGACGATACGGCCATCGCTCCCTCGGAGCTTGTCGCTCTTGAAGAGCGCTACGGCGCGCACAACTATCATCCGCTGGATGTGGTGATCGAGCGCGCGTCGGGCGCATGGGTATACGACGTGGAGGGGCGGCGCTACCTGGACTTTTTGGCGGCCTACTCGGCGGTCAACCAGGGCCATTGCCACCCGGCCATCCTAAAGGCGATGACCGAGCAGGCGAAGCGGGTGACGCTCACCTCGCGGGCGTTCCGCAACGATCAACTGCCGCTGCTCTACCGCGACCTGCACGAGATAACGGGCTTTGAAATGGCGCTGCCGATGAACTCGGGCGTCGAGGCTGTCGAGACGGCGCTGAAGGCCGCGCGCAAGTGGGGCGAGACGGTGAAAGGCGTGCCGGCCGGGCAGGGCGAAATCCTGGTGGCGGCCAACAACTTTCATGGCAGGACGATCTCGGTCGTGGGCTTTTCGTCAGAAACGCAGTACCGGACGGGCTTTGGGCCCTTTCCAGCCGGGTTTCGGCAGGTGGCGTTTGGAAACCCGGAGGCTCTGCGGGAAGCAATCACGCCCCATACGGTGGCCTTCCTGGTCGAGCCGATTCAGGGCGAAGCGGGCATCGTGGTGCCTCCGGAGGGGTATCTGCGCAAGGCAGCGGAGATTTGCCGCGAGCACAACGTGCTGCTGATGTGCGACGAAATTCAGTCCGGACTGGGGCGTACAGGCAAGCTGTTTGCGTTTGAACACGACGGCATCCGACCCGATGTGTGCATCATCGGCAAGGCGCTCTCGGGAGGGTTTTACCCCGTGTCCGCGGTGCTGGCATCGCAAGAAGTGCTGTGCGTGTTCCAGCCGGGCGACCATGGCAGTACGTTCGGCGGCAATCCGCTGGCGTGCGCGGTAGCTCGGGCGGCGCTGCGGGTGGTGCTGGACGAGCAATTATCAGAGCGCTCGGCGGAGTTGGGGGCGTACGCACTGGAGCGCCTGCGCAGGATGAAGCATGCGGTCATCGCCGAGGTGCGCGGCAAAGGGCTGTGGATCGGCATAGAGCTGACGGTCCAGGCGCGGCCGATCTGCGAAGCCCTGCAGCGGCGTGGACTGCTGTGCAAGGAGACGCACGACACCGTCATTCGGCTGGCACCTCCGCTGGTCATCAGCCGCGACGATCTGGTGTGGGGCATCGACCAGATTGACGCGGTGTTAGGGCAAGTTTCAGCCGGGCGCTGAGCGGCAGCACGATGGCAGGACTGAACTCTTTGCTCGCTGAGGTGAGTCCGGGGAGGCGGCGGTTGACAGTCGCAGGCTTCCTGCTGACGGCGCCGCCGATCGCCCTCACGGCCGCGCTCTGGATGGGGCACATCTTCGACCAGGCGGATACGACGCACTACCTGGATCTGGCCGCGGGCCGGCCAACGCTGCTTCCGTTTGCGTCGCGCCAGTTGGGGCCTCTGCTGGTGCGAGGGCTGGTGAGGCTCACGCATCTCTCCGTGGAGCAGGCGTTTTTCGTTGAAGGAACGCTGGCGCTGCTGTTCTTGGCCGGAACCGTGGCGTCTCTGCTGGTGCGCTCGCGGAGCCCGCAGTGGATGGTTCCGGCACTGGCAGGCATGTTTTTCTGGACGCTGCTGTCGAACGGCCTGGTCTTGCCCGACCTGTTGTATGCGGCCCTGCTGTGCGTGTTCCTGCTGCTGCTCCGCGGGCGTCACCTGCTGGCTGCGGGGTGCATGATGTTTCCTTTGGCGATGGCTCGGGAATCGACGCTGCTGACGCTGCTGTGCCTCTTGGCGGCGGGCTGGCGACGGCTTCGCTGGTACGAGGCTGCGGCTGCCGTGGCCAGCACCGGGGCAGGCCTTGAGCTTGCGAAGCGTCTGGCTGCGGATGCGCTGCCGAACACGGAGGGCATCTCGCCGGCGCTCTACCTGGTTGCGAAGCTTCCCTGGAACCTGTTGAAGAACTTCTTCGGCATCGACCCGTGGGCCAACGTGTACCGGTCCTGCGAGGTGCCGCGCTGGCAGATGCCGCTGCACTTTGGTCCACTGACGGCGATCGGGGTGTGCCGCTTCGGCTGGCGGTACCCGGTGTGGCTGCTGTTTGAGGCGTTGGCGATCTTCGGGCTGCTGCCGCTCTTGCTGGTGAAGCTGCGCCGGGCTGGGATGCCTGCGGGCAATGATCGCGAGCAGGTGCTGCTACGGTTTTGCCTTATCTATGGGGTGATCTCGTTCTGTCTGGCGGGGCTGCTGGGGGAGGCCTTTGGAAGACTGCTGGGGTATAGCTGGCCGCTGTTTCTGGTAGCGCTGCCGATGCTGCTGGGAGCTTCTGGGGCGAACTTTACGAGCGGGCGGGCGGCAGCCTTGTTTTTGCTGCTGCATCTCTCGGTGACCTGGCTGAATGTGCAGCTGCACCAGCCGTTGCTGGTGGTTCCTGCTTTGGTGCTGTACGGGTTGGGGTGGTGGCTGCTTGAGGTGAGTTGGCGGCACGGGCCGGCCACGTTAGCCGCATAATTTGTATGCATCCATTCCCCTATTTGGAGCGGTGTGAGGCTGTTATAATAGAAGATGCCGCAAAACCCGGTAAACTCCCTGTAAGTGATTCACATTCAGTAAGTTACCGGAGTTTCCGGTCTCGCCGTTTCTGTCTTTCTCAACCGGGCGGAGCGAGCTTTCCGCTGCACGGAGATACCTTGGCATCGAGCGCACTTCCTCCAGACTTGACTCCCCTTCCGTCCCCTGCTTCCGCGTCCAAGAAAGAGGGTGGCGGCTACTCCGCGGAGAACATCACGGTTCTCGAAGGATTGGCCGCAGTGCGTCTACGCCCGGCGATGTACATTGGCTCGACCGGTGAGCAGGGTCTGCACCATTTGGTGTATGAAGTCGTGGACAATTCGGTCGATGAAGCTCTTGGGGGGCATGCGAGCCGCATCGACGTGACGATCCATGTGGACAACTCGATTACGGTGGTCGATGACGGACGCGGCATTCCGGTCGACGACAAGGTGATCAACGGCGAGAAGATGCCGGCGGTGCAGGTTGTGCTGACCATGCTGCACGCCGGGGGCAAGTTCGATGCGTCGAACTACAAGGTCTCGGGTGGGCTGCACGGCGTGGGCGTCAGCTGCGTCAATGCGCTTTCAGAGGCCTTCGACGTGGAGATCTGGCGGGACGACTTTGCCTGGGAGCAGGACTACTCGAAGGGCGCGCCCATCTCCAAGCTGCGCAAGATGGGACCGTCGAAGCGTAAGGGGACGAAGGTTCACTTTCTGCCCGACAAGAGCATTTTTACGGTCTCGGAATTCAACTACGACACGCTGGCGCAGCGGCTGCGCGAGCTCGCGTTCCTGAACAAGGGCCTTGAGATTACGCTGACCGACGAGCGGACGACGGACGCAAAGACCGGCGAGGCGCGGCACCAGATCTTCAAGTACGCCGGCGGCATCGCGGAGTTCATCAAGCACATCAACAAGGGCAAACAGGTGCTGCATGAGAAGCCGATCTACATGGAGGCCGAGCGCGACAACGTGGCCATGGAGATTGCGCTGCAGTATAACGACGCTTATTCAGAGACCGTCTTCACCTTCGCCAACAACATCAACACGGTCGACGGCGGAACGCATCTTTCGGGATTCAAGACTGCTCTGACGCGGACGATCAATGCCTCCGGCAAAACGCTGGGACTGTTCAAGGAGGCGGAGGCGCTTTCGGGGGATGACGTGCGCGAGGGTCTGGTCGTGGTGATCTCCGTCAAGCTGTCGCAGCCGCAGTTTGAAGGGCAGACCAAGGGCAAGCTGAACTCGGACATCGGCGGGACGGTGCAGGCGTTTGTGAATGAGCGTCTGGGAGCCTTTCTCGATGGCAATCCGCAGGTTGCGAAAAAAATTATCAACAAGGCAATCGATGCGCAGCGGGCGCGCGAGGCGGCGCGCAAGGCACGCGACCTGACGCGGCGCAAGGGCGCAATGGATGGTGGCGGGCTGCCGGGCAAGCTGGCTGACTGCAGTGAGCGTCAGCCGGATCGTTGCGAACTGTACCTGGTCGAAGGTGAATCCGCCGGCGGCACGGCCAAGCAAGGCCGCGACCGGAAGTTCCAGGCGATCCTGCCGTTGAAGGGCAAGATCCTCAACGTCGAAAAGGCGCGCTACGACAAGATGCTGGGCCACGAAGAAATTCGGGCCATGATCACGGCGCTCGGGTGCGGCATTGGCAAGGATGACTTCGATCCGGCGAAGCTGCGCTACGGCAAGCTGATCCTGATGACCGACGCCGATGTCGACGGCTCACACATCCGCACGCTGCTGCTAACGTTCTTCTTCCGTCATATGACGGAGTTGATCAAGCGCGGACATGTGTACATCGCGCAGCCACCCCTGTTCCGCATCAAGAAAGGTAAGTTTGAGCAGTACATCAAGGACGAGCGGCAATATGTCGATGTGATGATCAAGCGCGCGTCGGACGGCATGGTCTTGACGTACGGGGACGGCGGCGCGCAGCTTACGGGCGATGCGTTGACGAAGTTCATGACCCAGTTGAACGAGTATCTGCTCTCCTTTGAGAAGGTCGGCAAGCGGCTGCGCAATGACAGGGTAACCCTCGACTTTGTGGAGCTATTCGCGCATGGCGGCGCCTCGCCCGCGAAGAAGGAGGACTTTCAGTCGGCAGACGGCTCGGCTCCGACGAAGCTGAACGAGATGCGGACGCGGCTGGAGGCAATTCGCCGCGAGCACCAGTTTCGAGCTGTAGGGGAGCCGGTCTTCGACGAAGAGCACCAGACATGGTCGCTCAGCTTTACGGATGCTCAGGGTGCGGAGCGGAGGCTTGACTGGGCGCTGGCCAACGCTGCGGAATCGCGTCAGTTGCTGGGCAAATATGCCTTGATCAAGGATCAGCTGCAGGCGCCGTTTCTGATCTCGTACGCGACGAAGTCGGCGGCAGAGGTGACGCAGGCGACGCTCGATGAGGCGGACGAGGTGGCACAGGAAGAGGGCGTGAACGAGGTGATTGCCTCGGCTCCAGGAACTGCCGTCGAAGCAAAACCTGCCAAGCGTGCGAGCCGCGCCAGCCAAGATCCGGTCGAAAAGCAGACGCCGCGTGAGGTGTTCGACTACGTCATCGAGCAGGGCCGCAAGGAGTATCAGGTCCAGCGCTACAAAGGCCTGGGCGAGATGACCGCGCCACAGCTTTGGGAGACGACGATGGACCCCGAGCGGCGAACACTGATGCAGGTGAAGCTCGAGGACATCGCCGCGACCGAAGAAATCTTCACAACGCTGATGGGTGAGGATGTCGAGAGCCGAAGAAAATTCATTGAAGAGAATGCGCTCGATGTGAAGAACCTGGATATTTAAAAGAGCTTCCTCCTGGAGATACATCAATTTCTTTTCGGGAGGAAGCCAGTTCGCGAGTGAGGTGTTGAATCACCGGCTGCGCAAAGGTATGCAGCATCGCAGGCAAGCAAGCAGCCTACATTCAACGACGCACAGGCAGCAATCTTCAATAGTTAGCGCTGCAGTAAAAGCAGCACAATGGGTACAACAATTCCAGCCAAAAAGGCACCCGCGATCAGCGGCTTATTACGCGTATAGATCCAGGACATGACCAGGCCGGTCAGGGTAGACACGACAAGCCCAAGCGCAACAAGACCGAAGAAGATCTTCATGGGCAGGTAGGAGGGCTGAGGCGGTTGCGGAGCCGCATTCGGCTTTGCGGCAGGTGGGAGACCTGGGGCGGCGGGGGCTGGAGCAGGTGCCGGTTTGCGCTGAGAAACCGTAAGCGTCGCCTTCTTGTGCAACTGCGCCAGGTGGACGAGGATGGCGGGAGGAACGTAAGAGCTACCGCGCGTAGTCTCGTGCAGAGAGAACATCTGCAAGCCGCCGGTGATGGCGAAAAAGAGGATAGCCGGGGCAAGAAAGACCCCGGAATATAGGTGAGTAAGGCGGATGGCTTTGAGGGCGAACGTGTTGGCCATGGGCTCAAGTTTCGCATGTACGAAGCTACGAAAGTTCATAATAATTGCGCTATACGGGCTGAGTGCCTGTGCTACGCTTCGCGCATGAGGACTCAGAAAAGCACGATTTGGCGGCTTATGCTGGTTTTGTTGCTTGCGGAAGCGGCCGCTCAGTCTCCGGTACAGGCACACCTTCACGACCCGGGCGGGTACTATCTGGGCGCCTCGGCGCTTCCTCTGTCTCCGCTGATTCCACCGGCGCCGTTGCCGGACTCGCAGGGCACCAGGGACGATCTCGCCGAGCTGCATCGTATGGAAGCCAGCCGGACACCGGCGCAGGTGAAGGCCGCGCAGGCCGACGATGGAGAAGAGGATATGTTTGTGTATCGCACGGTGCTGGGACCTTCGTTTGAAGAGTCCGATCTGCCCGTGACGACAGCTTTTCAGGCGCATGTGCTGACCGAAGCGGTGGCCGCCTCGGGAACGTTGAAGAATTCGTTTCTGCGCGCGCGGCCCTACCAGATCGATCCGACGCTGCATCCGGTGTGCCCGCGCATTGCGGCCCACACCTCGTACCCGAGCGGGCATTCGATCGTCGGCTACCTGATGGCGCTAACGTTGACGGAGATGGTTCCCGAGCGACAGGTGGAGCTTCTGGCACGAGCCGACGATTACGCGCACAACCGTATGGTGTGCGGCGTGCATTACAAGTCGGACACGGTAGCCTCAAAGGCGGCGTCCTATGCGATCTTCGGCGAGCTGATGCGGACGCCGCGGTTTACTGCGGACCTGAAGGCTGCCCGACAGGAGCTGCGGGCAAAGCTAAAGCTGGACGCACTACCGAACTAGCCGTCATGCGAAGATAGCTTGCATGACGGAATATCTGGCCGAGCAGGATGAGGCGAAGTTCGGGGTGGAGCACCAGGAGAGGCGACGCTTTCTGGCCGCATGCTCCGCGCTTGGGCTTGGTGGAACGCTCTTTCCTGGAGCCTTGCTGGCGCTTGCGGCCCGCAATGCTGAAGCGCAGGCTCAACCGCGAGAGTCGGCGACCGCCACGACCTTCGGCGCGATTACGGCGGAGATGATCGGCGAAGCCGCGGTCATTGCCGGGATCACGATTGACGATGCGCAGCGGGCGATGATGCTCGACGGGCTGAACAATCAGCGGGAGGATGCGGCCCAGGTGCGGGCGCTTCCGCTGCCAAACAGCGTGGCTCCAGCGTGCATCTTCGATCCGGTGCCGGGTGGCATGGTGCTCGAAACGGTGAAGCGTCCCATGAAGATGAGCGCAGCGCCGAAGGTAGCGTTTGAGGATCATGGCTCACCGGAGGCCAACGCCGAAGCGCTCGCGTTCCTGACCGTGCGCGAGCTGGCCGAGCTGGTGCGGACCAAGCGGGTGAGCTCGACGACGCTGACGAAGATGTACCTGGCGCGGCTAAAACGGTACGATCCGCAGCTGCACTTTGTGATCACGCTGACCGAGGAGCGCGCACTGAAGCAGGCCGCGGCAATGGATGCGGAGATCGCCGCGGGCAAGTATCGCGGGCCGCTGCATGGAATCCCGTGGGGTGCGAAGGATCTGCTTGCGGTTGCCGGGTACCCGACGACGTGGGGCGCGGCGGGGTATGAACAGCAGACTTTCAGTGAAGATGCCGAGGTCGTGAAGCGGCTGGATGCGGCAGGAGCGGTGCTGGTGGCGAAGCTGGCCTTGGGCGCGCTGGCCCAGGGAGACTTGTGGGGCTATCCGGCGGGCTCGGGCAAGGCGGGCGCGCGCTGCCGCAATCCCTGGAATCCGAAGCAGGGGTCGAGCGGCTCCTCAGCCGGAAGTGCAAGCGCGACAGCGGCGGGCTGCGTGGGGTTTGCGTTGGGGACTGAAACGCTGGGATCGATTTCGTCGCCAAGCACACGCTGCGGGGCGACCGGCCTGCGGCCAACGTTCGGTTTTGTGCCAAGGACCGGAGCGATGGCGCTGAGCTGGAGCATGGATAAAATCGGTCCGATCTGCCGAGCGGTGGAAGATTGCGCGCTGGTACTCAACGTAATCACGGGTCCGGACCAGAAGGATCTAAGCGTGCAGCCTGCGGCGTTCAACTGGGACGCGAACTTCGATTGGAAGCGGCTGCGAGTGGGATACCTCAAGAGTGCTTTCGATACGCCTACGCTGCCGGAGTTGAAGGCGCCGACAGCGGGAGGAGACACGGAGATGGAGGCGTATAAACGACGAGTCGCGCGTGTGCAAGGGCAGACAGCGCGGGCGGTCTACGACCTGAAATACGCGACGGCAGCGCTGGAAGTGCTTCGTGGCCGGATGGGCGTAACGCTGGTGGCAGTCGAAGTGCCGAAGCTGCCCTTTGCCGCGATGGTTCCAGTACTTGAGGCCGAGGGCGCCGCAGCGTTCGATGAGCTGACACGCAGCGGGAGGGACAAGCTGCTGGCTGGCCAGGAGCCGTTCGATTGGCCGAATAACTTCCGCGTTGCGCGGTTTTATTCCGCGGTGGATTACATCCAGGCAATGCGGGCGCGAACGCTGGCGATCCACTCCATGCATGAGCTGTTTGGACAGGTGGATGTGATCGTGACGCCGTCGCAGGGCTTGCAGCTGCAAGCGACCAATCTGACCGGCTATCCAGCGGTGATTGTTCCAAACGGCGTCCGTGGAGATGATGCGCCTCCTTCGCCGGATGCGGGCGATGGCGCATTACAGAACGCTGGCGGGCCGGGGACGCCGGTCTCGCTTACCTTTCTGGGAAACCTCTACGCGGATGCACAGGTGGCCGCATTTGCAAGAGCCTACCAGGACACGACCGGCTTTCATAAGCTGCATCCAAAGCTGGGCTGATGCCGGCATTGATCGTTGCCGAAGGCCTTACAAAGCGCTATGGAAATAGCGAGGTGGTAAGCGACGTCTCGATTACGATTGCACGTGGTGAGACGCTGGGGCTGGTCGGGGAATCGGGCTCAGGAAAAAGCACGGTGGCGCGGATGCTGCTGCGGCTGATCGAGCCCAGCGCGGGCTGGGTTTCCTTCGATGGAGTCGATGTGCTGGCGGCAAAGAAGCCGGAGTTGCGGGCGCTGCGGCGACGGATGCAGATGGTCTTTCAGGATCCCTTTGCGGCGTTGAATCCAACCATGCGTATACGCACGATCGTAGGAGAACCGTTTGCAATCCACGGCGGCTACACCCGTGACGAGGTACACGAGCGCGTGGTGGAACTGATGCAGGAGGTAGGTCTGGATGCGGATGTGCTTGACCGTTACCCGCACGAGTTCAGCGGAGGACAACGACAGCGCATCAACATTGCCCGTGCGCTAGCGCTGAAGCCGGAGTTCCTGGCGCTCGATGAACCGGTAAGTGCGCTCGACGTATCGGTCGGAGCGCAGGTCATTAATCTCCTCCGCGATTTACAGCAGAGCCATCAATTAACGTACCTTTTTATCTCGCACTCCATGCCATTGGTGCGCTACCTGTGCGACCGGGTCGCGGTGATGCAGCGTGGACAGCTGGTCGAGGTGGGTGATGCAGTGCAGGTATGCGAGCATCCGCGTGAGGAGTACACGCAGCACCTGATTGCAGCGACTCCGGAGATGCCGCTGTAAACCTCCGTCGGCTGCGGGCTTGAGAGTTACAAGCGTACCTTCAGACCGTCAACAGCTCCTGACCGTACGTGTGTCGCTGCATCGCTACAATAAGACCAGATGCTTGCTGCCGTTTCCACTCATTGGCGCTTTGTCTGGCTGGTCGCAGCGTCGATGCTGGCGGGAGTGATGAACGCCATGGCCGGAGGAGGATCGTTTCTCTCCTTTCCAGCGATGCTGGGCGTAGGGGTCGCTCCCATCGAGGCGAACGCGACCAACACTGTAGCGCTCTGGCCCGGACAATTGACTTCGCTCATGACGCTCCGCGGAGATGTGCGGCGAAGTCTCCTACCGGTGGTGATTGGGACCTCGATCGTAGGCGGCGTTGCCGGAGCCGAAGTGCTATTGAACACGCGGCAAGTTACCTTCCTGCGTCTGATCCCGTGGTTGCTGCTGCTCGGTGCGCTGATTTTTGGGGTTAGCGGGCCTGTGTCGCGTTGGTTGCGCGTGCGCTCGGCAAAAGTCTCCGTCGAGCACCACACTGAGCCCGAGATCAACCTCTTCGTGCTGTTTGCAATGTTGTTTCCGGTCTGCTTTTACATCGGGTACTTTGGGGCGGGTGGCGGATTCCTGGTGATGACCGTGCTGGCACTGCTCGGCATGGAAGAAATGCATCAATTGAACGCGATGAAGGTGGTTGCAGCGTCTGCCTCAAACCTCTGCGCTATCTTCATCTTTGTCCTGAGAGGGCGCATTCTCTGGCACTATTGCCTGGTCTCCATGGTGTTCGCAGCGGCTGGGGGATACATCGGGGCTCGCTATGCGAGGCGCATGAACGGAGATGTTCTTCGAGCAGTCGTTGTACTTACAGGTATTACAATCGCAGGCTATTTTTTCTGGAGACAGCGCTAATTGCTATGCCTCTGACTTTGACCAACTAAGCCCTTGTTAGAGCTGAAGTAAGACCGGAATACGACGCGAAAGATAAAACTATGAGCCACGAAGGCATACGAATCGTAAGTGAAGATCAGGCGCGTCGTGAAGCCGCGGAGGAAGTGCAGCTCCCTTTAGCCGCGGTGACGCCCGCCAAAGTGAAGGTGCAGAAGTCAGAAGGAACAGGAGTGACCATCACGTGGAAAGACGGACATGAGAGTCACTGGACCTTCGCGTGGCTTCGTCATGCATGCCCTTGTGCAACCTGCAACGAGGAGCGCAAGCAGAGTGGACGGGCGCTTGGACAGGTTGCTCCAAGGCCGGGCGGACCTCTGGTGCTCTATGAGGCTCCGCCACGGCCGCTCGATGTTACGCCTGTGGGTAAGTATGCGCTTCGCTTCAAGTGGAACGACGGACATGAAAGCGGGATTTACTCTTGGGAGTATCTCCGCCGCGTTTGCCAGTGTGACGTGTGTGTTGCCCTGAAGTCAGCTTCCAGACTCTAACTTCGCTTCCTGGTAATGACCAATGTGGTCGTAGATTTCGTCTGGAAACTTCAGATTGCGGTAAAGATTGCCACTGTCCGGATCGTCGACATTGGGGATGATCGGAAAATCCTGTTTGGTCTGATACTCCAGGATCTTGTCGCGGCGCGGCGGATTGTAGTCGCGGCCTTCCACCTGGCGAAGCATCAACGTGGCCTTCTCCTCGTTCACATCCTTGTCTTTCATCATCCAGGCGAGAACTTCCTCATGCGGCAGGAAGTGGCGCGCGACCATGGCAAAGACCAGCCGACCATAGTGGCCGATATCCTGGCCCGCCTCAAGCGAGTCCAGTAAGTGGGCCATCATGGAATCCTTGCGTAGTTCCTGTTCACCATCCCCTGCGACTTCGGTCTGCTTGCCCTCGGAGCTTGGGCTCGCTGGAGTCTTCAGGGAGGCGTCGGCGACTGGCTTGTGAGCAGACGCCTGCTTAAGTTTGGCAAGCTCGGCTTCTGCGTGTTCGGCACGCTCCTGGGCCTGACGCAGCGCTTGGCCTTGCTCATCGGTGATCTCAGGTTGATCCAACACCACTTCACGCTCAGACATAAAACCTCACTTGTGCGGGAGAGCATACTTCGCTCTTTCTTCGCTTATGATTGAGACGCGAATGAGTAGAAGAATGTTGCCTGTTGCCGCCGATTCGTCCTTCACAGCGCAACCGCTTAAGATAGAGGTTGGGAGCTTTCACCGGATGTCCTCGCACCTTCTCGAAAATATGAACCCGCAGCAGCAGGACGGAATTGTTGCTGTCGATGGTCCTGTGCTGCTGCTCGCCGGAGCAGGTTCCGGCAAGACGCGGGTAGTGACGCACCGGATCGCGTACCTGATCCAGGAGCGTGGCGTTCCCGCGGATGGAATTTTAGCCGTCACCTTCACCAACAAGGCCGCCAAGGAGATGGCAGAGCGCGTCGACAAGATTATGGGCCATAGCTCGCTGGCCAAGCCAACGCTCAGTACGTTCCACAGCTTTTGCGTGCGTGTGTTGCGGCGCGATATCGAGGCGCTGCAAGTGAACGGGAAAGGACTTACGCGAACCTTTGCCATCTACGACGAGACCGATCAGCAAGCCGTGGTCAAGTCCGCGTTGAAGCGGCTGGGCATCGATGACAAGACGCTGAAGCCCAGGGTGGCGCTCGGCCGTATCTCCTGGGCGAAGAACCACATGATTGACCCGCAGGAGTACTTCTTAGCTTCGACAAATCCGCTGGAAGAGAAGATCGCGCACATCTTCAAGATCTATCGGGATGAGCTGGGCAAGGCCAACGCGCTGGACTTCGATGATCTGCTGCTTGAAACCGTGCGCCTGCTGAAGACCAGCAGAGAGACGCGCGAGCGCTACAACCGGCGCTATCGGTACGTCATGATCGACGAGTACCAGGACACGAACAAGCCGCAGTATGAGTTGATGAAGCTGCTCGCCGGAGACCATGGCAATGTGTGCGTGGTGGGCGATGAGGACCAGTCGATCTATAGCTGGCGCGGCGCGGACATTCGCAACATTCTGGACTTCGAGAAGGACTTCCCTGCCGTGCGTGTGATTCGTCTCGAGCAGAACTATCGCTCGACGCAGATGATTCTGGAAGGCGCAAGCGCGGTCGTCGCGCAGAATACGCAGCGCAAGGGCAAAAACCTCTGGACAGCGCGTGAGGGTGGGTCGCTGATCGGATTGTATGAAGCTCCGGATGGCGAGAACGAAGCGCTGTTTATCGCAGATCGCGTGCAGCGCTATCTGCGCGCGGCGGGCCAGGACGTCAGCCGGCCAGACGAGACGCCGCGCTGTGCAGTCCTCTACCGGACCAACTCGCAGTCGAGGCTGGTCGAAGAGGCGCTGCGACGCTACCAGATCAAGTACCACATGGTCGGAGGCTTCAGCTTTTATGATCGCGCTGAAATCAAGGACATTCTGAGTTACATGAAGCTGGTGTCGAACCCGCATGACTCGATTGCGCTCGGCCGCAGCATTAATTCGCCTCCGCGCGGAATCGGCAAGACCACGATGGAGACCCTCGAGCGCATGGCCCTGACGACGGGCATGAGTACGTGGGATGCGATTGGGCGAGCGATTGAGGATCGTTTGCTGCCGGCACGGGCGCTGCAGGCGTTGAGCGGCTTCAAGCGGCTGATCGAGGATGCGCGGGCGATGCTTGGTCCGGGATTTGCGGAGAAGCTGACAGAAGATGTGGTGGATGGCAATCCAGGCCTGATCGATGATTCGTTTGATCCCAACAGCTTTGCTACTGAAGCAGTTACAAATGCGGCGGCGGCAACGAACGATGCGGATACGAGCTTCGATACAAGCTTCAACTTCGGCTTCGATTTCGGTCCGAGCGAAGAGATCTCAACCATTGCGGCGGAGAATGTAACCGATACGGATCAGGCTCACGGCATCGACGCGGCCATGTACAACCCGTTTGCGCCGGTGGTCTTGAAGGCGAGCGCCAGCGGAGCGTCGGATGCGGCGCGCCGAGCTGTTGCAGGCACGGAGATCAGGCCCGAAGAGGTTTCTGCCTTTCGTAAGCCGGGAGACGCGGCCACGCTTCCCGAACTGATCAAGTTTCTGAACGATCGCTCCGGATACATTCGGGCGCTCGAGGAGGAGGCCACGCCGGAGTCGTTTTCGCGGATCGAAAACCTGAAGGAGCTGGCGAATGCGGCGCAGGATGCGCAGGAGCGGGGCGAGACGCTGCACGAGTTTCTCGACCATGCGGCGCTGGTGTCGGACGCGGACCAGTACTCGGCCGAGGCGCGGGTAACGTTGATGACGTTGCATGCGGCCAAGGGCCTGGAGTTTCCGCTGGTGTTTCTCGCGGGCATGGAAGAGGGCTTGTTTCCGCACTCGCGCACGTTGACTGATCCGACAGGGCTTGAGGAGGAGCGGCGGCTCTGCTACGTCGGCATGACGCGCGCGATGGATACGCTGGTGATGACGCGGGCGCGGTCCCGGCGGCGGTATGGCAATGACATGCCGGAAGCATCGATCGCGTCTCGTTTCCTTGAAGAGGTTCCCTCGCGGCTGGTGGAAGACCTGGGCAGCCCGCCGGCGCGGCCGCAGTTCGGCGGAGGATTTTCAGGGTCGGCGTACTCTACGCCGTATCCCCAGCGTGGGGGGCAGCGGCCGGCGGAGGGCGACGGCGAGCGCCACTATAGCTATGAGGACGAGAGTCAGGATACGGGCGTAAGAGCAGCGGCGAGGGCGGCAGTGGGAGGGCCGGCGCGGCAGCAGAGTCCGGCGGGTTCGCTTGACAACATAGCCAGCTTTTTTGCGGGGCGGGGCGGGGCTCCTGGCAAATATGCGCGGCCGAAGCTCGACATTCCAACACCGACCGGCAAGACCGGACTCAGCAAAGGAGCGCGGGTTCGCCACCCGAAGTATGGGGAAGGCGTTGTGTTTCAGCGCGAGGGCGACGGGGAGGACGCGAAGATTACAGTACAATTTCAACAGCACGGCGTGAAAAAGCTGGTGGAGAAGTTCGCACAGCTGGAAAAGCTGTAGCAACGACGCTTCAACACCCACGTCCGCACACCTTTGGAAGAGAGAACAACCGAGCCATGCCGAATACCAAGAGCATTACTGACAAGGAAGAGCGCAAGAAGATCAAGCGGGCAGCTCGCAAAAAGGCCGCGCCCAAGGCCAAGCGAACCGGAGCCCGCGGCGAAAACAAAGCCAAGGTAAAGAAGGCGGGTCGCGGTCAGGCGAAGCGGTAATCGGTAAAGCTGCGGACCCGGTATCGGGTCCGCCGTAGCCAAATCCCGTCTGCTGTGACGTGGGAAGAAACCTCGTTTCAGGAGCCTCTCGCTGGGCCGACAAATCTTTGCCACCAAGTCGATTGACAAGCTGATCTCTGAGTCTGAGCGTCCGGAGCATTCCCTGCGAAAGACGCTAGGGCCAGTCTCCCTAACGGCGTTGGGCGTCGGTGCCGTAATCGGTTCCGGTATCTTCACGGTCATCGGGACAGCCATCGGCGGCAATCCTTCGAAGTTGGCGCACTGGACGAATTCGCCAGTCGTTGATCTCTTGTGGGGCTGGCTGCATCAGGCTGACGGCGCGGTAGCGGGGCGCCCCGGTGCGGGTCCTGCGCTCGCACTATCGCTGCTGCTGGTTGCCTTGGTCTGCGGCCTCACCGGACTTTGCTACGCAGAACTAGCCAGCATGATTCCCATCGCTGGCTCGGCATATACCTACACCTATGCCACGATGGGCGAATTGGTCGCGTGGATCATTGGCTGGGATCTGATCCTCGAGTATGCCTTCTCGAACATGAGCGTTTCAGTAGGCTTTGCCGCCCACGTGGTCGACCTGCTGGATTGGCTGAACATTCGGCTGGACCCCAAGTGGCTTTCGCCGGCGTATCTGCCACTCGGTCTGCAGGATCTCTCGGGCAAGGTGGACATCTTTCCTGCTGGTTGGCACTTCGGCTTCGACATCCCCGCCTTCGTGATTGTGCTGCTGCTGACGGTGGTGCTGGTGCGAGGCATTCGCGAATCAGCGCGGACCAACAATGTCATGGTGCTGGTGAAGATCGCGGCGATCCTGCTCTTCGTAGGCTTTGGTGCGAGCTTCATCCATCCGGCAAACTACCATCCATTCTCGCCGAACGGCTTTACAGGCGTGCTGGCCGGTGGCTCGATCATCTTCTTTACCTACATCGGCTTCGATTCGGTTTCAACGGCGAGCGAGGAGTGCCGCAACCCGCGGCGGGATGTGCCGATCGGCATCATCACGACGCTGATCGTGTGCACGGTCCTCTATATCGGCGTGGCGGTCGTGCTGACGGGAATTGTCCCGTGGCAGTCCGTAGCGGGCGATGGCGCGCCGGTGGTGACGGCGTTGAAGCGGCTCTCGCTCACTCCAGGCGGAGCGCGCCTGCACTGGGTGCGGCTCGCGGTACTGATCGGCGCGATCGTCGGCATGGTGTCCTCGATTCTGGTTTTTCAGCTTGGTCAGGCACGGGTGTGGTTCGCCATGAGCCGCGATCGGCTGCTGCCGGACGTCTTTTCGAGTCTGCACCCCAGGTACCGCACGCCGGCGTTTGCGACCTGGGTCGCGGGTATCCTGGTCGCCATTCCGTCCGGCCTATTCGACGTCGGCACCTTTGCAGAGATGTCGAACATCGGAACGTTGTTTGCGTTCGTGCTGGTGTCGATCGGTGTACTCGTCTTGCGGCATAAGGACCCGGCCCGGCGGCGCGGATTCCGGGTGCCGTTCGGGCCGGTGATCCCGGTGCTAAGCATCGTCTTTTGCGTGCTGCTGATGTGCGGGCTTCCGGCCGTGACGTGGATACGCTTTTTCGTCTGGCTCGTGATTGGTCTGGGGGTATATTTCTTTTACTCCCGCAAGCGGAGCGAGTTTTTTCAGAGCTAAGATAAGCGAGATGGGCCTGGTACGCACTCTCGCCGCGGTGACGTTCGTTCTTTTCGCAGCTGTGCTTGGCGTCTTTCTGTGGTCGTTGTTTTCGCCCCAGGCCGGTCGCATGGATGCCTACGCCTCTGCCAGGATCCGGCGTCTCTGCGGCTTCAGCCGGCCGTGCAGCGTACGCATCGGAGACCTGTTTCAGGGTGACTGGGACACGTTCTATGAGTTTGGTGCGGCTGTTCCGCAGGAGCAAATCGACTCTACCCTGCACAGCACCCGGGTGCATAGGATCGACGGCAAGCGAACTCTGGTTTTGACGCGCGTCGGCCGCGTCATCGCAACTGAGAACGCAGCCTTCGGCGCAGACAAGCCGCTCGACGGGGAGATTGAGTTTGAGGACGAGCGGCATCGTGAGGAGCATATCGTGCGCTACGGCCGCACCACTCCTTTGCGCGTCACCAGTTTTCCGACAGAGCCGATCGCGGGAGGCAACGGCATCTTCTATGTCCTCTCGGACGACACCGCAAGCGAGGCGAGCCCCCGCTAGCTCAGCTACCATGAAGCTCTATGCCTCCAAGTGTCTTTCTCAGGGCCGAGTGGCGCAAGCTGATCATGGCGCAATACGCGGTCCATCCCTCGACTCTCGCGCCATTTCTTCCGGACGGTCTGGAACTGGATCTATTCCATGGCGAGTGCTTCGTTTCGCTGATTGGCTTCTTATTTGATCGCGTGCGAATCAAGGGGATCGCGATCCCGTTTCATACGCGCTTTGAAGAGGTGAACCTGCGCTTTTACGTGCGCGCGCGGGACATCGATGGAAGCTCTCGGCGCGGCGTCGTCTTCCTTCGCGAGCTGGTTCCGCGCGGGGCGATCACGCTAGTGGCGAATCTGCTCTATGAAGAGCCGTATCGCACAGCTCGCATGCGCCGAAAGATGACGCAGACCGAGAACTCGCTCGAGGTGCTTTATGACTGGAAGGGTCAAGGCCGTTGGTACCGGATCGCAGCGGAGGCCTCGCCCACTCTTCAGCCGATTGCTCCCGGAAGCCTAGAGGAATTCATTACGGAGCACTACTGGGGATTCACCAGGAGAAGCCGTGGCCCAACCTCGCAATATCAGGTGGAGCATCCGAGATGGGAGACCTATGCGATCCGGCGCTCGATGATCGACGTTGACTTCGGCGCGCTGTACGGCCATGCGTTCGCGTCCCTGAACGTCCAGGAGCCTGCCAGTGTTTTGCTGGCGGAAGGCGCACCGGTCAGCATTCGCGGAGGAACTCGGCTGCGCACGCGAGACTGTGCACGCTAGACTAAGGGAATGCCCAAACGCCGGGTGATGGACGAGATCGATATTCCCGCCTGGCTGCGTGGATTGCCGAAGGCCGAGTTGCATCTGCATCTTGAAGGAACGATTACGCCCGAGACGCTTGTGGTTCTTTCGCAGCGGCACGACCGGCAGCCACTGACGCTAGAGCAGGCGCGTGCCCTTTACGTCTACGCTGACTTTCAGGCGTTTCTGATGACGTTCAAAGCCGTCTCCGAACGCCTGCAAACGGCGGAGGATTTCGCGCTGATTACATACGAGATGGTGCGTGCGCTGGCCGAGCAGGGCGTCGTCCATGCGGAGGTATACATTTCGTGGGGCATCCTGCTGCGGTTCAAGCCGAAGCTCAAGATTGAAGCGGTGATGGATGCGGTCGAAGCAGCTCGCGTGCGCGCGGAGCAGGAGTTCGGCACGACGGTGCTTTGGATTATCGATGCGGTGCGGCACTTCGGGGTGGAAGAAGCGGCCACAGTCTTCCGGCTTGCGGGCATGCTAAAGGCGAAGTACCCAAGCATCGTAGGCATCGGCATTGGCGGCGATGAGGCGCGCGGGCCGGCGGATCAGTTTCGCGAGCTTTATGCCGACGCGAAGGCGGCTGGCCTGCGGCTTACGGCGCACGCAGGAGAGTCGACCGGGCCGGAGTCAATCTGGGCAGCCATCAACATTGGCGCGGAGCGGATTGGCCATGGGCTGGCGGCGCAGCATGACGCGGACCTGTTGCAGGTCCTGGCGACGCGGCAGATTCCAATTGAGATCAACGTCACTTCGAACATTCGAACGGGATGCTGTCCGGCCTTTGAGGCTCATCCGCTGCGAGAGTATTTTGAAGGCGGATTAATGGTGACACTCAACTCAGACGATCCACCCATGTTCGGCAGCAACCTGCTCGATGAGTACATCCTCGCGCAAAAGCTTTTTGCGTTTTCACTGGAGCAAATGCGGGAACTGGCTGCGAACGCGGTGGAGGCTTCATTCTTGGAACCAACGCGGAAGCTGAAACTGTTGGCGGCAATCGAGCAGTACTAAAGCCCAATCCTAGCGGCCTGGAGGCGCAGGCACCATAACAGCTCCAGGATCAACCTTGGGGATACCGAAGTGACCGCTGAGGTGCAGCAGGTCGAGCGGACGCAGATCGCAGGAGAGCCGGATGACGTTCATCGTGGTGCTGGCACGGGTCAGGACAGTGACTCCGTCGATGTCGGCACCGGAGAAGTGCAGCCAGAGATCGGTGATGGCAGACTTGGGCTGAGCCGGATTGACAACGGTCTGGTTGCCGTTGACCAGGTGCTTCCAGCCGGCACGGTTGTACTGGTCCACCAGGGCACCCATGGCTCCAGGAGTGTAGAAGGCCGGATGCTGAAAGTGGTAGGTGTCGAAGGACACGCCGGTAAGCGCAATAGCGGCGCGATGAGCGTCCATCCCGTTTGACTCGAGGATACTTTGCGCTGCCGCCATCATGGAGCGGTCAAAGGCGAAGCTGGTGTGAGTCGCGGGCTGATCACTCAGCGTGGCAAACTGCTGAGAAAGGTCGGGTGATGGATAGACGGGGCCGGAAGCATAGGCAGGTGGAGGCGCGGAGGCCGCATAACCCTGGGCCGAGGCGGTAAGCGGCAGGCCGAGTGCGGTGATGAGTAGAACGCTGCTGAAAGGCAGGCGCATGGGAAAACCCTCCGTGGCAGATTAGACACGTTCGGGCCAGCAAAGTTTTCCGCGACGTTCACGAAAGCGAAGTCACTGGCCAGGTTTGGTGGCGAAATATCCCTTTTTGACGCGGACATGGTAACGGCGAGGATCGGTGGACTGGAGATAGATGGTGCGGAAGCTGCCATCGAGTTTAAAGTCGGCGGGGCGGTACTCAAGCGAGTACTGGCTGCGCAGCTCCTCCTCGATGGCGCGGAAGCCGTTTGACACGTCTTCGAGCCTGGTGGGATAAAACGCCTGGCCCCCGGTCGCCTCAGCAATGGTGCGCAGCACTTCCCCGCCCTTGCCGCGGGTCGGGCTCGTGTCGGTGGAGATGGCGTAGACGGTGGTTTCGGCGCGCTGACACATCTTGATCGCGTCGGACTCAAGCGCACGGCTGTAGTTGTCGTCGCCGTCCGAGACCAGGATAATCACGCGGCGCTCATCGAAGTCGTCGTGCAGGGTGAGCATCTGCTCGTGGCAGGTCTTGTAGAGGGAGTCAAACAGGGCGGTACCGCCGCCGGGCCGGAGTTTGCGGATGCCGTCATTCAGCAGGGCCTGGTTGCCGGTATAGTCCTGAGCGAGATCGATGGCAACATCGAAACCCTCGACAAAGGCGCGGTCGCGGGTCTTGAGCACCTGCGAGAAAAAGTCCTGAGCGGCGTCCTGCTCGAACTTGAAGCGGCTGCGGATGGAGCTCGACGTATCGAGCATGATGCCGATCCGGAGGGGCAGATTGGTCTGCTGCGTGAAGCCGACGACGGCGGCGGGCTGACGTCCGTCGTCGAGCAGGCCGAAGTCCTCGCGACGCAGATTGCGGATAAAGCGGCCGTTCTTGTCGGTGACGGTGAAGACGAGGTTGACAAGGTTGGCGCGCAGGGCCGGCAGAACGAAGGGCTGGTCGTTGCTGGGCTGCTGGCCTTGTGGCGCACTCGTTTCTGGCGGAGCAGGAGCGGGAGTTTGACCAAGAGCAAGTGCGCTGCTGGACAGGAAAGCTGCAAGAATCCAGCGGTTCGACAGAGAGTTAGACTTCGTGCGTATCACCTGCTGATTTTACTTCTTTGTGCGAGTCAGCTTTTCAGTTGATCGAGGAAGCGGACCAGTTCGGGGGCCAGGGGGGCTTCGATGTGGAGGTC
>CAXTQE010000041.1:24382-27377 GCA_964246225.1 uncultured Acidobacteriaceae bacterium | reverse complement strand
GACTAGTGTGCAGGAGGTTCCCGTCGGTACGCTGATGATCGACATGTACGACTCGAGCACCCATCAGCTGGTTTGGCGTGGGCGCGTCTCCGATGATGTCAGCAATAACGGTGACAAGGAATTCAAACGGGTAAACAAGGATATCGACAAGATGTTCAATGGCTTTCCTCCCAAGAGCAAAGGTTAGCTGAAGCGGTACGAACCCTCCTGTTCATCCCGGTCTCACTACGGGCAATGGACAGGAGGGTTATCTTTTGTCTTCACAAATCAAGCCATTCTTCCAAAGAGCCAAGACAACATCCATTTGGTTTGCATGCTCGCTCGCTTCTTCCTCGCTCACGGCTGACCACAACTGAGTGACCGTCGAATGCGTTCCGGCGCGTAGAAGTTGCACCGCTTGCACCGCGTAGGCCTTGTTGCGGGTTGCCCCTGACGTGCCCGGCTCCACCACGCCCGGTTCAATGCCCTTCACCAGACCCGCCTCGCACAGACCGACAAACGCGTTCCTAGGCCCGCTCTTCTTCTGGCCGATCGGCGTCGTCGGATAGACCTGCCGGACCGCCGCCATCCATCTCTCTGCCGAAGAAACGGCCTTGCCAAACGTCGGCATACGCACTGCCAGCAACGCCGCTTCCCCGTAACGATTCGCCATGCTTCCAGCTTATGCCGGACGAGCCGCTTTCACCCAACGAAACCTCCCGGTAAGCCGCACCTCTACAATCATGTGCAGTGACTTCTCCTCCGCTTGACATCCGTCCCGGCTCCAATCCGCGCGTTCCCGCCGGACCTGCCCTGCTGCCGCGCGTGCTCAACGGGCGAGCCTTTCGCCAAAGTACCGCGGACTTCGTGCTGGACAATGCCGGGCGCTATGGCGATCTGGTGTTCTACCGTGCGCTCAACCGCGACGTCTACCAGCTCAACCATCCGGACCTGATCGCGGACCTGATGGTGAAGGACGCACCGAACCATCATCGCAACCTCGTAATGCAATCGGCGCGGCAGGTACTCGGACATGGGCTGCTGACGTCCGAGGAGCCGCTGCACATGCGTCAGCGCCGCCTCGCCCAGCCGGCTTTTCTTCGCGAGCGCATCGGAGCCTATGCCGAGGTAATCGGTTCGCAAACGGAAAGTCTCATCGCCCGCTGGCCGGCAAATACTGTCACCGACGTCCATCCGCAGATGCTCGAGCTTGCACTGAGGATCGTAGGCAAGTGCCTCTTCGATCTGGACGCGCTGGACGACGTAGCCGCGATCGCCTCTGCGGTCGACTCTTTCATGAGCTTTCTGCCGCTCTCGTTCCTGCCGTTTTCTAAGCATATCCAGCAGCTGCCCATCCCTTCGATGAAGCGTCTGCGCAAGGGCAAGGATCACCTGGATCGGCTGATCTACGGCATGATCGCCGAGCGGCGCAGCGACCCGACCGACCGTGGCGACCTGCTCTCGATGCTGCTGCATGCCACCGATCCGGAGGGCGGTACGTCGTCAAACACCATGACCGACCAGCAACTTCACGATGAGTGCGTCACCATCATCCTCGCCGGTCATGAGACAACCGCCAACGCGCTGTCGTTCGCGCTGCATCTGTTATCGCATCATCCGGACGTTCAGGAGCGGTTGCATGAGGAGGCAGTGGCTGTGCTTGAAGATCGTACGCCGACAGCCGCCGACTACGAGCGCCTGCCCTACGCTACCCAGGTCTTCGCGGAAACAATGCGGCTCTACCCACCTGTATGGGTGACGGCGCGTACATGTTCAAAGCCGTATCAGATTGCCGGGTACACCATCCCCATGGGTGCAACGTTGTTCGCGCCGCAGTACGCCGTCCATCGCGACGCCAGATTTTACGACGAGCCGAGCCGCTTCGATCCCGAGCGCATGACACGGCAGGCACGATCGGCACGGCCAAGGTATGCCTACTTTCCTTTCGCGGGTGGCAGCCGTCAATGCATCGCGGAGGGTCTCGCCTGGATGGAAGGAACGCTGGTGTTGGCTGTCGTTGCACGTGATTGGCGACTTAGCGCGCCTGCTGGGAGCCCGGAGAACCTGGCCGTTAATCCGGCGATTAGTCTTCGTCCTAAGCACGGTGTTCCGCTTCAACTCGTTCAGCGGTAAGCTGCCTTCAAGAGCAGAGGATCTGTGAACTCGCAACCTGTACAGACGACTTTTTCTGCTCCGATCCACCCGCCTCAGCACCCTTGGGCCGCAAAATAAGGAAGAGGAGCAGAATCGCAATGATCACGCCCAGCATGACATAGAACAGGGTTGGCCCTGCGCCGCCGGACTTCGACTCCGAGCTTTTTGCTGGATCAGGCATATCTTATGAGATGCGGTTTGCGAGAGCTGAGTCACCAACTCTACTTGGCTGGGTCAAGCAGCGGACTGACCCAGCCAAATCCAGAATGCAGATGCGTAGAAGCAACAGGTTCAGCAGCCCTTTAGCGCGGACCGCCGCCTCCGCCCTGCATATGCTGAACTGCCATGAAATAGCCGCGTTTGTACGCCTGACGGTAGGTGTCGCGCGCGGGAAAAGGCACCTGCGGACGACGAAACTCGTCATGCGTTGCAGGATCGAACGCGCGATGACTTTGGAAGTCTCCTCGCGCCGCCTCGATGCCGTCATGGAAGGCGCGTCGCTGTAGATCGTCCCCGTACTCGGACGGAGGAGCATCCCATCCCCCAGGTTGCGACTGATACCCCTGCTGGGGCGGAGGAGGCGTGGCATACCCACCCTGTTCGCCCTGCATATGTTTCACCGCCATAAAGTACCCGCGTTTGTACGCCTCGCGATAGCTTTCCCGTGCAGGAAAGGGCACGTGCGGATGACGAAATTGGTCATGCGTGGCCGGATCGAACGCGCGATGATTTTGAAAGTCGTTTCGCGCTGACTCAATGCCGTCGTGGAAGGCGTGACGCTGCACATCATCCGCGTACTCAGAGGGCGGCGCATCCCATCCACCTTGTCCCTGCTGATAACCCGGAGGAGGACCCTGCGGCG
>CAXTQE010000041.1:20042-24282 GCA_964246225.1 uncultured Acidobacteriaceae bacterium | reverse complement strand
GAGTGATAGACCGGTACCCAACACCTACTCGGCAGCCATCTCTTCCTGCTCACCTTCCATCCGCATCTGCTCCAGCTCGCGCTCCTCGGCTTCGATCGCCGCGGTAACCTCTTGCTGGACCTGCGCCGCGGCCTCTTCAAGCTCGGGCGACAGTTGCACGTTGCGGTAGTACTCCATGCCGGTTCCGGCAGGGATCAGGCGACCCACGATGACGTTCTCCTTGAGGCCGCGCAGCGTGTCGATCGAGCCGTTGATGCTGGCTTCGGTAAGCACACGCGTGGTCTCCTGGAAGCTTGCGGCCGAGATAAAGCTATCGGTCGAAAGCGACGCCTTGGTGATGCCGAGGAGCAGGCTGCGACCGATGGCAGGACGTCCACCCGTCATCAACACGCGCTGATTCTCGGCATTGAAGCGGAAGCGATCCGTCTGCTGGTCGACGAGGAAGCTGGTCTCGCCAACCTCTTCGATCTTCACCCAGCGCAGCATCTGCCGCACGATCGTCTCGATGTGTTTGTCCGAGATGGTCACACCCTGCAACCGGTAGACCTCCTGGATTTCGTTCACGAGATACATCTGCAGCGCGCGTTCGCCCAGCACCTCGAGGATATCGTGCGGATTGCGTGGACCATCGATCAGCGCGTCGCCTGCCCGCAGCCGCTCGCCTTCCTGCACGTTGACGTATACGCCACGCGGAACCGAGTACTCCTCTTCCTGCCCGTTGTCGCCCGTCACGTAGACCTTGCGCTGTCCCTTCGACACATCGCCGAACCGGACCACGCCGTCGATCTTCGAGATGATCGCCGGGTCACGCGGCTTGCGCGCCTCGAACAGCTCCACAACGCGCGGCAGACCTCCCGTGATGTCTTTGGTGCGGGTGGTTTCACGCGGGATCTTCGCCAGGATGTCTCCCGGGTGGACCTCGTCGCCATCCTGCAGCATCAGGTGAGCGCGGCTCGGCATCAGGTAACGCTTGGTCGTGCCGTTCGCGCCCTTAATCAGGATTGCCGGCTGCCGCTTCTCGTCGGGTGAGTCCGCAACCACGAGCCGTGAAAGCCCGGTCACTTCATCCACCTCTTCGTTCAGCGTGACACCTTCCTGCAGATCCTTGAAGTGGACGGTTCCAGCGATCTCGGTGAGAAGCGAGAAGGTGTACGGATCCCATTCGCCAATGAGGTCGCCCTGATTGACTTTGGTTCCTTCTTCAACCTTGAGCTTCGCGCCATACACGATGGCATAGCGCTCCTTCTCACGGCCCTTGTCGTCCATGACGGCAATGGATCCGTTGCGGTTGAAGGCCACCAGGCCACCATCCTTCGAGCGCACGGTGACGAGGTTGATGAAGCGGATTGTACCCGCATTCTTGGCCTCGAGATGCGACGCATCGGAGACGCGTGAAGCCGTTCCACCGATGTGGAAGGTGCGCATGGTGAGCTGTGTGCCAGGCTCGCCGATGGACTGCGCCGCGATGACGCCCACGGCCTCGCCCATCTCGACCATCTTGCCCGAACCCAGATTGCGGCCATAGCAAAGGATGCAGACGCCGCGCTTGGACTCGCAGGTAAGCACCGAACGAATCTTTACCTTCTCGATACCAGCTGCCTGGATCGCGGAGGCGAGGTCTTCGTCGATCTCCTGGTTCACTTCAACGATCGTCTTTCCCTCGAAGTCCTTGAGCTTCTCAAGCGACACACGGCCAATGATGCGGTCGCGTAATGGCTCGATCGTCTCACCGGCTTCAATGATCGGCGTAACGTAGATCCCTTCCACCGTGCCACAGTCGTTGTGCGAGATGATCACATCCTGCGCAACGTCCACGAGACGACGCGTCAGATAGCCCGAGTCCGCCGTCTTCAACGCCGTGTCCGCCAGGCCCTTGCGTGCGCCGTGCGTGGAGATGAAGTACTGCAGAACTGTCAGACCCTCGCGGAAGTTCGCGGTGATCGGAGTTTCAATGATTTCGCCCGAGGGCTTCGCCATCAAGCCACGCATGCCGCTCAGCTGACGAATCTGCTGCTTGGATCCACGGGCACCGGAGTCCGCCATAATGTAAATCGGATTCATGGCGCCTTCCTTGTCGGCCTTCTTCATGTTGCCGAACATCTCGTCGGCCACACGCTCCGTGACGGAGGACCACAGCTGGATGACCTTGTTATTGCGCTCACCGTTCGTGATCGCGCCATCCAGATACTGCTGCTGCACGTTGATCACCTGCTTCTCGGCATCGCCCACAACCGTGTACTTCGAGTCCGGAATCACCATGTCATCCAGGCCCACCGAAAGACCGGAACGCGTGGCATAGCGGAAGCCCAGGTCCTTGACGCGGTCCAGGGTTTTGACCGTGACCTCAAGACCAAGGTTCAAGTAGCAGTAATTAATCAACTGGCCGATACCCTTCTTCTTGAGCAGGCCATTGACGAACGGCATCTCCTCCGGCAGCGCGTCGTTGAGGATAGCGCGGCCGACAGTGGTAGAGATGAACTGGTTCTGATATTCAACCACTTCGGTGTGCACGAGATCCTGATCGTCGTAAGCCGTGGTCATATCGAGCACTGGGCCGGTGTAGCGCAGACGGATGGGCGTCAGCGTCTCAACCTGCTGGGCCTCAAGCGCCATCAACACTTCCTCAATGTTCGCGAAGACACGACCCTCACCTTTGGCGTTGACCTTGGCCTTGGTCAGGTAGTAAATGCCGAGCACGAGATCCTGAGTCGGAACCGTGATGGGCTGACCGGAGGCAGGCGAAAGGATGTTGTGAGACGCCAGCATCAGCACAGAGGCCTCAATCTGCGCCTCAGGCGAAAGCGGGATGTGCACAGCCATCTGATCGCCGTCAAAGTCCGCGTTGAAGGCGGTGCAGACGAGCGGATGAATCTTGATTGCCTTGCCTTCAACGAGCACGGGCTCAAACGCCTGGATACCCAGACGATGAAGCGTCGGTGCACGGTTCAGCAGAACCGGGTGATCCTTGATTACTTCTTCAAGAATGTCCCACACAATCGGCTCCTGCATCTCGACCATCTCTTTGGCCTGCTTAATGGTCGTGCAGTGACCGGTCTGCTCCAGACGGTGATAGATGAACGGCTTGAACAGCTCTAGAGCCATCTTCTTCGGCAGACCGCACTGGTGCAACTTCAGCTCCGGACCAACCACGATGACCGAACGGCCCGAGTAGTCCACGCGCTTACCGAGCAGGTTCTGACGGAAACGGCCCTGTTTGCCCTTGAGCGTATCCGAGAGTGACTTGAGCGGACGGTTGTTCGCGCCACGCAGCACCCGGCCACGACGGCCGTTGTCAAACAGTGCGTCGACCGCCTCTTGCAGCATGCGTTTCTCATTGCGCACGATCACCTCAGGCGCATGGAGATCCATCAGCTTCTTGAGACGATTGTTACGGTTGATTACGCGGCGATAGAGGTCGTTGAGATCGGAGGTGGCAAAACGGCCGCCATCGAGCGGAACCAGCGGACGCAATTCAGGCGGGATCACGGGGATCACGTCGAGAATCATCCACTGCGGCAGGTTGTCGGACTTCTTGAAAGCCTCAACAATCTTTAGGCGCTTGGAGTACTTGAGCTTCTTCTGCAGCGAAGTCTCGGTCTTCATGCGCTCGCGCAGTTCGATCGAAAGCTCGGCAATCTCAACGCGCTTGAGCAGTTCCTTGATCGCTTCGGCGCCCATCATGGCTTTGAAGCCGGAGGGACGATACTGCTGGTCGAGCTCGCGGAAGCGCTGCTCGTCCTTGATTACCTCGCGCTCCTTAACGGGCGCGTCGCCTGGATCAACCACGACGTACGACTCAAAGTAAAGCACGGCTTCCAACTCACGCAGGCTGATGTCTAGCAGGTGGCCGATGCGCGAAGGCAGACCCTTGAAGAACCAGACGTGCGAGCACGGGCTGGCAAGCTCGATGTGGCCGAGGCGTTCACGTCGAACCTTTGAGAGCGTGACTTCAACGCCGCACTTGTCGCAAATGACGCCGCGGTGCTTCATGCGCTTGTACTTGCCGCAGAGGCACTCCCAGTCGGTGATCGGCCCAAAGATGCGCGCGCAGAACAGCCCGTCGCGCTCCGGCTTGAAGGTGCGGTAATTGATGGTCTCGGGTTTGGTGACTTCGCCATGCGACCAGCTACGGATCTTTTCAGGAGATGCGAGCTGAATCTTGATGGCATCGAAGTCGGCTATCGGACCGGTCAGTTCAAAGGGGCTGGAGCGAAACATATATACGTCTCCGTTGGTTGCA
>CAXTQE010000041.1:18638-19942 GCA_964246225.1 uncultured Acidobacteriaceae bacterium | reverse complement strand
AGGCACAAGCTCTGCAGCTCGCGTATCAGCACGTTGAACGACTCCGGCACGCCGGGTTCGATCGCCGCCTCGCCCTTGACGATGGCTTCGTAGATTTTGGTACGTCCGAACACATCGTCCGACTTAGCGGTCAACAGCTCTTGCAGAATGTAAGCCGCGCCATACGCCTCAAGTGCCCAGACCTCCATCTCGCCGAAGCGCTGTCCGCCGAACTGCGCCTTACCGCCCAGCGGCTGCTGGGTGATGAGGGAGTACGGCCCAATCGAACGCGCGTGGATCTTGTCATCCACCAGGTGCGACAGCTTAAGCATGTAGATGTAACCCACGGTCGCTGGCTGCTCGAACGGGTCACCCAGCATGCCATCGAAGAGCTGCGTCTTGCCCGAGCTCGGCAGGCCAGCCGACTTCAGCAATGCCTTGATCTCGGTCTCCTGCGCCCCGTCGAACACCGCCGTGCCGAACCAGATACCGCGCTTCATGCCCGCGGCCACGCGCAACGTCTGCACGTCGTCGAGGTCAAGCAGCTGGTTCAACGCGGCCGTGCCAGCAAAGCGCGCCTTGAACAACTCGCGGACCTCGGCAGCGGACTCCATCTCCGCGGCCAAGTTTGCGACCTGCACGCCAAGCTCATGCGCAGCCCAGCCAAGATGCGTCTCGAGGATCTGTCCGACGTTCATACGCGAAGGCACGCCCAGCGGGTTCAAAACGATCTCGACCGGTGTTCCATCCGGAAGGTACGGCATGTCTTCTTCGGGCAGAATGCGCGCGATCACGCCCTTGTTGCCGTGGCGCCCGGCCATCTTGTCGCCGACACTCAGCTTGCGCTTCATCGCGATGTATACCTTCACCATCTTGATTACGCCCGGGCTGAGTTCGTCGCCTTTGGCCATCTTGCCGATCTTCTCGTTGGTGATCTTGCGCAGCACGTCGATCTGCCGCGACGTCATCTCCTCGATCTCATCGATCTGCTCATTCACCCGTGGATCTTTGTCCGCGTAGCGAATGCGCTTCAGATTGCGAGTCGAGATGAGTTCAATCATGTCGCGGTCAAGAATCTCGCCCTTGTTTAGCAACTTCTTATTTGTGCGTTCATCATGCAGGTCAGCCTGCACTTCCTTCTTGCCGAGAATGGCCTCAAGGCGCTTCAGCCGCTCGTCGGTGAGAATGCGAATCTCATCCGCAAGATTGCGTTCCAGCTTCTCGACCATCTCTTGCTCGATCTGCTTGGCGCGCTCATCCTTCTCCTGACCCTTGCGGCTGAAGATACGCACATCGACGACCGTGCCTTCAATGCCTGGAGGACA
>CAXTQE010000041.1:0-18538 GCA_964246225.1 uncultured Acidobacteriaceae bacterium | reverse complement strand
ATCTCGAACTCCTCGATGTGGATCGAGGTGTAGTAGTCCTCGCGGACCAGCTTTTCTGAGATCAGGATTGCATCCTCAAAGTTGTACCCGCGCCACGGCATGAAGGCCACCAGGACGTTGCGGCCTAGGCCAAGCTCTCCCTGTTCCGTGCACGGTCCGTCCGCGATCACCTGCCCCTTCACCACACGATCGCCCTTGCGCACGATCGGTTTCTGATTGATGCAGGTGTTCTGATTCGAGCGCTTGAACTTCGTCAGCTGGTAGATATCCGAACCCACCTCACGCGACAGCTGCGTAGGGTGATGCTCGCCTTCCACGCGAACGATAATGCGCTCGGAGTCTACCGAGTCGATGATGCCGTTGCGCTTGGCCAGGATGACGGCACCAGAGTCGCGAGCCGTCACGCCTTCCATGCCGGTGCCCACAAACGGAGCCTCCGCCACCAGCAAAGGCACCGACTGGCGCTGCATGTTGGCACCCATCAGTGCGCGGTTCGCGTCGTCATGCTCAAGGAAAGGCACCAGCGAAGCGGCAACGGAGACGAGCTGTTTGGGGCTGACGTCGACGTAGTCCACCTCAGCCTTATTGACCAGCACGAAGTTGCCTTGGCGACGCGCATCGACAATATCCTGCACGATGTTCAGCTGTGCGTCGAGCTCGATGTTGGCCTGCGCAATGGTGTGCCGGTCCTCTTCCCATGCGGAAAGATAGAAGCTGAACGGCTCCAGGTCCATCGTGCGCTTGCCCGTTTGGCGCAGTTCATCGTTTTTGCTATGCGCTTCGCCGGTTTCCAGATGATCGCCCTGCCGCAAACCGCTTTCGCCCGCATTTGTAACAGCCACAAAGTCGAGTGCACGCCCATCCTTGACGCGGCGGTATGGGCTCTCAATGAAGCCATACTCGTTGATGCGCGCAAAGCAGGAGAGCGAAGAGATGAGGCCGATGTTCGGACCTTCCGGCGTCTCGATCGGGCAGATGCGTCCATAGTGCGTTGGGTGCACGTCGCGTACTTCAAAGCCCGCACGTTCCCGAGACAGCCCACCGGGCCCAAGGGCGGAGAGCCGACGCTTGTGCGTGATCTCCGACAGGGGGTTGGTCTGGTCCATGAACTGCGAAAGCTGCGACGAACCGAAGAACTCGCGGATCGCGGCCATGACAGGCTTCGCATTGATCAGGTCGTGCGGCATCGCCGTCGACATCTCCTGGTACACCGACATCTTTTCCTTGATCGCGCGTTCCATGCGAACCAGGCCGATACGGAACTGATTCTCCATCAGCTCGCCAACCGCGCGTACCCGGCGATTGCCCAGGTGATCGATATCGTCCACCACGCCGATGTTCTTGCGCAGCTTGAGCAGGTAGCGAATCGTTCCGTAGAAGTCTTCCGGTGTCAGCGTACGGTTGTCGAGGCCCTCAGCCGACTGATCCTCGTACAACTTAATATTGAACTTCAAGCGGCCGACCCGAGAAAAATCATACTTGCGGGGATCGAAGAACATGCCTTCGAACAACGCCGTCGCGGTGTCTAGCGTCGGTGGGTCGCCAGGACGCAGTTTGCGGTAGATCTCGATCAACGCCTCTTCGGGCTTGCGCACCGAGTCACGCCGTAAGGTGTTGGTGATGATGTTGCCCACGTCATCGCGGTCAGGGAAGAAGACTTCGAAGCTGGTCACACCGGACTGGATGATCTTGTGCAGCTTGTCGGCGGAAAGCTCCTGGTTCGCCTCGTACATCAGCTCGCCCGTCGCCATATCGACCACGTCGGATGCCGTCATCGCGCCATCAAACTCGCTGGTTTCAACCTCAACCACTGCGACCTTAGCCGCTCGCAAAGCTTTCATGACGCTAGGCCCGATCTTCTTGCCGGCCACGCCAATCTCGTCCGCACCATTCTTCGCCGGGGCCGCAGGACGGGTACCGAGAAGGTTGGTGAGCTTACCATCTTCGGCAACCTTCCAGGTTAGCTTGCCGTCAGCAACGCCGATCGTGTCGACCGTATAGAAAGTCTTGAGGATCTCCTCGTCAGTACGTAGCCCAAGCGCACGGAGAAAGATGGTTCCGAGAAACTTGCGCTTGCGATCGATCCGGACGTAAAGGGTATTCTTCTGGTCATACTCAAACTCCACCCACGAACCACGGTAAGGGATGATCTTGCCGAGGAAATAGGTGCGGTTGTTCGCCGTCTCAAAGAACACGCCGGGCGACCGATGCAGTTGACTGACGATGACCCGCTCAGTCCCGTTGACGATGAAGGTGCCATTCTGGCTCATCAAGGGAATGTCGCCAAAGAAAACCTCCTGCTCCTTCATATCGCGCAGGCTTTTCACGCCAGTCTCGGCGTCCTTGTCATAAATCTTGAGCCGGATAGTCACCTTGAGAGGAGCCGAGTAGGTCATGCCGCGTTCTTCGCACTCGGCCTGGTCATACTTAAGCTGAAGCCCCACGGGATCTCCGCACTTGGTGCAGAAGTCCGGCGTGTTTTTGTTATAGGTACCGCAGAAGTTACACAGCACATCGCCCGGATGAAATGGGTCGGTGATCACCATGTGGCCGCAGTTAGAACAGGCGGTCCGCAGATGATTCAAGCCCTTGAGATAACCGCACTTGCACTCCCAGTTGCCGATGGAAAAATCAACAAACTCGAGCTCAGAAACGTTGCGGAAGTCAGTAATCGGAAACACCGACGTAAAGACGGACTGAAGGCCATTATCTTCGCGCTCCTGGGGCAGCTTATCCATCTGCAGAAAGCGCTCGTAGCTGCGGCGTTGCACTTCGATCAAATTCGGTATCTGAATCGCGGTAGGAATCTTCGAGAAGTCGAGACGGCTGCGAAGCGGACGTGTTTCGCTGGACTGGTTCCCGTGATGGTTCTGTTCAGACATGCTCTCTCCTAAAACTCAACTTCGACGAGGCTACAAGGAGCTTCAAAATCGCCCCATCTCGCGCTTTCAATCGACTGAGCCGCCCTCGCGTGCGGTTCATCTTGCGCGCCCTGTACCCGGGCCCCTATGGCCCGATTCCACTTTTCCGCCTGTTTGCCTCAGGGATCTCGAAGCATTTTGAGATCACGCTTGACCCTGCACCTGCCCGGACGTCACGCAGTCACTCTGGGCTAATTTCTCGAACGTCGCTTCTTCTCAAAACACTCTCAAGCCGCGCACACCATTTCTGGTAAGCGGAACGATCTACTGAGAGCTACACCTGGATATACGACGAAAGCGCTCGCCAGGAAGTGAGTTCCCAGGAGCGTAAATTAAATTCGCACTAACATCGCTTATATTCTGAGAGATGCCCGCCACCCTTCAAAGCTCGCCTAGCCTTGAAGATTGCTGCCGTCTGTCCGTTTCACGCTACCTGCCTGCCGCCTGACCGGTAACATGGCCGACCCCTTAGCCTGCTCGCCACAGGATGGACCGGAAAACACCCGAAGCTTACTCGTACTTGTTCGAAACCTCAGCCCTTCACGTTCAGATTCCGCATTCCATACACAAGATGAAAGCGGCACCCGCAAACTTGAGGATACCGCTTCCTGTTGTTCTTTGCAACTTTGGGGTTACTTGATCTCGACTGAGGCAACACCCTCGAACTTTTTGGCAATGGCAGCCGCATCGTCCTTCGAAATGCCTTCCTTGAGCGGCTTGGGCGCGCCGTCGACCAAATCTTTTGCTTCCTTCAGACCGAGCGCCGTCACTTCACGCACAGCCTTGATGGTAGCAATCTTGTTTGCGCCGGCATCCTTGAGAATGACCGAGAACTCAGTCTTCTCCTCGACCGGAGCGGCAGCGGCAGCACCGCCACCACCCGCCGCTGGAGCCGCAACCGCCGCAGCTGCCGAAACACCGAGACGCTCTTCCAGTTTCTTCACCAGAGCCGATGCCTCAAGGAGGCTCAAGCTCACGATCTGATCTTCCAACTGCTGCATGTCTGCCATTTCTTCTCCCGTTGTGGTACTGACTCTTTTACTACTCCGACGTTTTCCAAAGATCGTCTTCTCGACTGATCCCGGCTGCCCTCACGGCCCGAAGGTTTCCGATGCGCCCAGACAAGCGCCCCTCCCGACCCGGAGCGAATCTTGATCAGCCCTCAACCGGCTCGGTCGACGCCGCTTCTCCGGCCTGCGACGCGGTTCCATTTTCCGGCTGTGCCGCATCACTAGCCTGCTCGGATGCAGTCGACTCCTCAGCATGAGCCGCGACGATCTCCGACATGCTGGACCGGGCTTCCGGCGCAGTTTCTAACGGCGCGATCCCAGGTGTTGTCACAGTCTCTGGTCCGCTCACAAATTTTTCTTTTTCGACCGCTTGACTGATGACTACGGCTAGATCGCGTCCGGTCGCATTGATCACCGTCGCCAGTCGCTGGGCCGGAGACTGAATGAGAAACAGCAGCTTTGAGAACAACTCCTCTTTACCCGGCATGGTTGCCAGGGCGCTGATCTCGGCAACGTCGATCACCTTGCCGTCGACAATCCCCAGCTTAAAAGTGAACTCGGCATTATCCTTCACCCAGTTCGAAAGGGCCTTAGCCAACTGCACCGGATCGCCTGAGGTGTAGGCGACGGCGGAAACACCCTTCAAACCCTGCAGTGCCGCTTCAATCTTTGAACCTTGGCTTGCCTTCGCTGCAAGCTTATTCTTGACGACGTGATAACTTCCGCCCGCCGCCCGCACCGTTTTTCGCAGGTCGAAATCTTTCGACGCAGTCAGTCCCGTGAACGTTCCAATGATGGCAGATGTAGAAGATTCCAACTCCTTGGTCAGAACTTGAACCTTGACCGTCTTTGCCGCCCTGCTCAATGCCATGAAAAACCTTGCCTTCGCTGCTAGCTGTGTTTGCCAGCTCTTCAAAAATAAACTTGAGGATCCTGATTACTCTCGGTAGCTTTCTGAGCTATTGAACGAATATCTTTACGACTTACCGGCCAGATCCGAAACCGAGCTATCAAGTTGCACACCGGGACCCATAGTGGACGAGATCGTAATTCCCTTGATGTATTTGCCCTTAGCTGCGGAGGGTTTTGCCTTCATAACGCTTGTGATCACAGTCATGGCGTTGTCGATCAGCTTTTGCGGCTCGAAGGACAGCTTGCCCACCGGAACATGAACTAGGGCTGTTTTGTCGGTGCGGAACTCGACCTTGCCGGCTTTGATCTCGCGAATCGCCGCCGCCACATCGCTGGTGACCGTACCCGTTTTAGGATTCGGCATCAATCCCTTAGGTCCCAACACCTTGCCCAGACGACCGACAGACCGCATCATGTCCGGAGTGGCAATGAGCGCGTCGAAGGCTGTCCAACCTTCCTTCTGAATCTTCTCGACTAACTCTTCGCCGCCGAAAAACTCGGCCCCTGCGGCCTCTGCGTCCTTGATCTTGTCTCCGGATGCGATGACCGCCACAGTCTTTGATTTACCCAGTCCATGCGGCAAAACGACGGTCCCACGCACCATCTGATCAGCGTGACGCGGATCAACGCCTAGCCGCAGCGTGATATCAACAGTCTCATCAAACTTTGCGTACTTCGCTTTCTTTAGAAGAGGAACAGCGTCGGTCAGCAAATACGGACGAGGCTCTACAAGAGCACGCGCGGCTGCCAAATTCTTCGATACTTTCTGAGACATGTTTTTATCCTGGTCTCCCACCCACTGCAACCCTTATGGCCACGGCGTGGTTCGACGGTTCGTTGAGGCGAACTCTCCGAGTATCTTGACTTGCGGGAAAAAAGTCAAGTTTGACCCTGCCGAAGATGCCTCCTACACTGGTGCTTCCATGCAAAGCTTTTCTCGTCCGGCCGGATGGCGGCTCGCTGCCCTGTGCGCGGTGACCCTGGCCCTGCTGCTCTGGCTGCCATACCACTTCCCTGTCACACCCAGTGTTTCCGACTCCTATCTGTTCGGCTTCAACAATCACGTAGCGCTGTTTCTCGTCCTGGCGTTCGCCGCTGCCACCTCTGTGTGTACCCGGCGCTGGATGTGGCCACAAGCAGTCGATTGCCCGGAGTACCGCCTGTCGCCCAAGTCTTTGTATTGGGCGCTCGCATTGACGCTTTTGGTCAGCGGGGCGATCGCACTCGCCGCAAGCAAACTCGACGGCATCGAGGAATCCATTTATCTGATCGATCGCCTGAAGCTGGTGCTGGCAGGCCAAACTCCCGGGATCGACTTCGAGTTCGCTTATGGCGCCCTTCTGCTGTACGGCCCGGCCTTCCTCGCTCACGTCTTTGACTTGTCCGCGAGCGGAGCGTATTTCCTCTTCTGGACCCTTGCCAATGTCTTGGGCACTGTTCTGCTCTATTACACCTTGCAGTGGATCGATGTTCCCTTCCGCTTACGGCGCGCTGCCTTCCTCTTCTGCTTTACCTTCGCCTTCACTGCAATGCTTTGTACGGGAACCAACTACAGCTCATTCCGCTTCATCACACCGCTTTTTTTCGCGCTCAGCATCTACCGCGTCCTGTACCGCACCGCCTCGACTTGGTCGCTGCCGGTAGGTATCTGGCTGATCCTTCCTTGCTATGCCGCGTTGCTTACCATTTCCCCCGAACTGGCGCTCGCATTTGCGTGCGGCATGTGCCTTTACGTAGTGATGTTCCTTGATCTGCGCGCGTCGCGAACCTTGTTATGCTTCCTGGCTCTGCTGGTCGCGCTCTGCGTCGTGACCTGGATCGCTGCCCGCCTGCAAGTGTTCGCAACTCTCAATGCCTTCCGCACAGGAGGCTTCAACTTTCCGATTCCCCCCGCACCCCACATCCTGCTTTTTCTGACCACACTCGGTTTGGTGAGTTCCTACGTCTGGCAGCGGTTTCGCCTCCGTCGGCCCGATGCGGTGGTTGTTCTCTCCCTGGTGTCGGCTGGCTCCGTCGCCGGGGCGCTTGGCCGCTGCGACCTCATCCACGTCCTTCTTGACCCACTTGGCTGCTGGATCGCCGCATTCGTGCTGGTTGGTCGCTTTCGCATCTTCAGCCGGGTATTTGTCTACGCCGCCTGCTGCATCTTCCTGGTGCTGAATGCGCGCTTCAGCCTATACGGACGGGCCATCGGCTGGTCAAAGGCCGCGCTTCCGGCTATTTTCGCCAACGAAGCGGATCACTCGAACAGCCGGCTCGACCGCTTCATCGAAGCACAAAGCTCCAAGCTCTTCGGGGCCAGGAAAGCTCAGGTCAAACTCGCCGAGATGCGCTTCTTTGCTCATCACCAGCGCGGCATCCGTCCTGCCCTCCTCTACGGCTACCCTTCGGGAACCGTCTTCGAAGCGCCCTTCAGCTTCACACCCAGTCGCTTCGGTACGCTGCAATCGAAAGAGATCGACCCAGGTTTTTACTTCGGCGTGGTGAACGTTCTTACGCCGCGAGCTGTGCAACGCAAAGTCAACGAACTGGCAGATCACCCCGAGCGCCCCCTCCTTGTTCTCGCCGGTAACGAAGACTCCTGCACGCCCGACCCGGAGGGAGAGCGACACACGATCACCTTGTACTTTTGGTACCCCTACCGCGCAGCCGTCAGGAACCCCGGCTCGATTCTCGAACCCTTCTGCACCTACCTCCACACCCACTATCGCGTCGCCATCCCCGCCTCGCCAGAGAACTTCGGCTACGCCCTCTGGCAAAGACTTCCCGGTAGCAACTGACGCGTTCCTAGCTCCAGATCCGCTCCAGTACCAGACAAAAGCCAGCTACAGGCCCGCTTCCCTCGACTGAGCTAGGCTGCTCATGTACCTCCGGCTTCTCTCCCGGCCGGTAGACCTCGACTACTTTCCGCTCGGGATCGATCAGCCAAGCCAGTTGCACTCCGTTCGCAATCCAGAGCCGCATCTTCTCCTGCAGAGTCGACAATCGATCGCTCTCGGACCGTATCTCGATCACAAACTCCGGCGACACGCGCCCGTACCGCTTCTGCTCCTCGCGAGGCACAGCGTTCCACCGCCGCCACGAGACCCAGGCCGCATCCGGTGCGCGCATCGATCCGTCCGGCAATGTAAATCCGCCATTCGAATCGAAGACCTTCCCGTGCCCATCCCGCCGTGCCCACAGGGTTAGATCCGCATTCACCTCCGAGTTCCAGCTACTGCCCTCCAGTCCGCTTGGCGACATCAAGATCAGCTCTCCATTGGCGTCGCGTTCCACCCGCACCATCTCGTTGACCGTGCAGAAATGCATCAGTTCGAGATCCGTCAACGGACGCTCCAGCCGCAGACGGATCGGCAGTTCCACACCTTCGAGCGTAAGATTCATGCCGTCAGTCTACTCCCGGTCAAGGCACGGCTGGCCGCTTGCCCGGAACACCCCTGGTCAGATGTTTCAGCAGAAACTCCTGGAAGAGAGTTCCAAAAGCTCCTGTCGCCACCCCCAGCAGCGTGTTGTCAACCGTCACCTGCACGCTATGCCGCTCGCTTTCCGGGTAATACAAACTTGAAATGCCCGCCGCGCCCAGGTTCCCCAGCACATTCGAGAAGTTCGGCTGCCACTTCCCGTTGTCGCCTTTGCACACTACCGTCGTCGAGACGGCATACAGCGCGCGCGTAACGATCTTCCCGTGGCCTCGGTAAAAGTAGCGCGGGTCCTGGTGCAGCAGCGATGGCAGAAGCGCCGCACCTAAGAAGGTCGAGCTAAGACGGTCGCCATAGGACGCCGCATAGCGCTCCGCGTAACCCGAAAAGCCAACCCCATACCCTGAAAAGTCTCCCTGCGCGTCCTCAATGCCGGCCGTCACTCCGGTCGTGAAAAACGTCACCGGATCGGTGCTTACTACCAGCGCCAGCTTGAACTTCTGCTTGCGCGTTAGCGGAGCCGCATTTGGGACATAACTCACGTAAAAGTTGGGCAGGATGCCGAGAATGCGCTGGTGCTCTTCGGCCGTAATCTGCTCCTCGGCCAGGTCCTCAAGGGTGATCGCATTCACATTCGTCGTAATCCCCTCAACCCCCAGCTGCACCTCGGGAAGCAGCACCGCTTCGCCTTCATGCACTACCAGTACATCCTGGATGTGCCATGCAGCAAAACCCTTCGCTGCAATCGTCACGACGTACTCTCCTGAGGCCACCTGCTCGAAACGAAAGCCGCCGGAAGAGTCCGTGCTCGCACTCATCCGCGTCCTGGTATCCCGGCTCTCGAGCTGGACCGTCGCCCCTGGAATCGACGCCCGATCGGTGTCGGCCACCGTTCCGGCGATGCTTCCGAGCGGACGGCCCAAAGCCTGCGCGGGGGCGCTGCCCTCCTGCGCGCCAAGACACACTCCTCCACACACCACCATCAACAGAAATCCCAGCAAACGACACATAGCCCCTACTCCGTCACGCCTTCTCCGGGTTCTCTCTCGTGTATCCAGAAAAGTGCGTTTCCGCTGAGTCTATTCAATCCTTGGTTGACGTGCAGCAGCCATCCCACTATGGTTGCGTTTGAGGCGAACAAATGGCGAATGCATTCTCCCCCGGAAGCACCACTCCACCAGCCACCCTCTTCCCCATCCTCAACCCGACGCCAACCGGTCTCGCTCGCCTGGCCGCAGAGGCCACCCATCACGCCGATGGCCACAACGTCGAGTTTCGCGCGCTCCAGGTGCGAAGCGTACTGAATCGTTCCATCTCCCGGCGCAAGCTGTCGCTGGCCTACTCCATCAACCCCTATCGAGGCTGCGAGTTCGCCTGCCGCTACTGCTACGCGCGCTACACCCATGAGTTCCTGGCCGCAAAGACACCGGCCGCGGACGCGCCTGACTTCCACGATCCTAGCCTCTTCGAGCGGCTCATCTTCCTCAAGGAAAATACCGCCTGGCTGCTCGATCAGGAGCTTCGCAGGATCGATCCTTCCGACGAGATCGCGCTCGGGACCGCCACCGACCCCTATCAGCCGATCGAGCGCACCGCCCGCATCACGCGTTCCCTGCTCGAAGTCTTTGCGCGCCACTCCGGCCTCCGCCTCGGCATCATTACCAAGTCGACGCTCATCGCGCGAGACATCGATCTGCTGACCGAGATCGCTCGCAAGAATACGCTCGTCCTGCACCTGACCATCACAACTCCAGACGCCGCGCTTGCCCGATTGCTCGAGCCGCGTGCGCCGCGCCCGGACCTTCGCTTTCGCACCGTGCTGCGCCTGCGCGAGGCCGGCCTGACTGCCGGAATCTTCTGCTCGCCTCTCCTGCCCGGTATCACGGACACGGCTGAGGCTCTGGACGCGATGGGCTCCCGCGCCGCACAGGCCAAGGCAAGTTTCTTTGCCGCGCAGCCGCTGTTTCTGAAGTCCTGTTCCCACGCCACCTTTCTCGCCTTCATCCACGAGCACTTCCCGGCGCTCGAGGCGGACTACTACTCCCGCTTTGCCACCAACGCCTTCGCTGCCAAACCGTACCGCGAGCAGCTCGCCTCTCTGGTTGAGCGAACCTGCCAGCGTTATGGCCTTCTTCCGCGCTCCTCGGACGCTTTGCTCACCCGAGACCAGGGGCCGGCTCGCAAGCCGGTCGCCAACGTCGGCTCGCCTGTACAGGGAGCTCTCTTCGCCTGATCGGGCCGTAGTCTGCTCGTTTAGCGGAACTCCGCACGCTCGACGTCCTCTTTCTGGCCCCTCCGCTAAACTAAGCAGATGATTGACGAGTCGACCTTCCGCCGCGTCTCCGACCAGGCTCTCCATGCGTTGAAACAGTCTTTAATCGAAGCCGAGGAGAAGGGCGGCTTTGAAACCGAGGACAACAATGGCGTTCTCAACGTGCTCTTCGAAGACGGCTCCTTCAAGTTCGTCTTCACTCCGCAGACTCCGGTGCGCCAGATCTGGATCTCCGCGCTCTCGACCAGCTTCAAGCTGGAGTGGTCGGAAGACAAGCGCGTTTTCCTGCTTCCAAAGACCGGCGAAGACTTGAAGCAACTCACCCAGCGCCTGCTGCAGGAGCAGCTTGCCGATTCGGCCATCCATCTCAGATAAAAGCCTCGCGTCGCCTCGAAAGCCGGTTATCATTGAAGGGATGCCTCCATCTGCCGAGGCGGTGTGACCGAAGCCTGGAAGAGTCGTGGTTTCGCTGCCCTTTGTTTTCCTGTAAGAAGGCCCTTTGAACAGCCTCGAGCACCTCCTCGCCTATGCCTCTGCTTTCGGTCGCCATCATCACGTGTAACGAAGAGCGGAACCTTGCCCGCACGCTGGCCAGCGTGGCCTTTGCCGACGAAATCATCGTCGTCGATTCCGGCTCAAAGGACCGCACCGTACCGATCGCAGAGTCGTTCGGAGCCAAGGTCTCTACGCGAACCTGGCAGGGCTTCGCCTCACAAAAAAACTTTGCCATCGAGCAGTGCACCTCCGACTGGATCCTGTCACTGGACGCCGACGAGGAGCTAACCCCCGAGCTGCGCCAACAGATAAGCCGCCTGCTTCCAACCAACCCGCCTGCGGACGCCTACTATATCAACCGGCGCAATCTGTTTCTCAATCGCTGGATCAAGCGCGGCGGCTACTACCCCGATTCCAAGCTGCGCCTCTTCCGCCGATCGACTGCAAACTTCTCTCACCCTCTGCACTTTGAAGAACGTCCGGTGCACGAGACGATCGTCTTCGACGGCGAGTCCTCGCGGCTGGATTACGATCTGATCCACCACGCCTATCCAACACTTGAAGACTACCTCGAGCACATGGACCGGTACTCCACCCTCGGCGCGCAGGTCCTGCTCGCACAAGGCCGCAAGAGCCGCAACTCGGTCGCTTTTATGTGGAACGTTTTTGTCGTGCCGCAGCTTACCTTTCTATGGAACTACTTTTTCCGGCTCGGCATTCTCGATGGCCGCGAGGGGTTGCTGCTGCACCTCTACCACTCCACGTACGTCAGCTGGAAGTACGCGAAGGCGTGGCGATCTACGCTGAGCGAACAGCCGGTAGCCGCAGCCAAGTCTCCCCTCACTGCAGGCGACTGAATGGACTTGTGCGGTTTGCCAACTTCCAGGAATGCGACTTCCGGAGTGACAAGCGACCCGCGCCATTCTTGCCGCTTGGCAACCATGCCATCCAACAAGCCTGCGTTATGCAGCCCTTAGGCTTCGGCGCACGCATCTCGTAACGTTCGCTCGATGCCCGGCAGAAGCTCCGGCCACGGCTCGTAGTTCGCTAGTAGAAGACACAACTGCCCATTGGTCGTTACCGCTCCGATCGTCTGTGTCTCGGCGAATCCCATCAGCAGCGCCGGCCCCCAGAGTGCCTCCAACTTCAGCTGCCCGAAACGTACGCCGTAGTCGATCTCCCCCAGGTTGCTAAAAATTACTTCGGAGGCAAACAGCTGGGCTGCTGCCGGGCCGAAGGAGGATCCATTCGGGTCATTTTTCAGTATCTGCTCCGAAACGTGCCAGACCTGTCTCGCCTGCTCGACTTCCCGCGACATCGCAATCGGCTCCTTTGCCGACCGTGCCCAATCCCAAAAGCGAGGGGCGGCCTCCTGCGTGAACTCCGTCCTGCCGCCGCTGAGTAAATATGCGTTTGTCTCCCCCGCGCCGAGTTGCTTGCGCATGTCGACAGGGAAGGCTATACGCACGGGCGCATCCCGCCAGCGGTTCGACTCGGCCAACCCTGCCAGGGCGATCGCGGCACACAAGGCGCCATGCACCGTCACGCCCTCGTGCCAGGTGCGCTCCCGCAGCTTCGCAGTTAGAGCGGCGTCAAGGCGCAGGCGCGCGATGTGCGGTCGCGTTCCCTGAGTCACATAGGTTGCCTGCGTTCCAGGCGGGGGCGGCGGAGGGACAACTGAAGCCGGCTCTTCGAGCCCCTGCGCCAAAAGGGACTCCTGTGGAGGCGGCACAGGCATCGCCTCGAGTGGTTCGCCCGCAAGTGCCTGAATCAGATCGCGGATCACAAACGATATGGAGATGCCGTCTGTAATAGCGTGGTGCGTGGTGAGGAGTATGACCGCACGACCCGGCTCATGCAATAGAACGGCCCGCAGCAGGGGAGCGCGTGACGCATCAATCATCTCGCTCATTTCCCTTTCCATCTCCCGCTCCCAGGTCAGCGATACCTTACCCGCAACGACTCGCAGCGGGATTTCCGCATCTTGCGCTTCGTAGAAGGCGGGATTCGACTCCCTAAGCTGAATGGAAACTCGGAGCAAAGGATGGCGCGCCTGAACCTTGGCCAGTACCATCCGTAGGCTTTCGGGGGCAATGTCCCCTGTGATCTCGGCTGCCATAGAAAACTGTGTGGGCCGGTTCCGGTGCATAAAGAAAAACAAGCGCTCACTAATGCCAAGCTCGCGCAAAAACGTGCTGGACGGAACGGAGGAATCAGCATCACCCATCAACGTATTCTCGCTCACCATCTCCACCTTTAACACCCTTTCAAAGTAAGCGTCCGATTTTTCAGACTAGTGGATGCTGGGCAAACCCGAATGTATGTCTTCCTCAGCACCATACGAAACAGCGGCCCAGCTTGCTCATGAAGGCAGCGAGGTTGATCCTTCGGATGCACCCGGATTTGGAACGTGGAGACAATCTCTTCGACCAGCGGCGATCCCTCAACTTCAGCAAAACTCTCCGTCAAAAGCACCTGCAAATCGAACGAGAGAACTGCCACGCTTGCGTGCGATTTCTTCTCGCACTGAAACGCTGTTGCCGCTAACCTGAATGAAGAGCGAGTCCGCAGCCTTAACAGCCAACACCGGCGTCAGAGGACGCTACCACGGTACCATCTTGCCCAGATGGAAGTATCCTCCCGTCGGCCCATCCTCCGCCAAGGTCGCTAGCATCACCTCCGTCTTCGCCCCCTCCTCCACGTCCAGCAGCGCTGCATCCGTGCCCATATCCGTCTTCACCCAGCCCGGGTGCGCCGAGTTCACCTTGATCTTCGTGTCGCGCAGAGCGTCCGCCAAGTGAATCGTGTACGCATTCAGCGCGGACTTCGAAGCGTCGTACGCCAGAGTCTTCCCCAGACTCTTCGAGCCCTCCGCGGCATGCAGCGTCAGCGATCCCAGAATGCTCGACACATTCACGATCCGTCCCGTCACACTCTTCCTTAGCAACGGCAGCATGGCGTTGGTCAGCCGCACCACCGCGAAAAAGTTTGTCTCGAATGTTGCCCGCAAATCCTCTTCGGACACCGTCAAGGTACTGTTCTCTCCAAGCGACTCAACCAGGAGCCCTGCGTTGTTCACCAGGATGTCCAGTACGCCGAACTCCGCTTCAATCCTTGCCGCTGCGGCACTCACATCCGCGGCATGGAGCACGTCCAGCTTCACCGCGATCGCCTGCACACCGTCCTTGTCCAGCTTGGCCGCCGCGGCCTCTCCCTTGGCCAGGTCCCGCGCGCCAAGCAATACCGTTACTCCCTGCTTCCCGAGTTGCCGTGCCGTCTCGAGCCCAATGCCCTTGTTCGCTCCACTGATCAGCGCAATCTTCCGGCCTTGTGCCATGCCTCTTCCTCCAGGTGCGTCTGAGCATTGGATGTACGCCGTCGGGTCGGTGCACTGCGCAACCCGTATACTGCAGCCGATGACCATTTCCCCCATCCGTGTCCTTGTCGCCAAACCCGGACTCGACGGCCATGATCGCGGCGCGAAGATCATAGCCCGCGCCCTACGCGACGCCGGCATGGAGGTCATCTACACCGGCCTGCGCCAAACGCCCGAGATGATCGTCTCCGCCGCCATCCAGGAGGACGTCGACTGCATCGGCCTGTCCATCCTCTCCGGAGCCCATAACGTCATCGTTCCCCGCATCCATGACCTGCTCCTCGCCCAGCACGCCGAAGACATCCTCCTGGTGCTCGGCGGAACCATCCCCGCCCAGGATGAAGCTCGCATGAAGCAAGCCGGCGTGGCCGCCATCTTCGGTCCCGGAACCCCTCTCCAGACCACGGTCGATTTCATCCGCGCCCACACGCGGCAGAGGAGCCTCGTTCTCTATGGCAACCATCCTGACCCACGATGAGGGCGGCATCCGCAAGCTCACGCTGAACCGCCCCGACCGCCGCAACGCGCTCACCCCCGAGATGCAAGCAGAGCTTATCGACGCGCTCGACGAGGCTGCGCAATCCAGCTCCATCCGCGTGCTGGTTCTCACCGGCGCCGGCGATGCATTCTGCGCCGGGCTCGACCTTTCCGCGCTTCAGGCCACGCGTAGTAAGTCGGCACTCGAGTTGGCCGACGACGCCCACCGCGTCGCCCGCATCTTTCGCACCCTCTACGAGCTCCCCATCCCCACCATCGCCGCCGTCAACGGACACGCCATCGCGGGAGGAGCGGGTATGGCCACGGTCTGCGACTTCACTCTCGCCGTCCCTTCTGCGAAATTCGGCTATACAGAAGTAAAAATTGGCTTTCTTCCCGCCCTGGTGTCCGCTTACCTCAGCCTGCAGATCGGCGACAAACGCGCCCGCAACCTGCTGCTCACCGGCCGGCTTCTCTCCGCAGACGAGGCACACACCCTGGGGCTTGTCACCGAAATTCATCCTCGCGAAGCGCTCTTCACGCAAGTAGACGAGCTTGCCCAGACGCTGATCGCCAACGCGCCCGGCTCCCTTCGTGCTACCAAAGCGCTGCTGGCCGCGCAGAACCGTCCCTGGCTCGACCATGCAATCGAGGCGGCGCTCTCGGCCAACGCCGCCATCCGCACGACAGCCGGCTTTCACGAGGGCGTTGCCGCCTTCCTCGAAAAACGCAAGCCCGTCTGGCCAACGTGAGGCTTCACACGTGCGCATACCTTAAACTGAACGCATGACCTCAGAATCCCGTTTGCGCGTCCGCTACGCTGAAACCGACCAAATGGGCGTCGTGTATCACTCAAACTACCTAATCTGGTTTGAGGTTGGACGCGCCGACCTGATCCGCGCCCTCGGTCTCGACTACAAGTCCATGGAACGCGAAGAGGGCGTTGGTATCGCCGTCGTTGAGGCGACCTGCCGCTACAAGGCTCCGGCCCGCTACGACGACGAACTGATCGTACGTACTACGCTCGCCGGCATCCGCGGCTCGGTCCTGCGCTTCACCTACACGCTCCACCGCGCGCAGGACGACCTGCTCTTGTGCGAGGGTGCTACCACTCATGTCGTCGTGAGCGGGAGCATGAAGCGAGCACCTATGCCGGAACGTTACGCCGAAGTCTTCCGCGCGGCGCACCTCCCAGTTACGGTCTGAGGCCAAACGCAATAAAGAGGATGCGAGATCGCCCTTCGCATCCTCTCCTATTTTGCTTTACTTCTAGGCGACGACTTCGATACCCATCGAACGCGCCGTACCCCGAATGCTCCGCGCGGCCGCTTCTACCGTCGTCGCATTTAGGTCCGGCATCTTCTGCGCGGCGATGTCCATAATCTGCTTCTCGGTTACTTTGCCCTTCTTGTCCTTGTTGGGCGTACCGGAGCCTTTTTCAATACCTGCAGCCTTCTTCAGCAGCACCGGCGCTGGCGGTGTTTTGGTGATGAAACTGAAGGTACGATCGGCGAATACCGTGATCACCACGGGGATGGTGAGGCCGGCCATTCCCGGATCTTTGGTGCGATCGTTGAACTGTTTGCAGAACTCCATGATGTTGACCTGCGCCTGACCGAGCGCGGGGCCGATCGGTGGTGCGGGTGTAGCTTTGCCGGCCATTACCTGCAACTTGACATATCCATTGATCTTTTTCGGTGCCATCTTATCCTCTTAGAGCGGATTTCCCTTTTGAATCATCCCGTAGGACTATGCTTTGTCCCTGCCGCAGCCTATTCTTTACCAAGACACGTAACTCGCTCCGGCGTGCTGCCCGCGCAGAACGTCTACTTCTTTTCTACTAATCCACCATCTTGTCGACCTTCGAGAACTCAATCTCGACCGGGGTGGGACGTCCAAAGATACTGACCATGACCTTCAGGGTCTGCTTCTCTTCGTTTACATCGTCCACCGCGCCATTGAAGTTGGTGAATGGTCCTTCATTGATCCGAACCTGTTCTCCCTTGTCGAACTTCACCTTCATCGTAGGCTTGTCTTTCGACACATCGGCACGATTCAACATGCCGGCCACTTCGGTCTCGCTTAACGCAACCGGGCTGTCCCCAGTACCCAAAAAGCCCGTCACTCGCGGCGTGTTCTTAATCACATGCCACAGATCGTTGTCGAGATCCATCTCGACGAACACATACCCGGGCAGGAACACGCGGTCAATCGTGACCTTCTTGCCGTTACGTAGCTCGGTGGTTGGCTCGAGCGGAATCTCGATCCGGCCGATCTTTTGCTCCAGGTTGTACGCGCGAATCCGACTCTCAAGCGACTCCTTTACCTTGCGCTCGAACCCTGAATAGGCGTGAATGATGTACCACTTGAAATTTTCATTGGCCGGAGGAGCAAGATGTTCGCCCTCGGGCGGAAGCTGCTCTTCCGAATTCAATTCCTCAACTGCCATACCCGTAACCCTCTTCCGCGCCGCAACGCCTAGACCTGAAGCAGCTCACCTTTACCAGATTCGACTTAGTTCGACTTGGCCAGATGGTTAAAAACAAATGTGATGGCATTGCCGGCGATCGCGTCCACGATCGCAAAGTAGCCGGCGAAGATGAACACCGTGATGATCACGACGATGGTCGTGTTCTTGACTTCCTCGCGCGAGGGCGTAATGACCTTCCTCATTTCGGCGCGTACGTCTTTGAGGAACTCGCCCAGCCGGGCCGGGCCAGTTTTGAGCCGATCCAGACCGGTAGTTGGCTCTGCCACTAACGCTGTCGTCTTCGCCATCGCATCGCCTCTTCTGTTCCTACCACTACGATCTATCAAAACTGGCGGGGGAGCTCGGATTCGAACCGAGAAGTTCGGTTTTGGAGACCGACAGTTTAACCGTTGAGCTTACTCCCCCAGGATGCGGGAGAGCGACAGCTCACCCGCAAAACAACTTACTTGGTCTCTTTGTGTGGCGTGTGCTTGCGGCACGTATTGCAGAACTTCTGAAACTCCAGACGGCCGGTAGTCGTCCTCTTGTTCTTGGTTGTGGAGTAATTGCGGTTCTTGCAATCGGGGCACTGAAGAGTAATGATTTCGCGCATGATGTGTTCTCCTATCGTGACCAGCCACTTCGGCTGGCAAGCAGCTTGCCGTTCGTTGCAATAACCCGATGTCCGGCACGCCGCGACGCAGGCTTGAGGCACCTGCAACCTGTAGACCTGATTGTAAACGGAGGCAGAGCGGTCAGGCCACGCTCGGCTTATCTATTATCCACCAGTTTCCCCATTTCTCAAAGCGCCTAGGCGCCGTTTCTGCCGCTACCCGCGGTCCATCCGCTCACGTCTAGTCTAAAAGCTGGTATGGCCATGGAAGACCGCAAGGGAAGATGTAGCTCGATCCGGTACGGCCGGTTATTACGCGAAAACGCGATGAGTTCCTTGTCACTGAGAGACCTCGGGAAACGGATCGTCACGGGCCAAGGAAGACCCGTGAGCGAGAAGCTGTTCAGCCCGACAAGTTCAGCCAAAGCCGCCATGCGGTCATTCTAACCCGCCCGAATGCATCGGGCTGCAAAGAAGAACGGCGAGCCGAAGCCCGCCGTTCAACCCCTCACAAGCGTGTTACTTGATGATCTCGCTGATCGTTCCCGCGCCGACGGTCCTGCCGCCTTCACG
>CAXTQE010000040.1:0-28347 GCA_964246225.1 uncultured Acidobacteriaceae bacterium | reverse complement strand
CTTCTACACCATGCAGGACGAGTATCCCGTCTTCCATCTCACCGCTATCACCCACCGTAAAAAGCCTATCTACGCCGCCACCGTCGTCGGCAAGCCGCCCATGGAAGACGCCTGGATGGGCAAAGCCGTTGAGCGCATCTTCCTTCCCCTCATGCAATTGACGCTGCCTGAGATTGTCGACGTCAACCTGCCCGCGGCCGGCGTCTTCCATAACCTGATGATCCTGTCGATCCGCAAGTCTTACCCCGGCCACGCGCGCAAGGTCATGAATGGCATCTGGGCGCTCGGCCAGGCCATGTTCACTAAGTGCATCATCGTTGTCGACGAGGACTGTGACGTGCAGGACCTCAACGAGGTTACGCTTCGCACGGCCAACAACATCGACCCCGAGCGCGACATCCAATTCACCCTCGGCCCGGTGGATTCGCTCGACCACGCGAGCCGCCTGCCTAACTTCGGCTCGAAGATGGGCATCGACGCCACCCGCAAGTGGCCCGCCGAAGGGTTCACCCGGCAATGGCCTCCGATGCTTGCCATGCCCAAAGAGGTCAAGGCCAGAGTCGACACCATGTGGAAGAAGCTTCGTATTGAGTAGAACTTGCGTCTGTGTATCGCTAATTGTCAGCGACGTTTACACGCTTCCTCGTCGACAAAGTACGAATCGACATTCATACTTAGCAATATGAAAATGACTGAGCGCGGACAGATAACGATTCCCAAAGCCATCCGCGAGAGATATGGCTTCATTCCGAATGGGGAGGTTGAGGTGAAGGTAAAGAACGGCGCAGTCACCGTTCAACCCAAACGCGACCAGAAGAAATTTGATGAGGCCATCAAAAAGTGGTACGGCTCCGGCGCGGACAGAATGAAAGAGCTCGGCTTTGAGAACTCTGACGCCCTGATCGAAGCATTGCGTGGCCGATAGTTCGCATGCTTTCTGCATTTGATTCCAATATCCTGATCGACATCCGGCAGGGAAATCCCGTCTTCGGACCGACTTCAATTGCTGCTTTACAACAAGCCAAAATGCGCGGTCCAGTCCTGATCTGCGATATCGTGTATGCGGAAGTATGCACGCTCTTTCCTGGTCAGCAGCTCTGCGATGATTTTCTTGCGAGCTTGGATGTAATCCCTGAGTCTCTGAACCCAGCCAGCAGCTTTCTGGCATCTCGTTCCTGGTCGAGTTACCTTCGCTCCGGCGGCAAGCGTACCCGCATCCTGCCCGACTTCCTAATCGCTGCGCACGCGACTCACCAGGCTGACGCTCTCGTCACCCGCGATCGCGGCTTTTACCGGACGCATTTCCCCAGGCTAAAGATCATCGACCCCACCAGACCATGATCTCTTTCCGCAGCCACAAGGCGTCCGTACACTGAACATCAACGTGAAGAAACGTATCGCACAGAAAACCAAACAAGACGCCGGCCCCCAAACCCCCGAAGAACTCCGCACCCTCGGGGCAGGGAAGCGCACCGCCTGCCCGCGCGATAGCCTGGCAGAGTGGAATCCCTCTCTGCGTCAGCGCGACCCCAAAGACCTGCTCGCCGAATCGGTTCAGGGCCGCCTGCCTAAACTCATTGCCCTCAAAAATCAGCGCATGGCGGCCTCGCCCTTCGGCTACTTTCGCGGTGCCGTCCCGGTCATGGCCTACGATCTTTCGCTCGTCCCCACCACCGGCATCCTCACCCAGCTCTGCGGCGACGCCCACGTCCAGAACCTCGGCTCCTTCGCCGGGCTCGACGGCCGCCTCATCTTCGACATCAACGACTTCGACGAGACCATCCAGGGCCCCTTCGACTGGGACGTCCGGCGCATGGCGACCAGCATCGTCCTGGCCGGCGCCGCCGCCAAGGGGCAGTACGCCAAGGATGCCGCCGAGCTCTTCGTCCACAGCTACGCAAGCATGATGGCGCGCTTTGCCCGCATGCCTATCCTCGACGTCGCCCGCTATCAGGTCCACCGCCTCGGCACGATCGCTCCCATCACCAAGATTCTCCTGAAGGCGCAGCGCGAGACCCCGCTCAACTCTCTCGAGCGCCTCATCGAGTCTTCCACACACAGTCCCAGGTTTCGCTCTCATCCGCCTGTGCTCCGGCCTGTCCAGGCCAGCGAAAAGAAGAAGGTACTCGCCTCTCTCGCCGAGTACGCCGACAGCCTGCTGCCGGAGCATCGCCATTTTCTAACCCAGTTCCGCCCTCTCGCCGTTGCCTTCAAAGTCGTTGGCACCGGCTCCGTCGGTCTGCGCGATTACTGCATTTACCTCGAAGGCAATGGCGGCGGCAAAGAGAAAGAAAGAAGAGACCCGCTCTTCCTGCAAATCAAGCAGGAGGTCCGCTCCGCCTGGGCACCCTATCTCCGCAACGCCGCCGATCCCGGCCACGAGGGCCAACGTACCGCCGACGGCCAACGCGCCATGCAGATCCAGTCCGATCCCATGCTCGGCTGGACGCGCATCGAAGGCCGCGACTACCTCGTCCGCCAACTCAACGACCACAAGGCCTCGCTCGATGTCACCACACTCAAAGCCGAAGACCTCAGCCAGTACGCCGCCGTCTGCGGAGAGATTCTTGCCCGGGGACACGCCCGCGCCGGCGACGCCCGCATCCTTTCCGGCTACATCGGCACCAGCAACCGCTTCCAGCAGGCCGTTGTCCGCTTCGCCGAGGCCTATGCCGCGCAGACCAACGCCGACTGGAAGCAGATGTGCGCCCACCAAAAAGCAGCCAGGGCCTAGCAGCCCCCACCCTTCACCAGGCGTAAACTGGACCTGGCACGGTCCCACCGCACGCCTGCCCTAAGCCGGCTTCCTAAGGAAGACCCATCATGTCCACCTCTGTCGCCTCCTTCGCCTCCGACCTCCCCAGCGGAGCAAAACGACCGGCCGCAGTTCCCTGGACCATCTGGGCCGGCGTCCTTGCCGTCACCTCCTCCTCGATCGGCGGTTCGTGGGACGTCGCCTGGCATCGCTCCATCGGCCGCGACTCCTTCCTCACTGCCCCGCATCTCGCCATCTACGCCTGCGGGGTCATCGCCGCCATCGTCTGCGGCTACCTCATCCTCTCGACCACCTTCGGCCGGTCGCTGCAACTCAAGCGCGAATCGGTCTCCGTGTTCGGCTTCCGTGCCCCGCTCGGAGCCTTCCTCGCGGCCTGGGGAGGCATCGCCATGCTCACCTCCGCGCCCTTCGATAACTGGTGGCACAGCGCCTACGGTCTCGACGTCAAGATCATCTCCCCGCCCCACACCCTGCTTATCCTCGGCATCCGCGGCGTCTCGGTCGGCGTGCAGTTCCTCATCCTCGCCGCCATGAACCGTGCCGCCCAGCAAACCCGCCCCGGCGATGAAGCTCTGCACCGCACCCTGCAGTCGCTCTTCCTCTACATGGGAGGTCTTATGATCGTCGGCCAGATGTTCTTCCTCCAGGAAGAGACCTGGGACATCCTGCTCCATCGTGCCAACGCGTACACCGCCATGGCCATCGGCCTTCCCGTCGTCTTCGCCCTGCTCGCCCGCGCCTCCGGCAGCCGCTGGGCCTGCACCCTGACCGCACTCACCTACACGCTCTTCTCGATGGCCGAAATCCTCCTCTTCCCCCTCGTCTCCGCCTCCCCCAAGCTCGGCCCCGTTTACTTCCCGGTCACGCACCTCGTTCCCGCCAAGTTCCCCATCCTCATCCTCGTTCCAGCCTTTGCGCTCGACCTGCTCTGGCAACGTACCCGCGGCTGGAAGCTGTGGCAGATCGCCGCCGTCTCCGGCATCGTCTTCACCGCCGTCCTCTTCCTCGTCGAGTGGCCCTTCGCCAGCTTCCTCATGACCAAGGCCAGCCAGAACCGCTTCTTCGGAACCATCTACTTCGACTACAACTCACGCCCGAACGGCTGGGATCGCCTGCGCGTCTTCGTCGAACCCGACTCAGGCCCACGTCTCGCGCTCGGACTCGTTTGCGCCGCCGTCTATGGCGCCGTCGGAACCGGCCTCGGCTGGCTCTTCGGAGGCTGGATGAAAAAGGTGCAGCGGTGAAGCGTCTCGCCCTCCTGCTCTCCCTGCTTCTCCTGGCGCCCTTTGCCCACGCACATCTCGGCTCGAAGGACGTCTTTGAAACCGTTCATGCCGGCCCGTATACCCTCTACGTCACCGTTCGCCCACCGAACGTCATCCCCGGAGTCGCCACCGTGGAGGCCCGTAGCTCCGGAGCCTCTATCTCCGGCCTTACCATCACGCCGCTTCCAGTTACCGGCGAGGCCTCAAAACATCCTCCCGCCTCCGATCCCATGCGCGCCTCCGCCTCCGATCCCGCCTTTTTCACCGGCGCCGTCTGGATGATGGCCTCCGGAACCTGGCAGGTGCGCTTTGAAATCCAGGGCGCGTCCGGCGTCCAGCAGGCGTCGGTTCCCGTGCTCGCCGTGCCCGTCGCCACCCTCAAGATGCAGCGCGGCATGGGCTTCGCACTCGGCCTGCTCGGGCTGTTCCTGGTCCTCTCAATGGCCGGCATCGTAGCCGCCTCCGTACGTGAATCGGGCCTGAACCCGGGAGAAACAGCGACTCCGCAGCGCGCTCGCTTTGGCCGCCTCGCCATGCTGGGCAGCCTCGTCTTGATGGCCCTGATCGTCGCCCTCGGAGCCAAGTGGTGGAACGTTGAAGCAGCCAGCTACGCCGGGAACGTCTACAAGCCTCTGCCGCTCCAGGCTACGCTCACCGGTAATGAGCTCACGCTGCAGCCCGGAACGCCGCAACCTACCGCCGCAGCAAAATTCCGCATCAAGGATCCCGCCGCCGATCGTTTCCTGCTTGACCACGGTAAGGTGATGCATCTCTACGCCATCCGCGAACCGGGAATGGACGCCGTCTTTCATCTCCACCCCGACCTCACCAGCAGCAACGGATTCCAGATCAAGCTCCCTGTCATGCCGCCGGGTCAGTACCGCCTCTACGGCGACATCGTTCACGGCAACGGCTTCCCCGAGACCCTGCTCGCTACCGTGAACATCCCGCCCAACATGAACGGTGGCGCACTCGCCCCGGACGACGCCGAAGCGAGCCCGGCCCCGCTGGGGGCAGGCCAACTCGGCCCTGCCTACAGGCTTCCCGACGGCTACACCCTGGTCTGGGAACGTCCCAACGTGCTCCACGCCAATGCGGCCTACAACTTCCACTTTGAACTGCTCAATCCGCAGGGCAAGCCCGCCACCGACATCGAGCCCTACCTGGGCATGCTCGGCCACGCCGCCTTCGTCAAGACCGACGGCACGGTCTTCGCCCACACCCACCCCGAAGGCTCCGCCGCCATGGCCGACGTCATGCTCGCCGACGCCAGCATGAACGGCGCAGGCTCCATGTCTGCCATGACCTCTGCCGGCCCGCTGCCCGCCGCAGTCGACTTCCCCTATGGCCTGCCCTCCGCAGGCCGCTACCGCATCTTCATCCAGATGAAGCACGGAGGCGTCGTAGAAACCGGTGCCTTTGATGCCAACGTTCAGCCCTGAAGCAACTTGCCTCCGGTCACCTAGAACAGCCGCTACGGCAGCGTCACCACCGTCAACGACTTCAAATTCCGCACCCACCGCGCCGGCCGCTTCTCATCCGCTGACACCATCTTGAAATCCCCCTCCGCCCCCAGCGGCTTGCCGTCCATGCTCAGCGCCACCACCGCATCGCCAATGTGCAGCCCGAACTCGAGCTCCGAAGCCGAGTACAGCACCCAGTAGTTGTCCGTCCCCTCCGCGCGCACATAGCTGTGATAGATCTTCTGCGCGCCGTCCCCTTTGAGCGTCAAGCCATACTTCTCCAGCAGGTCGCTCAAACCCACCCCTGTATACGTCTCGTCCACGTTGCTGTGGCCGTTGTGCACGGTCAGCGTTCGCTGCGGCATCGCCTGCAGGTCGGCCACGGAAAGCGTCGCGGCCTTGCCATTCATCGTCACCACCAGGCTCTTCGATGGAGTCGCAGGCTTATGTTCGTGGTGCTCCGGCATCGGCTCCATCGGCGCTTGCTGGCCAACGCTCCTCATCGCTCCACCCAGGCCCGCACACACGGCCAACACAAAACCCGCAAACTTCTTCATGGCTGTCCCCTCGTCTCCGAACCATACCGTAACTCGATGACCTCATCAATACGGAGACCAGCCCACCCGGCTATACTTGACCTATGTCGATCCTCAAAAATACTGCCGCGATCGCCAAGGGAATGAGCATCACCTTCGGCCAGATGTTCCAGCCCACCGAGGTCGAAAACTACCCCGACGGCAAGGGACCCCTGCGCGGCGCGCAGTTTGAGCAACGCTTCCGCGGCAAGCACCAGCTGCAGCGCGATGAGAATGGCCTGGAAAAGTGTGTCGCCTGCTTCCTTTGCGCCGCGGCCTGCCCGTCCAACTGCATCTACATCGAGGCCGCCGAGAACACCGACGAAGTCCGCATCTCCTCCGCCGAGCGCTACGCCAAGGTCTACAACATCGACTACAACCGCTGCATCTTCTGCGGCTACTGCGTCGAGGCCTGCCCCACCGACGCCATCACCCACGGCCACGGCTTTGAGCTCGCCTCGCTCAACGCAACCACGCTCGTCATGCGCAAGGAAGATCTGCTCGTCGGCATCCAGCCCGCGCTTCCCCTCGCTCCGGGCAGCGGACGCGACCAGGCCGACCGGCTCCTCTAGCGCGCACGCTCCTGATCGTCTAACGCGCCCGCATCAGCAGCAGGTGCACATGTCCCTTCAGCACCTTCACCCGTGCGTCTAGCGACCAGGGTGACATCCGCGCCAGCGTCTGGTGATAGCGCAGATGCGCCTTGCGCGAGGACTCCGTCAGCCGCCGCGACTCATTGGAGGCCTGGCTGTCATGCTTGCGAAATCCAAGCTGCGGCGGTCCGTGCGTCTTCACAATCGGATAGTGCGCCGAAATCTGCAGCCACAGATCGTAGTCCTCTGAGTACGTGTCCGCCGCGAAGCCGCCGGTCTTGGCATGCACCTCGCGCCGCCACATCACGCATAGCCCCACCCGGCACCGCGGCAGCAGCGCGCACCCCGGCTCCTCGGTCACCATCGGATACAGCACCTTGCCCTCAGGATCGATCTGCTCCATGTCGCAGTACGTCATGCCTGCCTCGGGATGACGTTCAAGCTCAGCCAGCATCACCGCGAGCGCCTCCGGGTAGAAGAGGTCGTCCTGCGCCAGCCGCGTCACAAACGTGCCCCGGCTTGCATCGAGCGCTGTTTGAAACGCCCGTCCCTGACCGCCGTTCTTCTCCCGCGCAATCACCCGGATACGCCTATCCCGCCGCGCCAGTTCCCGCACAAACGCCAGCGTGTCATCTGGACTTTTATCGTCGACGCAGATCAGTTCGAAGTCCTGAAAGCTCTGGCCAAGACAGCTCTCGACCGCCGCCTCCAGGTACTTCACGCCGCGATAGCAGGGCATCAAAATCGATACCTTGGGATCTTTCGCCAACCTGGTCTGATCTTCAGTTTCCGGCAACGGTCCATCTCCTGGCAGGCATTCGAGCCGTATTATCGCATCCGGCTGCAGCCGTGCCATTCCCCAGGGCAGGGAAGCAGCCATCCTCCAAACTGGGGATAGCGTTTCATCGCACCAAAGTGCATATTGCCGCCTTCTTGCTTCCTGTGCTATCGTTAAATCATTCCAGTCAGCTTCGGCTGATTTGAATTTCATGCAGAGTGGTTGAGGGACGAGCCCTTTGACGCCACGACAACCGGACAGAACAAACGCGTACCGGTGTCAACTCTCTCCTGGATAGCCGCTTCGGCGGTAAACAGGGAACATGAGATTCGGAGCAAGTGACTTGGCTGTACCCTGGCCAAATCGCAAACCCCCGTACCTCCTTCCCCTTCCATCTGAGTTGCGTCAGACACGCCAGCCCCCTCTCCACGTACCACCGAGGAGAGCTGAGCAATGGAGTATTCCTGTCAGACCTACCAATTGAAGTGCAACGAGTGCGGCCGAACCTTCGGCAATCGTCCCCTGTCCGGCTGCCCCGAGTGCCTGGCGCCGCTTGAAGTCCAGTACGACCTCGACCTCATTAAGCAGCAGGGCCGCTTTACCCGAGCCGCCATCGCCGCCGGCCCATTTGACATCTGGCGCTACGCCGCGTTGCTGCCCATCCCGGAGGGCTTTGAGCCCGACCTCCCCGTAGGCTTTACTCCCCTCGTCCGCGCGCGCAATCTCGGCAAGCGTGTCGGCGCCGACCAGCTCTTCCTTAAAAACGACTCCGTCTGCTTCCCGACGCTCTCCTTCAAGGACCGCGTCGTCTCCGTAGCCCTCGCCAATGCGCAAAAGTTCGGCTTTGAGACCGTCGGCTGCTCCTCAACCGGCAACCTCGCCAACTCAGTCGCCGCGCAGGCCGCCCGGCTCGGCCTCAAGGCCTGCATCCTCATCCCCGCCGACCTCGAACCCGCCAAGATTCTCAACACCCTCGTCTACGGCGCACGCCTGGTCCGCATCGACGGCAACTACGACCATGTCAACCGCCTCTGTACCCTCATCGCGGACGAGTATAGCTACGGCTTCGTCAACGTCAACCTGCGCCCCTACTACGCCGAGGGCTCCAAAACCCAGGGCTACGAGATCGCCGAGCAGCTCGGCTGGCGTCTGCCCGACAACGTTGTCTGCCCCATGGCCGGCGGTTCGCTTATCCGCAAGCTCCGCAAGGCCTTCAACGAGCTCATCGCTCTCGGCCTGGTTGAGGACAAACCGGTCCGCTTCTTCGGTGCCCAGGCCACCGGCTGCTCACCCATCTCGCACTCAGTCCGTGAGGGCTGGGACTACATCGAGCCGCAGCGCCCCAACACCATCGCCCGCTCGCTCGCCATCGGCAACCCCGCCGACGGTCCCGCCGCCTCAAAGATGATCCGCGCCACCGGGGGCTGGGCCGAGGACGTCTCCGACGTGGAGATCGTCTCCGGGATCCAGGAACTCGCCGAAACCGAAGGCATCTTCACCGAGACCGCCGGAGGCGTGACCACCGCCGTCACCGCGCGCCTCTACGCCCAGGGTCGCATCGAGCGCCACCAGACCACCGTCGTCTGCATCACCGGCAATGGCCTGAAGACCACCGACGCCCTCGCCGGCCGCTTCGACCACCTTGATGCCCGTGCCGTACGCCCGAGGCTCGCCGACTTCACCGAGTACCTGCGCGAGCTCGACGGTGTCCCCCAACCCGAACTAGTCGCCGCCGACTGACCAACCTGCTCGGCAACGCCATCATTTTGGCGAAGCCATAAATCCCGTGTCTGGTTCTTCGCAGGCTTGAAAGCTCAAGGAGTACTTCCATCGCCATCAAGATCATTCTTCCCACCGCCTTCGTCCGCCACACCGAAGGCCAGAAACAGCTCACCAGTGAAGCCTCCAACCTTCCGGCGCTGATTGAAGACATCGACCAGAACTTCCCCGCGCTCTCCACCCAGATCAAGGACGACCAGGGGAAGCTCCGGAGATTCATCAACATCTACGTCAACGATGAAGACATCCGCTTCCTCGGCGGCGACACCTACACCTTCCAGGACGGCGACGAAGTCATGCTCATCCCCTCCATTGCTGGAGGAGTGTAGGCTTCCGCATGCACGAGGAAGTCGGGCCAGAGCAACTTAGGGCTTGGATTGTGTCTCTCATCATTTGTATGCGATGGGCTGCTGTCGTCCGTAAACACGTTCGACGAGGCGCAAAGCGACCAATCTTGCAAGAAAAGAAGGTTCTATGTTCCTCATCCTCGCGGTAGTCCTCGTGCTTCTTTGGATCGGCGGTTTCACCATCTTCCACGTGACCGGCTTTCTCATTCATCTTCTGCTGATCTTCGCGGTCATTTCGATCATCATGCACTTCGTTACAGGTCGGCGCTCCGTTTAGACTCAGTACAGCACGGGAAAAGCCGGATAGCTCTCAAGAGCCATCCGGCCTTTATCTTTAATTGCCACAGGGTTACTGGTGTGCTACCGGTTGGTGAGGCGAACCAAGTACCGGAGGTATGACGTTCGTCAGCGCTGCAGGGGTCTCCTCCGCAAGCGGCGAAAGCTCCTCTTCAAGCGCAATAACTAGCACTTCATCCATCTCTTCGACAAAGTGCAACTTCATCGTGTTCTTTAGCAGCTCCGGCAGATCGGCCAGATCCTTGCGGTTCGCTGCAGGTAAAATCGCCTCAAAAATACCCGCACGATGAGCCGCCAGCAGTTTTTCTTTCAACCCACCGATAGCCAGTACCTTGCCGCGTAAAGTGATCTCGCCCGTCATCGCAATGTCTCGGCGAACTTTGATCTTCGTCAAGGCACTCGCCAGACCGGTAGCAATGGTGATTCCGGCCGACGGACCATCCTTCGGGGTAGCGCCCTCCGGCACATGCACATGGATGTCAATGTTCCGGTAGAAGTCCCGTGCCAGGCCAAGATGTCCAGCTCTCGAACGTGTGTAACTAAGCGCCGCCTCCACCGATTCCTTCATCACGTCGCCCAGTTGCCCGGTCGCCGTCATCTTACCTTTGCCGTCCAGCACCTGCACTTCTGTCTGCAGAATCGTTCCACCAACACTGGTCCACGCCAGCCCGGTGACGAGGCCGACCTCGCTCTTTTCGTGCACCTCTGAATCGCGGAACTTCGCCACGCCCAGCAGCCCCTCAAGCGACTCCTCCGTCACTGTCTCTGAGAATGTCTTGGCTTCGTCCGGACCATTCTGCACAATCTTTCGCGCCAACTTCCGACAAACGTTCCCGATCTCACGCTCCAGATTGCGCACACCAGCCTCGCGCGTGTAGTAGCGGATAATGCCCTTCAACGCCGAGTCTTCAAGAATAATCTGCTCCGGCGTTAGCCCGGTACCTTCGCGCTGCTTCTTTACCAGGTACTGCTTGGCGATCTCAAGCTTCTCAACTTCCGTATATCCATGAAGACGAATGATCTCCATACGATCCTGCAGCGGTCCAGGAATCGTGTCCAACACGTTCGCCGTAGCAACAAACAAAACCTGGGAAAGATCGTACTCAACATCCAGGTAGTGATCCTGGAAGGAAGTATTCTGTTCCGGGTCCAGCACTTCCAGGAGCGCACTCGCTGGATCGCCCCGGAAGTCCGACGCCATCTTATCCACTTCATCGAGCAGGAACACCGGGTTCTTCGTCCCGGCTTTCTTCATCGACTGAATGATCTGCCCGGGAAGCGCTCCAATGTACGTCCGCCGATGCCCGCGAATCTCCGCCTCATCTCTCACACCGCCCAGCGACATGCGCACAAAACGCCGACCGGTCGCCTTCGCGATGGACTGCCCCAGCGAGGTCTTGCCCACGCCCGGCGGCCCAACAAAACACAGGATCGACCCCTTCGGATTCTTGACCAGCTGACGCACAGCGAGGAACTCAAGGATCCGCTCCTTGATCTTCTCAAGCCCATAGTGGTCTTCATTCAAGATCTTCTCCGCATGCTCGATGGACCGAATTTCCTTCGAGCGCTTCTTCCACGGCACCGCCAGGAGCCAGTCGAGGTAGTTGCGGCTCACCGTAGACTCAGCCGACATAGGCGGCATGGCCTCCAGCTTTTTCAACTCCAACAGGCTCTTCTCGAGCACATCTTTAGGCATGCCAGCGGATTCGACCTTTTTCTTTAGTTCGTCGAATTCGCTCTTCTCCCCGCGGCCAAGCTCCTTCTGAATCGCCTTGATCTTCTCGTTGAGGTAGTACTCTTTTTGCGCCTTCTCCATCTGCCGCTTTACCCGGCTCTGCACCGTGCGGTCGATGTTCAACTTCTCGATGGCTACATCGAGCACATCGGCAATCTTCGACAGGCGAACCTCTGGGTCGAAAACCTCCAACAGCTCCTGCTTTTCCTCAATCGATAGCTGCAGGTTGGCCGCAATCGTATCCGCGAGCTTGGTCGCTTCATCGCCGCGCACACTGGCAGCCATCGTCTCGTAGTTCAGGCTTTGCTGCAGCTTGACGTACTGCTCAAACAGCGTGTGCACCCGCTGCATCATTGCCTCTACCTGCGGCGTCATCTCCAGCTGCGTCCGGCCCGTACGCACGGTAGCCACGAAGAAGCCGTCTTCGTCATTGACCTCGATTGCCCGCGCCCGCTCCACACCTTCGACCAGCACTTTGATGTTGCCGTCCGGCATCTTCACGCTCTGGACAATGTTGCCGATCGTCCCTGTTTCAAAGATGTCGTCGGCGCTCGGCTCGTCGACCGAAGCATCGTGCTGCGTCGCCAGGAAGATCTTACGATCTCCGGTCAACGCCTCTTCTAACGCCCGCACGCTTGAGTCACGCCCAACCACAAAGGGCGTCATCATGTGCGGGAAGATCACCATATCTCGGATCGGCATCATGGGAAGCTTACGAACGTCGCGGCTCAGAATTGTTTCTTCGTTGGTCTTCATATCTCTCCTGAGTTTAGACGTTCTCGCTCCCACGGGGATGCACCCCGTAGGAGTCGTTGCATTGATTGTAAAGGGGAGAAGAAAGGAGGATCAGTGGATCGTCGGGATATATCACTACTGGGTGAAAAGGTTGATGCGTCCCGCGAAAGCTGCTCACGGCAACAAGCTATCCGGCCTTTTCAAGCAACATCGGCAGTGTCAATGCATGCTTCTTGACCATCTCAGCCGTGATCGATAGATCCTTTACCTTCTTGTTACCCGGAACGTAATACATCAGGTCCAGCATCAACTCTTCAAGAATCATCCGCAAACCGCGTGCACCGACCTTGCGCTGGAGGGCCTCGCGCGCAATCTCTCGAGCCGCGTCGTCGGTAAAGGTAACCTTGACGCCTTCAAACTCAAACAGCTTAATGTACTGCTTCAGGATTGCGTTCTTTGGCTTGGTCAGGATCTCGATCAGCGCATGCTCATCCAGTTCCTCAAGCACACCCAGGACGGGGAGCCGGCCGACAAACTCAGGAATCAATCCATACTTCAGCAGATCCTGGGGTTCCGCTTGGCGTAGTAACTCGTCATCACGCTGCGCTCGGATCGGCGTCACATCTGGGTCTAGTCCGTCTGGAGCAGCAAGCGTTCTAAATCCGAGCGCCTTCTTGCCCACGCGACGACCAATTACTTTTTCCAACCCAACAAAAGCTCCGCCGCAGATAAAAAGAATGTTCGTGGTATCGACCGCAGTGAACTCCTGGTGAGGATGCTTGCGTCCGCCCTGTGGCGGAACGTTCGCCACCGTTCCTTCCAACAGCTTCAGCAACGCCTGCTGAACGCCTTCTCCGCTCACATCGCGAGTGATCGAAGGGTTTTCGTCTTTGCGGCCGATTTTATCGATTTCATCGATGTAAATGATCCCTTGCTGTGCGCGAACCACATCGCCCTCAGCCGCCTGCAGCAGTTTCAGAATAATGTTTTCGACATCTTCTCCGACGTAACCTGCTTCGGTCAGTGTCGTTGCGTCCACAATGGCGAAGGGTACATCCAGCACTTTGGCCAGGGTTTGCGCCAGCAGAGTCTTTCCCGATCCAGTCGGACCAACCAGCAGAATGTTCGACTTCGCAAGCTCCACATCGTTGCCGCGCGTCTTATTCATCTGGATGCGTTTGTAGTGGTTATAAACCGCAACCGAAAGCTTCTTCTTGGTCTGGTCCTGCCCAATCACGTATTCATCGAGAAACGCGCGCACTTCTTGAGGCTTGGGAAGATGAGCAGGAGCGGCGCCGGGCGCTGTTTCCGTACGGTCATCCTCGAGGATAGAATTGCATACCGCCACGCACTCATCACAGATATACGCCCGAGGGTAATCCGAAGGTGAACTGATCAGCTTGGCCACTGCATCCTGCGTCTTGTGGCAGAACGAGCAGCGAAGCGATTCGTCGGAACCCCGTGATGTTTTCATAGATTGACTAACCCCGTGAAGACGACATTGACTGCCGCTAGTTACCCAGTTTACACCCGAATCAGTGACTTAGCAGGCTGCGCAACTGCCTGAGGGACCACCCAAAGTAACCCTTTCGTGGTAGACCACCAGTCGAAGTAATTGTCCCGCTAACTACGCGGGCGATCGATGATGTCGTCAATGATCCCGTACTCTCTTGCCTGCGGAGCCGTCATGATGAAGTCGCGCTCCACGTCGCGCTCGATCTGCGCCAATGGCTGGCCGGTGCTCTTTGCCATCAAGGTGTTGGTGATCTCGCGAATCCGTAGAATCTCCCGCGCATGAATGTCGATGTCGGTTGCCTGCCCACTCAACCCACCCATACTCGGCTGGTGAATGAGCACACGAGCGTTTGGCAATGCAAATCGCTTACCCTTCTTGCCGGCCATCAATAAAAAAGCACCCATGGAAGCCGCTTGTCCAATGCAGAACGTCACTACATCATTCTTGATGTACTGCATCGTGTCGTAGATTGCCAGACCCGCCGTAATCGATCCGCCGGGCGAGTTGATGTACATCTGAATGTCTTTCTCTGGGTCTTCGCCCGATAGAAACAGCATCTGCGCAATGATCACATTCGCTACATTGTCGTCGATCGGAGTTCCCAAAAAGATAATGTTGTCGCGCAGCAAACGGCTGTAAATGTCATAGGTCCGCTCACCGCGGCTCGTCTGCTCCACTACATACGGAATCAAACCCATCTCGTCTTCTCCCTTACGTTAGAACTTACCGAAACAGGTGCCCCATATCTCTTCGCAGATATGGGCTGAACCACCCACAATTACTTCGCCAAACGCTCGTACACAACCGTACCCGTCTTCTCGCGGCGCATCTGCTCCTTCATCCGGTCGATCGTCCCATCCTGGAGCATCCGCGCCCGCAAGGTGTCGAGCGGCTCGCGCGCCTGGAGCGAAGCCATCAGTAGCTCGCGCTCAAGTTCATCTTCGCTCACCTCGATCGATTCCATCTCGGCAAGACGATCCAGGATCAGCGATGCCTTGACTTCGGCAACCGCCTGGTCGCGCTGCGCCGAACGTAGTCGGTAGAAGTCAAGCTTACGCATATCGTCCGACGTCATGCCCTGCTGCGCCAGTGCACGCAGGCCACGGTCTAGCCGCGCATCGATCTGTTGCTGCACAAACGTCTCCGGAACGGGGAACTGAAACTTGGCAATCATCTCACCCAGCATGCGATCGCGCGCCTGGTTCTCCAGCGCCTCCTTTTTGCGCCCGCTGGCCATCTCCCTTAGATTTGCTTCAAAGTCGGCCCAGCTCTCAAAGTCGCCGAGCTGCTTTGCAAACTCCTCATCCTTCTCCGGATAAGTCTTCCGCTTAATCGCCTTCACGGTTACGTCGTACTTGATTGTTTGACCCGCAAGCTGGGCCTCACCGAAGTCGTGGGGATAGGTCACCTCGAAGGTCATCTCCTGGCCGACCTTCTGCCCGCGCAGCGCGTCCGTAAATGCCTGTAGAGTATTCGATCCGCCTACCTCGATCAGCACATCCTCGCCGCGGATCGGTTCCGGTGCAACTGCCGGCTGTTCTTCGCCCTCAACCTGCGCCATCTGTTGGATCTCGCCCTGAAACTGGATCTCGGCCCAGTCGCCATCCATCAGCGGACGGTCCTCATCGACCGGCTCCACCGTGGCATGCTGGTCCATCACCCGAGCCATCTCCGCGCCATATTCAGCGTCGGTCAACGCAGTGTCCGGTCGTGCAAGCTCAATCGAATCATAACCAGTCACATCGATGTCCGGCTTTATCTCAAACGCAGCCTTGAACTGCAGCGGCTGGCCATCAACCAGCATCAGGTTCGTCAGCTGAGGTTGGGACACGGGTGTGAGCTTTTGCTCATCCATCGCCTGCCGAAAGCGGGCAGACACCAGTTCATCCAGCACTTCCTGCCGCACTTCCTTCGCGAACCGGTTCTTGATGACCGTCTCCGGCACCTTGCCCACGCGAAAACCAGGAATGCGGGCGAGCTTCTGGTACCGTTTGACCACGGCGCGAAACGCGTTCGAAACGGTATCGGCGTCCACTTCAACCGCAATCTCTCGCATCAACTCCGGATTCAGCGTAGCTTGCGGAGCAGCCCCATGATCATGGTTACTGGCGTTCTCATTGGGAACGTGCTCGTGAGCCGCGATTTGCACTCCGTCCTGCGCCTCTGGCAAGGAGATTGGCATCTCCGCCGCATTCTCTGTCTCAAGTATCTCGTTAGAAGCCAAGGTTCAACCCTTCATGGTGAATCAAAATACCGCAATGATACGCACGTTTAGGAGCGTAATGCGGCCATCACCTTCTTCACTCTACGGGTCATGGATGGGCAGGGTCAAACGCCCGAGCTGCCCAGGTTGATCAGCCTAGCGCACACGTCAAAGATCAAGGTGGTGCCAGCGCAAAGATCTCCACCCGCACCTTCCACTGCAAGGACTGGCCGGGCTCGAGAACGGTGATCCCCGGACCACCGCCTCCGCTCCGTTCGCGCCCGAACGGATCGTCGAAGTTCGTCTGCGTGCCAAGAGACACATACCTTTGTCCTGCGGGTGAACTCACGCGTAGCGCCTGGATGCTGGTTGAATCGGCGGACATACGCAGCCCAAAGTGACTTGAAGGATCGCGCATCTCCGCCGCAGTGCCGCTATCGAGCAGCGCGGGCTTCAAATTCACTAAGGTCACATCCAGGCTGTCTCTTCCAAGCCGCCCCGAATGACCTTGCAGCCGTTGCACTGCAGCAGAGGGTATGCCGGATCTGCCTGAAGGAACGCCGTGCGCAGCATCCACAAATTCCATCTGTTCGCCCAGCGGCAGGCGCACCTCGGCTGATTCACGATCTCCGGAGGGAACAGAAAAACGTGGATGCCAGCCGATCCCCATCGGCTCCGGCTGATCGCCCACGTTCTTCGCCGTAACCGTCAGGTCGAGCGTTCGCGGACCCAGAGTGACGCTTACCGAGACATCCGTCTTCGAAAGCCAATGCTGATTGAAGTCGCTAGCGTGAAACGTGGCCAGGCTTACCTCCCCTTGTGGCTCCGTCGCACTCTCCGCCGTGTCAGTCGAAAGCAGCGCCAGCAGGCCCCCCGACGAGCTGTGGCTATCTACTCCGTCCGATGGCACTTCAATCGTATTGCCGCGCCAGATAGTCCGAATCGTCGTGCCCACCGGGGTCGGCATACCCATCAGCAGACCACCCCAGGGCACCTCCAGCGCTCCATGCGAGTCGTTCACGCCGGTTCTCTCGGGAGTCGCTCCATTCACCAGGTCGTCCGCGGTAGGAGCCGCAAGCAGTTGCATCTCGCCGCGCTCCGGCAACGAGGCGGTCAGCTGTAGCACGTCCATCCCCAACCCTGGCAGCAGCGTTATGGAGCGAAACTCAGGCATGTTGCTGCCCAACGTCAGCGTCCGGGTCAGCACCAGCGGCTCAATCCCGCCCGGGCGTACAAACGAGCCGGCCGGCCCCTGTTGCTCGCCCTTGATCTGTCGTTTAAGGGTTGAAAATCGCCCCCGCATGTGCAGGTAGTAGCCTAAGCTCGGCAGAGCGATCGACGCGCCGATGATCAACAAGGGCAGGGCCGCCGACCGGCGCAGGCCGCGGGGAAACAGTGCGTCCCAGCGATTCACAAACCAGCCCTTGATCAGGTTTAAATACATCACGCCGATGCGCTGCTCTTCCAAAGCACTCCCCGAGTAAACCTACTCCCTATATCGGCAGAAGACGGCTGTTCATGAGTCGAAACTAGAAAATAAGTAGCCACTTGCAGGCAGGTTCGCGTGTGCTTGAGCCCCAAGCTGCCCTTATACTCTTTCAAGTGCCGCCCGTCTCCACCCTGCTTCCTGTTCTTCCTCCTTCTCTTGAAAGAGCCCGACAGGATATCGTCGAGTGCCAGCGCTGTCCACGGCTCCGAAGTTACTGCCAAGCCATCGGTCAAGTCCGCCGTCGCGCCTACCTCGACCAGACATATTGGGCCCGTCCTGTGCCGGGCTTTGGCGATCCACGCGCTCGCGTGCTCATCCTTGGACTTGCTCCAGGAGCCCACGGTGCCAATCGCACCGGACGCGTCTTTACCGGCGATGGCTCCGGCGACTTTATGTACCCAATCCTGCACGATCTAGGCTTAGCGAACAAACCTTACGCCGTATCGGCCACCGATGGCCTGAGACTCCGCCACGCCTGGATTGCCTCCGTCGTCCGCTGCGCGCCGCCCGGTGACAAGCCGGCTCCGGCGGAGGTCCGCGCCTGCTCTCAGCATCTTCTTGCCGAACTGCGCGCTCTGCCCCGCATCCAAGTCGTCGTCTGTCTTGGCAGAATTGCCTGGAATGGATACTTGGCGCACCTGCTGCAGACCGGAGTCATCGAACGCCGTTCTGCGTACCTCTTTGCTCATAGAGCGGAGTACCTGCTGCCCAATGGCCTCCATCTGCTGGGGAGTTATCATCCCTCCCTACGCAATACCAATACTGGACGGCTCGACCGCGTTATGTTCACCTCTGTTTTTCTCCGGGCGAGGGAACTCGCGGGTCTTGATCGCGAGCGATCATAACGACCTCGACCCCAGACAAAGCTCTGCCAAAAATAAACGCCCCGCCGGTAAGGTACCCGGCAGGAGCGCCTCATTTGGTTCTGTTAGACCGTGGTGAGAGCCAGGCCCGCTGCTTTTTCTTCTGAATCCGCCAGGATCGGACGATAGAACAGCTGATTATTGTCCAGGTACACCTCAAGAAACGCCGGCCGCTCTGCGATTCCGCCTGCAATCAGAGCCTCTGACAGTGGATCTTCGACAAACCGCTGCAGCGCCCTACGCAAAGGCCGCGCGCCATAGGTACGGTCGCTTGCCGTTTTCTGCAGGATGTAACGCTTGGCATCGTCGTTCACCGACAGCGTAATCGCCTTGTGCACCAGGTTTGTGTTCAATTGCTGCACCAGCAGTTCCAGAATCTGCATCAGGTCCGACTCGAGTAGCGAAGTGAAGATGATGATCTCATCCAGCCGGTTCAGGAACTCCGGGTTGAACGTCCGTTTCACCTCACCGCGAACTAATTCCTCCATCTTGTCCAGCGCCATATTTTCGTCGCTCGACTGGAAACCCAGTCCCTGCTGCTTCTGCAGGTGCTTGGCCCCGATGTTCGAAGTCATCACGATAATGGTGTTTTTGAAGTCGACTGTGTTGCCCAAACCATCGGTCAGTTGGCCGTCTTCGAAGACCTGCAGCAGCAGGTTATACACATCAGGGTGCGCCTTCTCAATCTCGTCGAGCAGCACCACCGAGTACGGATTGCGCTTCACTCGTTCGGTCAGTTGGCCGCCCTCCTCGTAACCGACGTAGCCTGGAGGCGATCCGATCAGCTTTGAGACCGAGTGCTTTTCCATAAACTCCGACATATCGAATCGAATCAACGACTTCTCCGACCCAAAGAGAAACTGCGCCAAGGTACGCGCCATCTCGGTTTTACCCACTCCGGTCGGTCCCAGGAAGAGGAAGCTGCCAATCGGCCGCGCAGGATTCTTGAGCCCTGCTCTCGATCTCCGAATGGCCCGCGCCAACGCCGAGATCGCCTTATCCTGCGAAATCACACGCTTGTGCAACTCTTCTTCGACCCGCAGTAGCCGTTGCGTCTCTTCTTCCTTGAGAGAAGTCATCGGCACACCCGTCCAACGGCTCACCACATCTTCGATATCTTCGCGCGTCACAATGCCCGCGCTCGAATCGTCAAGGTGATATTTGTCCCGTAGAGAACGAAGATTCTCTCGTTCTTTACGCTCCTCATCCGAATAAAACCGCGCTTTTTCGAACTCGTGGTTCGCAATAGCGTTTTCCATACGGTGAACGATAAACTTGATTCGCTTCTGCACCTCGGTCAGCTCTTCAGGCAGGGAAGTCTGACGCAGCTTGACCCGCGCCCCAGCTTCGTCGATCAAATCGATCGCTTTGTCTGGCAGGAACCGATCCGGAATATAGCGGCTGGAGTGAGATACCGAAAAGCTGATCGCATCATCGGTGTACGAGACCGCATGGAACTTCTCGTACTTTTCCTTAATCCCCATGATGATCTTGACTGCGTCCTCCTCGTTCGGAGGAGGCACCTTGACCGCCTGAAAACGCCGCTCGAGGGAACGATCCTTCTCAATCGACTTACGATACTCCGCCGGAGTCGTCGCCCCAATGCACTGGATCTCGCCTCGGCTCAGCGCCGGCTTCAGGATGTTCGCCGCGTCGAGTGAACCCTCAGCCGACCCCGCCCCGACCAGCGTATGCAGCTCGTCGATGAACACGATGGAGTTTTGGTTCTCCATCAACTCCTTCATGATCGTTTTCAGCCGCTCTTCAAACTGCCCACGATACTTGGTGCCCGCCACGATCAAGCTCAGGTCCAAAGCCAGCACGCGCTTGTCTGCCAGGAAAGACGGCACCTCCCCATCCGCAATCTTTTGCGCCAGGCCCTCGACGATCGCCGTCTTGCCCACGCCCGGTTCACCGATCAACACCGGATTGTTCTTGGTCCGGCGGCACAGAATCTGGATCACGCGATCCACCTCCGTATCCCGCCCAACCAGCGGATCCAGCTGCTGGTCCATCGCTGATTGCGTCAAGTCGCGCGAGAACTCCGCCAGCATCGACTGCTCGCTGCGCCCGGCTTTCTGCGCCGCTGCAGGCTTTTCCTGTGTCGTCCGCTGCAGTTCTTCGCGGATCGCCGGCAGCCGCAGTCCACGCTCCTGCAAGATTTCCGCCGCAAAACACTTCTCCTCGCGCAGCAAACCCAGCAGCAGATGCTCTGTCCCGATATGCTTGTGGGAAAGCCGCTCCGCCTCCTCCGCCGCGTACGCCAGCACACGTTTGCATTCATTTGAAAGCGGCAGGTCGACGGAAGTGGAAACCTTCTCCCGGATCGTCGTATGTCCTTCAATCTGCTTGCGAATCGACTCCACCGACGCATGGCTGCGCAGGAAGCGATTGGTCAAAGCCTTATCCTCCCGCAACAGCCCGAGCAAGAGATGCTCGGTCTCGATGTAAGGCGACCCAAACTGACTCGCCTCGTAGCGTGCAAAGAAAATCACCCGCCGCGCCTTTTCTGTATAGCGTTCGAACATGTTCCCCCTTCTGAAACCGCCCGCTGTTGAAGTACTGCCAGTGTACCGCTCGCTCCACGTGAGCGACATCCCATTAAGGTTACGGCAACCCTATCAGCATAGAAGTTAGACGCTCCATGTGGATTACAGGGCTCAAAGGCTACTTTCACCCGCTAGTTTCTGTATCGGCCCTTTCTCGAAAAACTTTAGTGCGCCGTCAGGTGGGGTACCGCTCGTCTGAGCAGCGCCGTTCGCAGCATCAGAAATGGATGTTCCACCAAGCAAAACGTTACTGCCGCCACCCCCATGGATACACTCGCCAACGCCACAAATCCAAACGCTACCCCAGCCACCGCGGGAACATGCGCCTCCCGCAGCAGAGGCTCCAACCGGCTCACCGTCCAGCCCTGCAGATACTCATGATTCAAATACATCCCAAACGACAAGCGCGAGAGCAGATAAAAGATGTGCTGCTCAAACAACCTAGTTCCGCTCTGGATACCCCACCACACCAGCGAAGCGAAGAAGATCGCCAGCCCGGTGAACGGCAGAATGTCCGCCCGCAAAGCCATCGTCGTGCCAAGCAGCAAACCGCATACCAACACCAGCAGACCCGGCCGTGCCAGCAACCCGGTCACGCGTCGATGCGTTGAGGCCAGATTCGCAACCACCAACCCCGCGATCAGGCCGTCGCAGTGCGTGTGAAAGGGATAGTAGAGATGCGCAAACGCGCGCGGGTCTTTGCCCAGAAAGTGCCCCGTCCACGCATGGAAGGTCATAGCCCGGGCCACCAGCACAAGCCCCATCAGGCTCGCCAGGCCCCAGCGATACCCACGCATCGACCGCGGCCCGATCAGAAGCAGAGCCAGCGGAGCCAGGAGATAGAACTGTTCCTCCGAGCACAGGGACCAGCTTCCGTCCACAATGCCGTGATTGACATAGTTGGTCACAAATGCCAGGTCCGTCCAGCCATATTGCTTGGCCGCCGCCGCTGCCGGTGCATACAGAAACACTGCTGCGAAGATGAAGAAGTAAAGCGGCCAGATGCGCAAGCCGCGCCGCAGCATGAAGAGCTTCAGCGAGATGCGTCCCGTTTTGCCCAACTCGCGCCAAAGCTGCGATCCGATAAAGAAGCCGCTCAGCACGAAGAACAGGTCCACCCCCATCCAGCCGTTTCGCGTCAGCCCAAAGTTGGTGTAGCCGTTGGCGCCATAGCGCGAAGCGAACGTCTGCGCCATGTGCTGATTGATGACCAGCAGCACGGCTACCGCGCGCAATCCATCCAAAAACGGCACACGCCGCTCCGCAGTCACGCGGAGTTCCTGCACCCCGCCGCGGAACAACCCTGTGAGCCGCGCCGGCAAACGTTCCCGCGTGGTCTTTTTGCCAGCCTGTTCTTCTGCTTCCTTCTCCGCCAGCAGTTCAGACGTCAAACGATTCTCCTCGACAGTCTAGGGTTACACCCGGCCTCGCGGCCGGCACCATGCCACATTCGTTCTCAACTCTGCAACTTCTTCAGGTAATCCAGGATCTCGGGCCCGGTCCAATCCTGCGGCCCGATGAATTTGCGCCGTACGACACCGCGTTGGTCAATAATGTACGTCTCCGGAATCAGCACCGTGCCGTAAAGCGCATTGACCCTCTGGTCCGCGTCGCGCACCGTGAGCAGATCTACCTTGTGCTTGACCAGGAACTTCCGGTACACCGCATCATCCTGGTCGGTACTTACCCCCACCACCTCGAGGCCGGGCATCTTCTGCTGCAGCGCCAGCAGGCTGGGAAGCTCCTCCACACACGGCGCGCACCAGGTGGCCCAAAGATTCAGCACCACCACCTTGCCCCGTAGCTTCGCCAGATCGACCGTCTGCACCCCGTCTGTCATCACAAACTCCGGTGCAGGCCTGCCGATGTTCCCCGGATGATCGCCCCGATCGCACCCCAGCACCCAACCCGAGGCGCAGGCCAGCCCCATCCATCCCATCAGCAGCCCAGGGCGTATCCATCTACAGCTTGCTCTCCAGCCTTTGCGCACGTCCCGCTCCCTCTTCCTATAATACGAAGTCTGATCTGTTGCCCCGCCTCTTTTATGAATGAGCTTCCCTCCACTCCCGAATCCAGTGCCCCACACTTCACTCTCTCGGTCATCCTCCCGGCGCGCGACGAGGCCGATGTCCTCCCCGCATGCCTTGCGTCCCTTCTCAAACAGTCCGATCCAGCTCTCGAACTCGGCCGCGACTGGGAACTCCTCATCGTCAACGACGCCTCGACCGACGCGACCGCCGACCTCGCCCGAGAAGCCGCAACCCTCGACGGCGTAACGCTCCTCGACGCCCCTCCGCTCGATCTCACCTCCCAGGGCGGCTTCACCGGCAAGAACAACGCCTGCTGGGCCGGAGCGCAGGCCGCCCGCGGACGCCTCCTCCTGTTCACCGACGCCGACACCCTCCACGAGCCCGGCAGTCTCTCCCGCGCCCGCCACGAGCTCGAAAAGCATGAGGTCAGTCTGCTTTCCTACTCGCCCCGCCAGCTTACCTCCGGCCTGCGCCAGCGCCTGCTGATGCCTCTGGTCTTCGCCGAGCTCGCCATCGCCTACCCCCCCGCTCGCGTCAACGCCCCCGAAGACCGCACCGCCGCAGCCAACGGCCAATTTCTCCTGGTTGTCGCCGAAGACTACTTCGCCGTCGGCGGCCATCGCGCCGTTGGCCTCAACGTCCTTGAAGACGTCGCCCTTGCCAGACTCTTCAAGCGCAGCCGCCGCGCGATCCGCTTTCGCTACGCTCCGGACGCTCTTTCCGCCCGCATGTACCGCAGCACCTCCGCCCTCATCGAAGGCTGGACCAAGAACCTCGCCCTGCTCTTCACCTCGCCCACCGCTCTTGCGCTGCTTCGCCTGCTCGACTTCCTCCTCATCCTCGGCATCCCCGTCATCGCCCAGACGTGGCCGCTCTGGACCAGCCTCCAACGAACCCTGTTTTACCTGGTGTGGGCCCGCGTCGTCTGGCGCTTCTACGCCCGCGTCGCCAAATCTAACTTCCCCTTCCTCGATTGCGCCCTGTCCCTGTTCGGCGTGCCGCTGTTCGTCTTCCTCCTCTTTCGCAGCTTCTTCCGCGTGCGCCTCGCCAAGTCGATCGCTTGGAAGGGCCGCACCTACTCGACCGCCCGCCAGTAGACCCTCTGCATCGCACCTCTCGCTAAAATCATCGAAAGCCCAGCGACGCCATGATCCTGCTCACCCGCAAAGCCGAGTTCTCTTCCGCCCACTTCTACTGGAACGACACCCTCTCGCCTGAAGAAAACCAGCGCATCTTTGGCAAGTGCGCCAACCGCAACGGCCACGGCCACAACTACACGCTCGAGGTCACCGTCGCCGGCGAGATCGACCCCGTTACCGGCTTCGTCGTCGACCTCAAGCAGCTCAAAGACATTCTCGAGCGCGAGGTCGTCAGCGTCTTCGACCACCGCCACCTCAACCTCGAAGTCCCTGACTTCCGCACCGCCATCCCGACTACCGAAAATCTCGCTATCGCCATCTGGCGCCGCCTCGCCGGCAAGATCCCCAACGCCGAACTCCACCGCGTCCGCGTCTTCGAGTCGCCCGACCTCTTCGCCGACTTCTACGGCGAGTTCGAAACGGCCGCTGAGATCCAGCCCGGAGCAGGGAAGGGACCCGCATGAAGGCCTACCTGAACCGCCGCTATCACTTCTCCGCCTCGCACCGCCTCCACGCCGCGTCCCTCTCCGCCGAAGCCAACCAGGCCACCTTCGGAAAATGCAACAATCCCTTCGGCCACGGACACAACTACATCGTCACGGTCACGCTTTCAGGCCCGGTCGACCCCTCCACCGGCATGGTCGCCAATCTCGCCGATCTCGACCGCTTCGCCCAGCAGCATCTGCTCGAGCCCTTCGACCAGACCAACCTCAACACCCTCGCCCCGTTCGCCACCTCCGTACCCTCAACCGAAAACCTCACCCTCGAGCTCCATCGCATCTTCGCTACCTTCCCCCACGCGCATCTCGAACACATCCACGTCGCGGAGACCAGCAACAACTCCTTCGACTTCCGCGACGCTCCGTCCGGCCCCACGCGGCCGCAGCCTGGCCGGCTCTGATCCCGAACGAAAGGCGACCATGCCCACCGCAACCGCTTCTGCCGTCCCCCTCGCCACCATCTCCACCGAAGACCTCCACCGCGAGCTCCTCCGCCGCATCGGTGAAGATCCCTCTCGCGACGGCCTCCTGCGTACCCCCGAGCGCATGGAAAAATCCATGGCCTATCTCACTCGCGGCTACGGGCAAACTGTTGAAGAGGTCCTCCACAACGCGCTCTTCGACGTCGACTACGACGAGATGGTCATTGTCAAGGACATTGAGTTCTACTCCCTCTGCGAGCACCACCTGCTGCCCTTCTTCGGCAAGGCTCACGTCGCCTACGTCCCCCAGGGCAAGGTCATCGGCTTGTCAAAAATTGCCCGTCTGGTCGACGTCTTTGCCCGCCGCCTCCAGGTTCAGGAGCGCCTTACCCGCCAGGTCGCCGAGTCCATCGACGAAGCCATCCACCCCCAGGGAGTTGCCGTCATCCTCGAAGGCCAGCACCTCTGCATGATGATGCGCGGCGTAGAAAAGCAATCTTCCTGGACCACCACCTCCGCCATGCTGGGCGTCTTCAAAACCCAGCTCCAAACCCGCAACGAGTTCCTAAGCCTCATCCGCAGACACGGGTCGTCGCTCTGACCAGAAGAAGGATCACAATCCATTCTCTTCATCGCACGGATACACGCGTTTTGTAGGTAAACAGGATGGAGCGTTGCTTGTTGCCGGTAGGGCAGCCGTAGATGCGGGAGACGTCAGCCGATGCCATTTCGTTAGCCAAATACGAGGAATGTTAGCGTCTGCACCGCAGACCAGGCGCTCGCATCTCAGGTAGCTGCACGTGGAGAAGGATGGAGATCCAATGGAAAAGATCGCCCTCGAAGAACATTTCCGTGTGCCGGAGCTGCCCGAATATGCCTCCTCGTCGCAATACGTTCCCGATAAAGTCTTGGCCAAGCAGCTGGACGATCACCTCGCCGACTTCGATGACCTGCGCCTCCAGACGATGAACGATGGCGGGATTAGCAAGTCCATTCTGAGCCATACCGTTCCAGGCGTGGAGTTCGCCAGGAATGCGAAAAAGGCCGTGGCCGATGCTAGAAAGATCAACGACTTCCTCGCGGCTCAGATCCAGCGTCATCCGGATCGTTTCGGCGGCTTTGCCACTTTGCCCACGCAGTCGCCGCAGGATGCGGCAGACGAGTTAGAGCGATGTGTCCGGCAGCTCGGTTTCCATGGTGCACTAATCAACGGGCACACGCATGGCCACTACTTGGACGAAGACAGGTACCAGGTACTTTGGGAGCGCGTAGCTGACCTGGAAACTCCGATCTACCTCCATCCAACCAACGCCTTTCAGGTTCCACAGAACTATCAGGATCATCCTGAACTCATGGGAGCGCTGTGGGGTTGGGCGCCTGAGACAGCAACCCATGCCCTGCGGCTGATCTATGCCGGCGTCTTTGATCGCTATCCCAAGGCGCAGATCATCCTCGGGCACGGAGGCGAAAGCCTGCCCTATTTCCTGTGGCGCTTTGACAGCCGTTTTCAGTGGGTCAACTTCGGCCTGCCGGTCAAAAAGCTGCCTTCCGCCTACCTGCGTGAAAATATCTCGATCACCACCTCTGGCCTCTTCTCGACGGGGCCGCTGCGTTGCGCCATCGACGAAATGGGTGAAGATCGCGTCCTGTTTTCGGTGGACTATCCGTATGAGTCCAGTAAGGATGCGGGCAAGTGGTTCGATCAGGTCGATCTACCCGAAAGTACGCTGCAAAAGGTTGCGTCCGGCAACGCAAAGCGCCTCTTGCGCCTGAACTCCTAGGCTTGCAAGTTGAGGCATCATCCAAGGGATCGTGCACGACGCGCTGCTCAAACGCAGCAACGGAGAACAAATGAAGATTATTTGCGTCGAGGAGCATACCTCCGACCAAGACCTGCTCAAAGCTGGTCAGAAGAAACAGGAGTCCGAGGCGGGGTACTTCACGGAGGTCGGTGCCGACTTCAAGGGAAGCCTCGACGATGGCGATGACAAGCTTCCATCCACGCTCAGCTTCAAGGTTTCGACGAAGCTCCTTCCCGACCTGGATGGCGGGCGTCTTGCATTGATGGATGAGCATGGGATCGACATGCAGATACTTTCCTACAGCAACCCCTCGCAGCATGCGCCCGCGGACCAGCAGGTTCAGCTCACGCGACAGGCAAATGACAGGCTCGCCGAAGCTGTACGGGCCAATCCATCCCGCTTTGGAGGATTCGCTTGCCTGCCGTGGGGACAACCGCAAGCCGCAGCCGAGGAGCTCGAACGTGCAGTAAAGGAGCTGGGCTTTGTGGGCGCTCTGCTGCTTGGGCGTCCAGGGGATACCTTCTTGGACGATCCTCGCTACGAGCCGATCCTGGCCAAATTCAACCAACTCGGTGTGCCGCTTTACCTGCATCCGGGAGACCCCCTGCCGCAGGTGCAAGCCCCTTACTACAGTGGTCTCGGAACCCAGGTGAGCGCGAGACTTTCGCTCTTCGGCTGGGGCTGGCACAACGAAGCCGGAGTCCATTTGCTTCGGCTTATCCTGTCGAAGAAGTTCGACCAGTTTCCAAACCTTCAGGTCATCTCCGGCCACTGGGGAGAGATGGTGCCGTTCTATCTGTACCGACTCGACGATTCGATCCCACAGGCCGTCACAGGACTATCCCGTTCCATCACCGACACCTTCAAACAGCACGTCTACGTTACCCCGAGCGGCATGATGACCCTCCCCCAGTTCGAATTCATCCGGACCGTCGTTGGGGTGGATCGCATCCTGTACTCGGTGGACTATCCCTTCCTCACCCTTGCAGGTGCCAGACGTTTCCTGGAGTCGCTGCCCGTCACCCAGGAAGAGAAGGAGAAAATGGCACACGGAAACGCTGAACGCTTGTTCCATCTCTAGCGGAGCGTTCGTTGTGATCAACGCGCATCCCCGCCAAGGCCTGCGCCATGCCGTTCCTAACCCTCCGCTCACCATGGATCGGGACTGACATTCTCTGCACGCTTTCGGAAACAAGCTCCGTTCCACCTTGGTCCTGATCAACGCGGTTGTATCGATCGACAGGCCAGAGTCACAGTCCGAGAGGCTTTAAGCCTTCAATTCATCGGCGAATCGCCTGCCATGGATCACCCCAACCCCACCAGCAATCCCTTCACCCGCTCTGTACTGCCCTTCGCCCACCCCGTACGCGAAACCCACGCCAGCACCAGCACTACCGTCCCAGATCTCGTCATCAACCACCAGATCGGATGCGTCGCCGCCGCAAAATCCGACCCCGCCTTGCCGCTCGCACTCACCACCGTTCCTGCCAA
>CAXTQE010000039.1:24438-28387 GCA_964246225.1 uncultured Acidobacteriaceae bacterium | reverse complement strand
AGACGGCAGCTAACTTCGACACGTGGCGAAAAAGCCTGAAGGAGTTAGCCTCTGTCTTCGCTTCGGACAACTACGATCTTGTCCTTGCACAAGCTCCAAAAGTCATTGGCCTCTATCCGGAATATGTCGGCGATGCCAACGCCTACGAGATGCTTTCGCAGGCGCAGCTAGCGAAAAAAGATAACTCCGCTGCGATCTCCACCCTGAGTAGTTACAAAGCAATGGGCGGTATGAGTCCCACCACACTCGAAAAGCTGGCTTCTCTCCAACAGGAGGACGGCGACGCTAAGTCCGCAGCGACAACGCTCATGGCGCTCAACTACATCTATCCCGAAAACGAGAATCCTCATCGGCAACTCGGAGCCTGGTGGCTCGCCCAAGGAAATTACACCGGAGCGGAACGAGAGTACGCGGCCGTGCTCGCGCTGCATCCTCTCGATAAAGCGTCGGCCGAGTTCGACCTGGCACAGGCTTACTGGGCTGCCGGAGACAAGACGAAAGCAGAAGACAGTGTCCTGCTTGCGCTCGAAACTGCTCCGGGATTCAGGCCCGCGCAGAAATTACTGCTGCAGATCAAGTCTTCTGAAATCAGCAAGCCATAGTGGGATGAAAGGAACCTTTGACAAACACCACAGCTGAATTAGCTCCGGATGCAGCGCAACTCCAAACCCGCATCGAACGTTTTCATGTGGTGCGCGACAGCATTCTTTCGCAGGTACGTCAGGTCATCGTCGGTCAGGACGAGGTGCTCGACCAGATCCTCATCGCTTTGTTCGTTGGCGGCCACTGCCTGATTACCGGGATGCCCGGCACCGCAAAAACACTGATGGTGCGCACCTTCAGCGAGGCCTTGGGACTCACTTTCAAGCGCATCCAATTTACGCCCGACCTCATGCCCTCCGACATTACCGGAACCGACATCATCGAAGAAGATATGTCGACCGGACATCGTAAGTGGACCTTCGTTGAAGGTCCCATTTTTGGTAATATCGTCCTTGCCGATGAGATCAATCGCACCCCGCCAAAGACGCAGGCCGCGATGCTCGAAGCGATGCAGGAGCGCTCCTGCACCGTACGCGGGCACATCTATAAGCTGCCGTCCCCCTTCTTTGTTTTAGCAACCCAAAACCCGATCGAGTTAGAAGGAACCTATCCTTTGCCGGAGGCGCAGCTGGATCGTTTTCTCTTCAACTCGCTTCTCGACTATCTAAGCGCCAGTGACGAACTCAAAGTGGTCGATCTGACAACGGCAACGAAGTCGCCTAAGATCCAAGCCGTCACGAACGCGCAGGAGTTACTCGACTTTCAGCAACTAGTCAGGATGGTACCCATCGGAGAGTCTCTCGCCCGTCACGTCGTCAACCTGGTCCGGGCTACGAGGCACAAAAGTGAGAACGCTCCGGACTTCGTGAAGAAGTATGTCAACTACGGCGGGAGTATTCGCGCGGCGCAGTTTATTGTGCTGGCCGCCAAGGCTCGCGCGCTCTCGCGCAAGCGGTACCATGTCACGTATGAGGACATCTCTGCGCTCGCCATACCCGTCCTGCGCCACCGCATCCTCCTGAACTTTCACGCGGAGTCGGAACGCATCGACTCCGACGAGATTCTTCGACGACTGCTGGCGCACATGCCACCTCCAAGGGAGGGATAACGGCCGTGCCAGAGCTTGCGCAGCGATTCCTCGATCCCATGGTGCTGGCAAGCATCTCCAGCCTGGACCTGATCGCGAAGACCGTGGTCGACGGCTTTGTCGCCGGGCTGCATCGCTCCCCCGACTTCGGCTTCAGCCAGGAGTTTGCTGAATACCGCGCCTACACACCGGGAGACGATCTCCGCCACGTGGACTGGAACTTATTTGCGCGTACTGAGCGAACTTATCTCAAGCGCTACCGGGGAGAGACGAATAGTCAGCTAACGGTCTTACTCGATGCTAGTAACTCAATGAAATATAGCTCTCACTCCGTCTCGAAAATGGACTACGCAAGGTACACGGCAGCTTCTCTCTTCTACCTCGCCATCCATCACCAGCGAGATCCAGCCGGACTGCTGGTCTTTGACGACGAGGTACGTAACTATATTCGGCCGTCGATGCGTCAGGGACAACTACCCCGGCTGCTAAGTGGGCTGGAGCAGGCCGAAGCGAAAGCTCGCACAAACTTCGCTAAGCCCCTCGAACATTTACAGCAACTACTTAGCCGGCGGGGCATGGTCATCCTGATCTCCGATTTTTACGAAACTCCGGAGACTATCGTGAAGACGGTCGAGCCGTTGCGCTTTCACGGCAGCGAGGTTGTTCTATTTCACGTGCTCGACCCACAGGAGATCCACCCCCAGCTGCGCGGACCCTCGGTCCTGGTCGATCTAGAGACCGAGCAGCGCATGGAGGTTATCCCGGACTACGTCAAAGTCGAGTACCGTCGCCGCATGGACGAGCATCTGCAAGGCCTCCAAGATCGCGCGCGTGCTGCGGGCCTTGGCTACCATCTGCTCGTCACAGATAAGCCACTCGACGCCACCCTGGGTGAGTACCTTCGCCTGCGGCCAGGAGGCAAGTGATGGGCTTCTTCTCCCCCTGGTTTCTTGCCGGTCTCGCCGCGCTGAGCCTGCCCATATACGTTCATCTTCTGCGCCGGCACACCACCACGCCTCGGCCGGTAAGCTCACTGATGTTCTTCGAGCGCGGCACGCAAAGTTCGGTGCGGCATCGTCGCCTACGCTATCTTCTCCTGTTTTCTTTGCGCGCCTTCCTGGTGCTGCTCCTCGTCCTTGCGTTTGCGCAACCCTTCCTCAAGCATGCAACCGCGGCGGCCAGCGACCGTCTGATGGTGCTTGCGATCGATGACTCCTTCAGCATGCAGGCAGGCACGCGGCTGACGGATGCCAAGCGGGAGGCGCTGTCCGTGCTCGGAACCCGGCGCGCCACGCAGCGTGCGCAGATCGTTGTGTTGACTGACCAAATGCAAGTTCTGACCCAGCCGATTGCCGACTCCTCCGCGCTTCAGGCCGCTGTTGCCGGCATCCAGCCCAGGGACGCTCACGGCAACTTCGGCGAGCTTGGGCGAGGCATGCGGGCGCTTGCTGAGGCCGTTCCCACCTCCATTGATCTGTATCTGTTCAGCGACATGCAGACCTCGAACATGCCCGGCAACTTTGCCGACATGGTCCTGCCGGGAAACGTATCGCTGCTGCTGCATCCGGCCACAACCGCGATGCTTCCCAACTGGACGGTCGAGAGCGTCAAGGCTCCCGCGCAACTGGTCGACCCCAAGAAGTCGCACGTGCTCGCCGTCATAGCCGGGCACGGAACACCAGCCGCGACACGCATCGCCTCGCTCGTGATCGACGATAAGGTCGCTGCGACCAAACGCGTCGACGTGCCGGCAGACGGGCGCGCCACGGTCGAGTTTGACTCGCTCGACGTGCCGTACGGAACCAGCCGGTGCGCTGTCCGGATCGACTCTGCGGACGGGTTCCCGGCAGACGATATAAGTCTGTTCGCAGTCAAGCGGGCCGACCCCGAGCGTGTTCTCTTCGTGCACCAGGCGACCGACGCACGATCGCCGCTTTACTTCGGCACGGCGCTGGCCTCCGCGGCGCAGGGATTGTTTGTTCTGCAGCCGATCAACGTCGAGCAGACCGGCGATGTCGATCCTGCCAGGTACGCCTTCGTCGTGCTCTCCGACGTCCCGACGCTGCCGCAGCTTTTTGAAAACAGCCTGCTGCATTTTGTGGAGAGCGGCGGTAGTGTGCTGCTCGCCGCCGGTGCCAGCGATGCCCGGGCACAGCGTCTTCCGGTCCTCGGGCAGATGGTCGGCGATGGCCACTTCTACGCACGCGAGGGTGGAAGTTTTGCGAGCGCAGGCGCAATGGACGCGTCGCATCCGGCGGTCCAGTCCGCCAACGGCCTGGCGGACACAAAGTTCTTCTACGCCTCCTCTCTGCTGCCGGG
>CAXTQE010000039.1:0-24428 GCA_964246225.1 uncultured Acidobacteriaceae bacterium | reverse complement strand
GGAGATGGCTCGCAGACGCGCATCCTGGCCCGCCTGGCGGATGGCTCACCGCTGCTGCTCGACCAGAGCCTCGGCCAGGGACACGCCCTCGTCTTCGCTTCGGGGTTCGATAACGTCACCAACGATCTTCCGCTGCAGCCCTCCTTTGTGCCGTTCGTCGACCGCACGGCTCGATACCTCGCAGGGGTGGAGCAGGCGAACGGCGCAAAGGTGGTCGACTCCTTTCTCCAGTTGCGCAGCTCGTCGGGCTCTGCAGCCGGAGCCTCGCACGGCTCGCCCGTTGAGGTGATGGGTCCAGGGGGCAGCCGTCCGTTGTCGCTCGAGCAGGAGGCGACCGCGCAATCCTTCGCTCTCGCCCGCGCGGGCTTCTACCAGGTTCGTTTCGCCAACGGCCACTACGCCTTGATCGCCGCCAACCCTGACCGGCGCGAGTCGGACCTGCAATTGATCCCCGCGGAAACGCTGCGGCTTTGGAGCGGAAGCAACGCCTCGGACACCTCCGCAAACAGCGCAGCCAGCACGGGCGCCAATGCGGAATACCAACGCAGCAGCTACGGTCTCTGGTGGTGGGTTATGCTGGTCGTGTTGATCGCGGCGCTGGCCGAATCGATCGTCGCCAGCGGCTATCTCGGCACGCCACGGGAGCAAGCATGAGCCGGCAGCAACAGCTCAACCTCTACATTGGGCATCTGCAGAACCGGTTGCGGCTCTTCGCTACCGTGCGCGGCGTGGCGGTGATTGCGTTCGTAGCGCTTGCGGCCACGCTGCTGCTTACGCTCCTTCTCAATCGCTACGCCTTCCCGGAGCGGGAGATCACCCCGGCGCGCGTCGCTTTGTACACGGCCGTGGGCCTGGCGCTTGCGGCGGCCCTGGTGCTTCCCCTGCTTCGCATCAGCCGCCGCCGCTCCATCCTGCGAGCGGAGGGCAAGTTCCCCCTGCTTGAGCAGCGTCTGCTGACCTTCTCCGAACGGCAGAAGACGGGCGATCCCTTTCTCGAGCTTCTGGCCGGAGATACGCTTGCCACGGTGCAGCAAGCCCCAGCCTCACACCTTGTGCCGACCGCGACCCTCCTCGCGCTCCTCACAGTCACCGTGCTCTTTGCCGGCGCGCTCGTTTGGATGGCCACTGCCGCGCCGGGCTTTCTGGGATACGGCGTATCCTTGCTTTGGACCGGCCCGAAGAAGATCGTCACCCCCTTGTACGACATCCACGTCACGCCGGGCGACGCGGCCGTGCGCCGGCACAGCGATGAGGAGATCACCGCGCAACTCGTCGGCCTCGACGCACGCAAGGTCACGCTCCATGCGCGCATCGGCACTGCCGCATCCTGGGAGGCAATCGACATGCAGCCGCAGGCCGATGGGCAGGGCTTCGGCTTCACCCTGGCCGCGCTACCCGAGACTGTCGAGTACTACGTTGAGGCGGGCGCGGTCCAGTCCAAACACTACACCGTCCGGGTCGTCGATCTCCCCGCAGTCAAGGACCTGAAGGTCACCTACCACTACCCGCGCTGGACCGGCCTGCCGCAGGTCTCGGAGGAGCATGGCGGAGACCTGCGCGCACTCGAAGGCACCGAAGCCGAGCTCGCCGTGACCATGGACAGTCCGCTGCGCGACGGCATGCTGGTGCTCGACAATGGCCAGCCACTGCACCTCACCGGAGGCGCGGGCAATCTCTACCACGGCACCATCCGCATGCAGAAGGACGGCGCTTACCATGTCGCCGCAACCGACCGCGGGCAGCAGGTGCGGCTCTCGGAGGACTACTTCATCTCCACCGAGAAAGCCAGTCCGCCGCAGGTCGCCATCGAGCGCCCCGGCGCAGACTATCGCGCCAGCCCGATCGAAGAGGTCACCCTCGGCGTCAAGGCCGGTGCCGACTTCGGCCTCCACAGCGTTCAGCTGCACTACTCCGTCAACGGCGGTCCATCGCAGACCGTGGATGTGTTAAAGCAGTCCGGCGCGAAGAACTCCAACGGGACCACGACCCTAAATCTTGAGAGCTTCAAAGTCGTCCCCGGGGACGTCGTCAGCCTCTACGCCACCGCCAGGGACTCCCACGAGGAAGCCAGGACCGACATCAGCTTCATCCAGGTCGATCCGTTCGAGCGCGAGTTCTCGCAATCGCAACAGGGAGGTGGAGGCGGCGGTGGAGGAGGCGGGCAGGGTGCCGGCAATCAGACCGATATCTCCCGGCGCGAGAAGGAGCTGATCGCAGCGACGTGGAAGCAGCGGAACGATAAGGCCTCCACCTCGTCCCACTCCGCAGATATGGGCAAGACGCTGTCCGAAGCCCAGGCCACGCTGCGCCAGCAGGTGCTTGCGCTCTCCGCGCGCATGCAAAGCCGCGACCTGTCTTCCGCCAACGAGGAGTTCACCGGCTTTGAGAAGGACATGCAGGCAGCCGCGGCGGCCATGGTCCCCTCCGCCGACAAGCTCAAGCAGCAAGCCTGGGGAGACGCCATGCCCAACGAACAGAAGGCGCTCCAGGCCTTGCTCCGGGCCGAGGCCACCTTCCGCAAGATCCAGGTAGCCTTTGGCCAGCAGGGCGGCGGCGGAGGTGGAGGAGGCAGTGCCGGCCGAGACCTCGCCAGCCTCTTTGATCTCGAAATGGACACCCAGAAAAATCAGTACGAGACAGCCCAGACCGGCTCCCCCGCCGAGGAGCAGGCGAAGAAGGTCGACGACGCGCTCGCCAGGCTAGACGCTCTCGCCAAGCGCCAGGATGAACTCGCCCAGCAGCAAAGCCAGCAGGCACAGAACTTCCAGCAGCGCTGGCAGCAGGAGATGCTGCGCCGCGAAGCCGAGCAGTTGCAGCGCGAGATGGAGCAGATGCAGGCACAGCGCGGCCAGCAGGGCCAAAGCTCTTCCGGCCAGCAAGGGAGCTCGGGCCAAAGCTCGGGCGGCCAAAGCTCGGGCGGCCAGAGCAGCGGAAGTCAGCAGGGCCAGTCACAGCAGGCGCGCAGCCAGTCCGGAAGCCAATCCGGCCCTGAGTCTAAAGACGGCGCCGCCGACCCCCGCGTCCAGCAGGCGCTCAATCGCCTACGCGAAGCCAACGAGCAGATGCGTCGCGCCGCCGGCCCCGGCCAGAGCGCTCAGTCCGGCGCCGAGCAGGCCAGACAGGCCGCCGAGCGCCTGCACGAAGCCACCAGCCTGATGGGCGGAGCGCAGAAACAGCAAGCCACCGGAAAGCTGGATGCGCTCAGCAACGACGCCGGCAAGCTCCAGGCTGAAGAGGCCGCAGAGGCCGAGCGGCTTCGTTCTCTGGCCGCGAGTTCGAACGACTCGGCCCGTGCAGCGGCCAACGCGCAGGAGCTGAACCGCCTCATCCGCGACCGCCAGCAGCTCTCCGATGACGTCTCCCACCTGCAACGCAGCATGCGCGAAACCGCCCGGCAACTTGCCCCGACGCAGCCTGCGGCGTCCTCTAAGCTGCGCGAAACTCTCGGCACCATGGATGAATCGGACCTCGGCAATCGCGTCCAGCGCACCGCGGATGGGCTCCGGCGCGGCATTAATCCCAATGCCAACGGAAACGAGTCCGCCATTGCATCAGGCCTCAAACAGCTGGACCAGGGCTTGAAGCAGGCGCAGACTGGCGCGGGCTCCGGTGCGCCCGGAACTCCGGACGCCCATAAGCAGAGCCACGGCAGCGAGGTGGCCGCGCTCGATCAGCTGGATCGCCTCCGTTCCACCGTACAAAGTCTGTCGTCCGGGACCGCTGGCCAGCCCGGAAGCCGCGGCTCGCAAGGCGGAACACAGCCCGGCCAGTCTGGGCAGGCCCAGGGCAACAGACCTCAGCAGGGCTCCCAGCTAGGTTCCTCCGGCAATCTATCCGGTCAGGCCGGAACTCCATCGTCGCGGCAGGGAGGTCAATCTGGGCAAGCAGGGCAGGGCAGAGGCTCGCAAGGAGGAGGCCAGCAGCCCAGCAGTGGCTCTGCAGGCGGCGATCGCCGCGCCAGCCTTGGAGGCGAGAGCTCTCCCGGCGATTCAAACTCCGGCGGAGCTCGCGTGCGGTCCGGAGGCGGTGGCGGCGCAGCCTCCTGGAACGTGAACACCGGCAACAACACCTACGACCGCAACGCCCGCACACAGCAGCCGACCGCCGGACTTGACCCCGCCGACTCCGAGCGCACCATCAACCAGGGCATGCAGCAACTCAGCCGCCTCCGCCAGCTCACTCACGGGGACCCCGCCGCCTCCCGCGAAGTCGACGCGCTCGTCAAGGAGATGCAGCAGCTCGAGCCGGGCCGCTTTCCCGGAAATCCGCAGATGGTGGAGCAGCTCCATCAGCAGGTTCTCAACGATGTCGACAAACTTGAGCTCGAACTGCGCCGCGCCACCGCCGATCCCGCGCTCGCCCAGATTCGCACCACCAAACCCCCAACCGTTCCCCAGGGCTACGGAGACGCTGTGGCGGAGTACTACCGGCGGCTCGGCAAAGGCCAGTAACGGCCACACGCGTGCTCCCGGCGATATACTGGAACTGTGAGCAAGAGCTTCTACATCGAGACCTTCGGCTGCCAGATGAACGCCCACGACTCCGAAAAGGTAGTCGGCACGCTGGAGTCGCAAGGCTATGTGCAGACCCAGGTGGAGGACGACGCCGGGCTCATCCTCTACAACACCTGCTCGATCCGCGACAAAGCCGAACAAAAGGTCTTCCACCGGCTGAACGAGTACAAACGCCTGCAGGGCGAAGGAAAGAAGTTTGCCGTCATCGGCTGCGTCGCGCAGCAGGAGGGCGAACGCATCTTCGATAAAGCCCCCTATGTGTCGATCGTGGCCGGCTCCGCCAGCTACCGGAACCTGCCCGCGATGCTCGCCCGCCTGGAACGCGGCGACTCCCGCATCACCGGCCTCGACGACAAACAAACCACCGAGACCTTTGAAACACCGTTTGTCGCCCGCACCAACCAGCACCGCGGGTACATCACCATTATCGAAGGCTGCGATAAGTTCTGCGCCTACTGCGTCGTCCCCTACACCCGCGGCAACGAGCGCAGCCGTTCGGCCGCCAGCGTGCTAGAAGAAGCCACGCGCATGGCTGACGCCGGCTACACCGAAATCCAGCTGCTCGGTCAGAATGTCAACAGTTACCGCGACCCAAGCCGGCAGAAAACCTTCGCCGAACTGCTGCACGCGGTTGCTACCCTGCCCGGCATCCGGCGCGTTCGCTTCACGACCAGCCATCCGCGCGACTTCACCCGCGACATCGTTGACGTCATTGACGCCACTCCAACTCTCTGCGACCATGTCCACCTTCCCGTCCAGTCCGGCTCGACCGACGTCCTTAAGAAGATGGACCGCGAGTACACCCGCGACTGGTACCTAGAACGCATCTCCTGGATCAAATCCGCCCGCCGCGACATCTCCATCACCTCCGACATCATCGTCGGCTTCCCCGGTGAAACCGACGCCGACCTAGAGCAGACGGCCACCCTGCTCGACGAGGTGGGCTATGACGCCATCTTCGCCTTCAAGTACTCCCCCCGTCCCAACACACCCGCCATCAGCATGGCTGATTCGCTCTCCGACGAGGTCAAGTCGGCTCGCCTGAAGGTGCTGCTGGACCGTCAACGCGAGATCCAACGCGTGAACTACGATCGCCATCGCGATCAGGTGATGGAGCTGATGATCGAAAGCCACAATACCCAACGCAACCAGGTCGTCGGCCGCAGCACGCAAAACAAGACCGTTAACTTCACCACACCGCAACCGATTCTGCCCGCCATCGGCAGCTACCAAACCGTTCGAATCACCCAGGCCTTTCCCAACAGCCTGCTGGGCGAGGCGGTCCTATGATCGATACGCGCACCGAAATCGAAGTTCATATTCGGGGACTCATGCTGGACCCGGTCACCAACATGCCTATCGTGGTCCTCAAAGATATCGAAAGTGATCTGGTCCTTCCAATCTGGGTCGGCCATTATGAGGCTCAGGCCATCGCGCTCGAACTCGAAAAGACCGCAACTCCGCGACCCATGACGCACGACCTGCTCCGCAATCTTGCCAAAGGACTCGGCGCAACCGTCTCCCGCGTCGTCATCTCCGATCTTCAAAACGACACCTTCTTCGCGACCATATGGATGCAACAGGAAGGCGAGATCGTCACACTCGACGCACGGCCTAGCGACGCCATTGCGCTTGCCATGCGATCTGACTGCCCGATCTTCGTGGCGACCAGGGTCTTCGGTCGGTCCAAGCAGGGCAACGCTGCCGGGGGTGCAAACGTCAACGCGGAAGAACTGCGCAAATGGCTCGAAAACCTGAACGAAGATGACACCGGACAGTACAAGATGTGATTGCGCATCCGGGTTTCGGAGGGACTCTGTGTTTGCCCTTACTGTTATTCCTCCTGTCAATCACTCGAGACCAGCCTAAGCGGGGCAGACCTTCTCCAGAAACTGGAAAAACTCCGGAAAACTTATCTTTGCGGCCTCCGCGCCCTCGATCAAGGTCTCGGAAGAGGCACGCAGGGCGACTATCGAGAACGCCATTGCAATCCGGTGGTCCGAGCCTGAATCGATGATTCCGCCGTGTAAAGTCTGTCCGCCCGGAATATCGAGGCCGTCCTCGTATTCTTTGTAGGTCGCACCCATTGCCGTCAGATTCTTCGCGACCAGCGCAATCCGGTCCGACTCCTTGACTCGCAGCTCCTTCGCATCCCGGATTGAAATGCCAGAGCGCGTGTAAGGGGCAACTGCCGCAAGCACAGGAAGTTCGTCAATTAACTGAGCCGTGAGGGCGCCTTCAATTTTTAGAGGACTCCTTAATATAGAGGGCGAGGCGTTCACCTGAACCGTGCCAACGAGTTCGCCCTGACGCTCTTCCACGTTGAGGATGCGAATCTTTGCACCCAACGCGGCGACCACATCCAGCAGCGCGGACCGCGTCGGATTGAGTCCGAGCGAATCCAGAATCAGGTTTGCATCGGGAAACAGCAGTGCCGCACAAAGAAAAAAGGCAGCCGAAGAAAGATCGCCTGGAACCGTGGCGTCCATGGCCTTTAGCACTTGACCGCCCGAGATAAAAAGCCGGTCCCCTTTGCGGCTCAGCGTCGCACCGAACGCACGGAGAGCATGCTCCGTGTGATCCCGTGTGCGGACTGACTCGGACAAGCTTGTGACGCCCTCCGCTTGCAGACCGGCAAACAGCACCGCGGTCTTCACCTGCGCGCTGGGAATGGGCGTGTCAAAATCAATCGCCATCAGTGGACCGCCCTGAATGACGATGGGTGCATGGCCGTCCGTCAGAGAGATGTCGAGGCCCATCGCCGCCAAAGGTCTGCGCACTCGCTCCATCGGGCGAAGTGTCAGGGAATCATCGCCGGTCAGGGTGAGTTGCAAAGGGTGCGCCGCCACCAGGCCGGAGAGCATGCGCATCGTGGAACCCGAGTTGCCGCAGTCGAGCGCCGCTCCCGGCTGGTGAAAGTGGCCCGCCGTACCTGTAATCTCCAGGTGCGTCCCCTTGTCTTCAACCGTCGCCCCCAACGCGGTCATGCATGCCAGCGAACTGTGCGGGTCCGCCCCGGTGGAAAAGTTCGAAAGCTTCGATGTGCCTTCGGCAAGCCCGGCCAGCATGGCATAGCGATGCGAAATCGACTTGTCGCCGGGAAGAACCAAAGAGCCTTGCAGTGTGCGGGCGGGACGGATCATTTGGGTGGACATCTCTGTCCAGCATAAGCGACGGTCGACCAACCTTCCCTCCTCACGTTCGTCCAAAAGCATGGAAAGACTTGCCAGCGTGGGAAAAAGACGGAAGAATAGAGCGGTTCGCGTCTTTCGACAATCAGAAGAACAAACCGCTACCAGCAGATTCATGAAGAACTTGGAGCTTGCCTTGACCCACATGACGAAATATCTTGCGCTTGTATCATTTACCGTCTCGACTACCCTCGCGTTTGGAGCGGAGTTGGGCAATGACGCCAAATCCGCCATTCCGAGAGAGGTGGTTCAGGTGATCGTTGTGGACTACCGTGCCATGCAGAACTCCAGCGCGGCGATGAGCCTTAAGGACCGCGTCCTGCCCCCGGAGTTGAAGCGTCTGGAGACGGCGCTCAAGAGTTCCGGGCTGAAGGTGGATCAGGATGCCGACACGCTGGCGTTTGCTGCCTTTCACGTCGGAGAAGGCAGCCGCATCGTGGGTATCGCGCAAGGCCAGTTTCATACCGGCACAATCATGGCCAATTTTACAAAGAACAAGACCAAGCCGGTGACGCTGCGAAACAATCAGATCTACCCCTTGGGTTCGGCAGGAATGAGTGTCTGCTTTCTTAATCAGACGACCATGGTCTTCGGGGATAAAGACGCTGTGAAGGCCTCGCTCGACGCACGGGACGGTGTCTCTCAGAATTTTCTGCAAAACTCCGACATGGTCAGTGAAATGAATGTGGTGGACACAAAGGCCATCTGGAGTCTGCTCGATCAAAAGGGGACTCAGACCATGATGAAGGGCGTCCTGGGTGAGGCGTCGCAACTGGCTGACTATGACACGGTGAAGAACCGCATGAAGAGCTCTCGCTACACCATGGACTTCCAGAATGGTGTCAAGTTCGATATGGCCGTGGTTATGTCGGATACCATCACGGCGGCTACAATCGCCACGGTTATGAAAGGCGTGGTCATTATGAAAAAGACCTCTGGCTCGCCGTTTGAAAAGACCGCACTCGATGCAACGACAATCGATTCGAATTCGGGCACGCTTACCGTCGATTACTCCGCGTCTGACAATCAATTTTCGAGTCTCCTCAGTTCGCCGCTCTTTCAGTCCGTCGTGAAGTAGACCTTCTCTTCTAGAAGGCGAGCTGAAAGACGAGCGTCATGCGCCCTATTTTGTAGGCGCGGGTGAGAATGTCCTTAAAGCGTCCACAGGCGGTTTCCATGGGAGGCGAAAGCTTGCTCATCGCCAAATCCGGGGGCTGACGAGCTTTCCAACTTCCTGTAATCATGTTGCAGATCTCGCCAACCGTATCGATCACCATCACCTTGGGGATCTCCGGAATGGGTTTTTGAAGCAGATCGCTCGTAAGTTGCTGGGCGAACTCAAGGTCGATATAGAGCGAGGACGCTCCGTTGAGCGGGTCAGACAAGCAGATGTGGGTGGAGGTTGCGGGAAAAGTGGAGGGCAGTCCGGGAGCTGGAGTGCAGGTGCGCTCGAACATCAACGCCATAACCTCTTCCACCGCGTCGTCTAACTGTTTCGTTGTTCCTTGTGGCATATTTTGTCCTCTTCAAGCTACTGTTGACATCTCTGCTGGAGCTGGCTGCGGACACTCAGGAGAGGGCCTAAGCACACCCTCACTTGATCAGGGGTAAATGGCTTCGAAAGATAGCCTGAGGCACCGGCCAAATGGATGACAGGGAGAAGCCCTTCGCTGGCCTCGGCGGTGATCATGATGACGGGTACAGCAGGAGCGAGACGCTCTATCCGGCGCTGGTTTAGAAACTGGAGTCCATCCATTTGGGGCATATTAATGTCTGAAAAGATCACGTCGAAGTCGCTTACGGTCCGAAGCACCTCCAACGCTTCCACGCCGTTGCCTGCCTGATGAAGTTCTGAAATATCGAGCCCCGCATGTCGGAGCGCTCGTTCGATAAATTTACGCATGACTACTGAATCGTCGATGATGAGGGTGCGCATGCAATCCTTCCGTAATGCCGCTAAGAGCCTTATCGGCTGATCTGGTGGAAGCTTGAGTCCGTTTTGCAAATCTTTATCGATTCATACCGATCTTCTGATCGAAGCTGTTTGGGCAGGAGAGTGGTTGAACGGATTGGAAAAAAACTTGGTAGATCACTAAAGTTTTCAAGCTGCCAGCCGATACTCATCTAGAGAGCATCTTTGCCAGGAGTCTGCTTCATGCCAGCAATGAACGGCAACAAGTCGCGTCAGTTGTCTCCAGGAGCGCAAAGCGGAATGCATGTCGATCAGATTGCAGCCGACAAGGTCAAACTCAGTACCCAGGGCGAGCCATCGATAGACCCGAGGTTAGCCAAAATCGCCATTCTGCAGCGCGCGATCGCAGACGGAACGTATGGAGTTCCCGCCGGATCGGTCGCGGAAAAGATGGTTGAGCGCCTCCTCCATCCCTCGCAAGCCGCACCTTCGGATACAAAGCTGGGCTGGCCTGCGCGCAAAGACGCTTCATGAGGTGTCAAACGTTGTGCCGGTTCAGCGCCTATACTGAGGTGTGTTCCGAGCCTTTCGCGGTTTCATTCGATTTCTCTGGCGAGCGACCGCAGGCAGCCGCTTGCGACCGTGGTGTAGTCCCTATCTGCGCTGGCGGCTGGAAACTTTTACCGGTCTTCCGGCAAATGAAGTGCGACTCAGGCACTTCGTTCTCTTTACTTTGCGGGAGCGCAAACAACTTGTGCATTTCCTTCAATGGATCGGCACAATGGACAGAATCGCTAGCGGACAGAAAAATTAATGCAGCCGATGCTATAGTCGCACCGCGTTTCACTTTTCAGCCCGATAGGATCACAACTAAAAAGATATTGAGGTAAGTTAAGGAGCGATTCATGGGAGAAATCACGCAGGTGACCGCGCAGGATGGTCACACTTTGGATACGTATGTGTCCCGACCGGCGGGCACCCCGGTAGGAGCGGTCGTTGTAGTTCAGGAAATTTTTGGCATTAACGCGTACATCCGCAGCGTGGCGGACGGGTTTGCCAAAGAAGGTTACCTTGCCATCGCACCAGCCCTGTTTGATCGCGTTGAGCGTGACGTGGAACTGAACTATGAGGGTGAGGACATGCAAAAAGCTTATGGGCTTTACCCTAAACTTTCGCTTGACACTGCGCTTCTGGACGTTGCGGCCGCCTTTTCCAAGCTCGAGCAGGAAGGCCAAAAGCGCATCGCCATAGTCGGATTCTGCTACGGAGGCCTTCTCACCTGGCTCACATCCACGCGCGGTAAGACCTACAACATGAGGCCGGCTTGCTGCGTCGGCTACTACGCCGGCGGGATTGGGAGCGTAGCGAAGGAGGAACCCAGCTGCCCCGTTTTGCTACACTTCGGCGCAAACGACAGCCACATTGGTTCGGATCAGGTCGACGCCGTACGAGAGGCGCATCCGGAGGTAGAGATCCGTATGTATGAGGGTGCCGAGCATGGGTTTAGCTGTGACGCCCGCGCCGCCTTCAATCCAGAACAGGCAAGGATCGCCCGGGAACGAACCCTTGGCTTTCTAAAAACGTATATGACTTAGCTTGCAATGAACCCGAACCGCAATCGTGAGTTCGGAAAGAATGATAGACTTTCGTAGACACTTTGAGAGTGGAACAGAACACCAGGAGTTGTAGACGCTGTGTTGGCAACCGCAAAGAAAACTGACATTATCGAGAAGTTTCGTACGCATGATTCTGATACCGGCTCCCCTGAGGTGCAGATCGCGATCCTGAGCGAACGCATCGGGGAGCTTACCGAGCACTTCAAGACCCACAAAAAGGATCACGGATCGCGGCGCGGCTTGCTGATGTTAGTCAGCAAACGTAGGCGGCTGCTGGACTACCTGAAGAAGGTGGACGCGGACCGTTATCGTGAAGTGATCTCAAAGCTCGGTATCCGTAAATAGGCGCAGAACTCTTCCTAGCAGGAATCGTTCCATGGAATGTTGCACGACCCGCTATTTTGCAAAGACATACGCTGTCCGCACCTCTGCACTTTGTGGTGTAAGGAGTTGTTGTTGCTGATAGCGGCGGTCGTCCAAAATTCCAGTCCGCAGACTACGGAAAAGTCTCCCTTATGCTGTACTCAGCTATTAGGGGTCTCCACATCCAGGTTAATCCCAGCGCAGCACGATCGAAACGGAGCTCAGGAACAGCAAGTAGCTGCCTGAGCTGCGGCTGCGTGCGTCGGAACCTAATCCGACTCGCATCTGCTCCGCGCCGCTGGGCGCACCACCGATCCACCGCAGTGAGACAGAGAAGAGGCAGACATGAAGCATGATGTGACCGTAGAGCTTGCCGGCGGCAAGCAGATCAAGTTCGAAACCGGCCGCATGGCCAAGCAGGCCTCCGGCGCCGCATTTACCACCTCTGGCGATAACGCCATCCTGGCGACAGCCGTTGCCTCCCCCGATCCGAAAGAGGGCATCGACTTTTTCCCGCTGACGGTCGAGTATCGAGAGTTCACCTACGCTGGGGGACGCATCCCCGGCGGCTTCATCAAGCGCGAGGGCCGTCCTTCGGAGAAGGAGGTGCTGACCAGCCGGCAAATCGATCGTCCCATCCGCCCGCTCTTTCCGGAGGCCTTCCGCAATGAGACCCAGGTCGTTGCCTTCGTTTATTCGGCCGATAAGGAGAACGATCCTGACGTTCTTGGAATCAATGGTGCGAGTTGCGCTTTGGCGCTGTCCGACATTCCCTTCCACGGTCCGGTTGGAGCGGTTCGTATCGGCCTCGTTGACGGAAATTTCGTTGTCAACCCGACCTACGCAGAGCGCGAAAAGAGCGAAGTTAACATCATGGTCGTTGGCACGGCGGATGGCATCGTGATGGTTGAATCCGGCGCTCGCCAGATCTCTGAAGAGAACGTGGTCAGCGCTATCGAGTTTGCCCATGAGCAAATAAAAAAGATCTGCTCGGCCATAGAAGAGCTGGTCAAGCTGGCCGGAAAACCCAAGCGGCAGGTGCACGGGGCTGAAACCGATCACGCCTATCTCGAGGAATTGAAGGCGAAGATCGGCACTCGGCTTGTGGATGCGCTTGACACTCAGAAGCATCCCAAATTCGAGAGCTACGCCCTGGTCAAGACGATCAAGGATGAACTGAAGAAGGAGCTTCCGGAAGGTGATTCCGGAGCTTCAAAAAAGTTGAGCAAGTATTACGAACTCCTGCGCGAGAACATCTTCCGCGAGCAGGTGCTGAACGACCGTATTCGGCCCGACCACCGCGCCTTCGACCAGATTCGAGAAGTTTCGATCGAGGTCGGCGTACTCCCGCGCGTCCACGGCTCCGCCTTGTTTACCCGTGGTGAAACGCAGGCGCTGGTTTCGGCTACATTGGGCACTACCGACGACGCGCAGCGGATGGAAAGCTACGAGGGCGAGCAGAAGCGGCGCTTCATGCTTCATTACAACTTCCCGCCCTTTTCAGTTGGCGAGGTTGGCCGCATGACCGGCGTCGGCCGGCGTGAGATCGGGCACGGAGCCTTGGCCTGGCGCGCCATTGAAGCGGTGCTGCCCGCAGAAGATGAGTCCCCCTACACGCTGCGGGTCGTCTCAGACATCCTTGAGTCCAACGGTTCTTCCTCGATGGCCTCGGTCTGCGGGGCATCGCTCGCCTTAATGCAGGCCGGCATCCCGCTCAAAGGCGCGGTTGCGGGTGTCGCCATGGGTCTGGTCAAAGAGGGCGAGAAGTACGCCATCCTCACCGACATTGCAGGCGCTGAAGATCACTACGGCGACATGGACTTCAAGGTGGCCGGCACGCGCAAAGGCATTACCGCGCTGCAGATGGACATCAAGATCATGGGTATCACCGCGCAAATCATGCGGGAAGCTCTCGAGCAGGCGCGCCGCGGACGTCTACAGCTGTTGGACACGATGGATGCCACGCTCGCAAGTGCGAAAACCGAGAAGAGCGCCTTTGCTCCGCGCATCCACACCATCATGATCCCGACCGATAAGATTCGCGATCTCATCGGGCCGGGTGGCAAGGTCATTCGCGGCATCATCGACGCGACCGGAGTCAAGATCGACGTGGACGACACCGGCCGGGTCAACGTCGCCTCAAGCGATGCCGACGGCCTCGCCCGCGCCATTCAGATGATCACCGACCTGACCGCTACGCCGGAGATGGGCAGAACCTACCTCGGCAAGGTAGTTCGGCTGGCCGAGTTTGGCGCCTTCGTCGAGATCTTCCCCGGAACCGACGGCCTCCTTCACGTCTCCGAGATCGCCGAGCATCGAGTCAAGGAAGTCAAAGATGAGCTGCGCGAAGGCGATCAGATCCTGGTTAAGGTGCTTGCGATCGAGGGCAATCGAATTAAGCTCTCCCGCAAGGCCGTCTTACGCGAGCAGCGCGAAAAGCTCGGACTGCCTCCTGCAGGCGAGCCGGCGCAGGCTGGAAACCATCCTCAACCTACCGTTGCCCCGGACCCGGTCAATCTTGCCGAAGATGGTGATTTCGACGAAGAGGACGGCGATGAAGAGATCGAAGGAGAAGATGAGCCCAACTTCAACCGCGCGGATGATGTCCAGCCGGTGGGAGTGGGACAACCGGGAATTGCACCTCGCCAGCCTGGCGGGGATCGTGGTCCCGCTGGTCCGGGAGGTCGTCGTCCGGGTGGTCGTAGACGCCGCGGCGGACGGCGGCCGGGTCAGGGCGGGAGCAGCGGAGCACAGGGAGGCGGCGCTGGCCGTCCGCCGCAAAGCTAAGTGGAATCGATCACAAAGAAGGGTCGCGCTTGGGCGTGACCCTTCTTTGCTGCTTCGCCAGCGCCGCATCCACCAGGAATTGTCGCCGAACATCTTCCCGTGAACTTCCGCATCTTGCTTGCTTTCATTGCTCTTTGCCTTCTCTCAGGGTCAGGCTGGCTCCTAGGAGAGTGGCACCCGGAGACGATCTCCGGGCCGTTCCCGGTCGCTCTCCGCAGTGGACTGCTTGCAATGCTCTTCTGGGTGGTGGATCGAAGAAGACATTCTAACCAACAGCGGCTCCCGGTCGGAGTACAGGCATCCCTTTTCGCCTGGTTTGTCTTGATGGTGGCTTTGCCGACTTTGGCCGTCGTACACGCCGGTCAGTATCTCTCTCCGTTGACCGAGACGCTTGTCTTTACCTTGAGCCCAGTCTTGATGGTCTTCTTTGTCTCTCAAAGCTCCGCCGGATTTGGTGTGACGGAGAGCCCCCTTCGCCTGCTCGCGCCTGCACTCGGGGGAGTTGCCGGCGCGGCGCTTCTCCTCCCCTTCCATCTTCCCTCCACGACCGCTGGTCGGGCCTGGTTGATGGCTCTGCTCGTTACGTCGGCTGTGTCCGCCTGGGCTGCGATCCGACTTCACCAGCGGCTGGCGGGTATAACTGTTTTGCCCGCAGCAATGCTTTTTTCCGCGTCCATCTTTCTGCTTTCAGCTCCCCTCAGCTTCGGTCGAGCCGCACAACTCGCCTCCTGGAGCGCCTCCGCACTCAAGCTCGAAGGCCTCCACAGCCTTTTATTCGATTGTCCAGTCACGCTTCTCACCGTCTGGCTGCTGCGGGAGCTCTCTCCCGTCGCCTTTTCCTCCCGCTATCTTTTGGGCATCGCCCTGACCATCGTCGAGGGCTATCTCTTGCTTCGACCAGACACCAACTGGACAACCGGTCTCGGCTTGCTGCTGCTGCTCTCTTCCGGAGTATGGCTGCTTGTTGCCGGCAGTAGGGAGGAGGTGGCTTGAGAGGCACCGGGCATCTTTTCCGCACCGAAACAGAACGTTACACTTAGAAGATGGCCGCTTCGATGTACATCGTGGTTGAAGGAGAGGACCCGGGCTTCGACATCTTTGTCAACGGCCGAGCGCTGGCTCGCCATGAAGATGCGCTCGAAAAACTTGCCGTTTCGCTCGGCGTACGGCCGCTCATCGACTTCTTCTCCGCCGATGAAAACTCCATGTCTCTATTAATAGAAGAGGGCGCTGGAAATCATGATCTGATCAAGAAGCTGCCTCCCACGCAGTGGTATTTCGGTGCGGAGGGCCTGGAAACGGTCAAAGCGCTGGTCGATGCGTTGCGCGACGAACCGCAACAGCTTGGCACCGAGGGGCCGCAGATCCTGGAAGAGCTTGAAGATTACGCGCGGGTGCTGGCCAAGACCGACGCGCGAGGACTGCGCTGGCACCTCGCCGTGAGCTGGCGCTAGGCGGCGTTCCTGTCACTCCAACCTCTCAAAGACGGGGCAAAGTTTGTCCTCTAACCCGCAGCAGGCAGGTCCCCCTGGCCGAGTCTGCGATGAAAGAAGTCGAACACCAGCGTCATCATTGTATGGGCGTGCTCAGGATCGTAGCGCGGGCCCTCGTCGCGCAAAAACGCGTGCGCGCCATTGACCTCATGCCAGTTCAGGCGCGTGTTCAACTCGTTTAGCCGCGCCAGCAGTTTCATGCGGCCTTCCGTCGGGACGTGTGGATCCTGTCGTCCCCACGCCATGAAAAGCTCGCCCCGGATCTCACTGGCCCGCTCCAGCGAGTCATCGTGCTTTCCTTCGCCGAGTGTTCCGCTATGGATATCCGTAGCATAGAAGCAGACCGTAGCCGCAATTGCAGGATGCATCGCCGCCCGAAAGGCCAGGTGTCCTCCCAGGCAGATGCCCATGGCCCCCACCTTGCCAGTGCAATCCGGCCGGGAGAGCAGATAGTCGATCGCACTACGCGCATCGGCGTCGTATGCGGCGACCGGCTTATGCGTCTTCAGGAAGTTTCCGCGGTCCGAGCCTGCCTGGTCATAGGCGAGCGCCACGCCGGGAGCTTCGTCTTCGTGATAAACCTCCGGTACGGCGACAATATAGCCGTGACCGGCAAGCATGGCTGCCGTTCGCCGAATAGGTGCGGTTACCTGGAAGATTTCAGAGTAGAAGACGATCGCCGGATATTTGCCAGGTGCGACCGGGCGCAGAAGATGGGTCCGCATGCTTCCGGAGGGAGTAGGCAGATCGACATGTTCGTCGCTAACAATGACCATAGGGACCTCATGCTATCAGGCTGGGCAAGGGGGGATCGGCGCATCAGAACCGCGACTGCGCTGTCGGAGGCAAGAAAATACGAGAACTCAGGAGTAGACATTGCCGAGATGCGCGGCAGGACTCTCAGCGAGGGATCTGCGGAGGAGGACCTGCTGGTGGAGGCGTGGAGATCGCATCCGGAGGAACAGGAGAGGTGCCTGCGGGTGCAGCCTGATTCTCTCTCTGCTGCTGCTGACGTTCGCGGCGGCGGCGGAGGTAGGAGCTTAGATCCGGCGAAAACTCCAGAATCTGCGCCCCAGCCATCCCCTCCAGCGTGACCACTAAGCCGTTCTCGAGAGTTAAGCCAACACCCCGTTCGTCGCTCGGGTAATAAGCGTTCGAAATAGCGCCTGAGATGAAGTTACCGGCCACGTTGGAGGTGTTGAACTGAAGCCTCCCATTGTCTCCATGACAGATAAAGGTCGTCAGCGCCGAGTAAATGATCCGAGACTTGACCGAGCCGGAGCCCTTGCGATAATAGCGAGGATCCTGATGGAGTACGACCGGCAAAATCGCATTTCCGATTAGATTTCCGTCGATGTTATCGAGATAGCTCGCCCCGACACGCTTGAAGAATCCCGCAGGACCGTGCCCATAGCCTGTGTGAGAATCTGTAAGTTCCCCGAATCCACCCCCGACGATGAAGGCGAGCCCGAAAGTATATGGATCGATAATGGTGTGAAAGGACAAATCAAACTTCTGTGCGGGGGTCAGCGGCACCGCCTGGCCGTTCAGCACCACGTTGAAAAGCGGCAGCACACCCACCACTCGCTGCTTCTCCTGCGCTTTCACTTCGCGTTCCGCTTCCGTGTACTGCTCCCTCGCCTTGCGTTGCGCCTCTGTTTCGTTTGCCGGGCTGGAAGCCACTTGAGGAGCAGGTTGTGTGGAAGTCGCTGGTGTCTGTTGCGACGAGCTGGAAGACGAAGGCGCATCCGGCAAAGCGTTGACGACAAACTTAGGACCATCGAGGGCCGTCACTAATGCGGATGCCTGTGAAAAACAGGGCCGACACGCTGCACATGCGATAGATAGGAGAGCCCAGGAAAGAGGGCGAGACTGTAACAGGTTCACGTTCTGAGTTTATCCGACCGAGGGGGCCTCTCTGGCAGCAATAACAGAATAGACGTCGGAAAGAAGCGACAGATTCAGAGTTTGGTGCGGGGGAAGGACCAGTTAGCTGAACAGAAATTCTTTTGTGCGAAGTTCTTTCACCGTGTCGCGCAGCCGGGCAGCTTTCTCAAATTCAAATTTTTTTGCAGATTCCCGCATGTCCGACTCAAGCTTGGCGATGTACACATCGAGATCCGCCTGGGAGACAAAGTCAGGCACGCCTTCGGTCTCATTGGTTAGGTCCGCGTAGTCTGCCTTCAGAATGCCAGCAAGGCCCATGTCGATGTCTCGGATAATGGTCGCGGGCGTAATGCCGTTCTCTTCGTTGTAGATTTCCTGCTTTTCGCGGCGGCGGTTCGTCTCGTCGATTGCTCGTTGCATCGAGTCCGTCATCTTGTCTGCATAGAGAAGGGCACGTCCCTCCAGGTGCCGGGCCGCGCGGCCAATCGTCTGGATCAGCGAACCTTGCGAACGCAGAAAGCCCTCCTTGTCCGCATCCAAGATCGCAACCAGACTTACCTCCGGAAGATCGAGGCCCTCGCGTAGAAGGTTGATTCCAATAAGAACGTCATATTCGCCGCGGCGAAGGTCACGCAGAAGCTTGATTCGCTCCAGGGTTTCAATCTCCGAGTGCATGTAGCGGCAGCGTACGCCGACCTCAGTGTAGTAGTTCGCCAGGTCCTCGGACATTCTCTTGGTGAGCGTCGTTACCAGCACACGCTGATTAAGCTTCACGCGCTCACGAATTTCAGCGAGAAGATCATCAATTTGACCTTTGATTGGACGGATTTCGATCTGTGGATCCACCAGACCGGTAGGTCGAATAATTTGCTCAACGACGACGCCCGAAGACTTCGTCAGTTCATAAGGACCAGGTGTCGCCGAGACATAAATAATTTGTCCCGTACGCCCTTCAAATTCGTCAAACTTGAGAGGACGATTGTCCATCGCGCTGGGAAGACGAAAGCCATAATCCACCAAATTCTGCTTGCGTGAGCGATCCCCATGCCACATGCCGTGTAACTGCGGGACCGTAACGTGGGACTCATCAATAAATAGAATGTAGTCTCTGGGAAAGTAGTCCAGAAGAGTCGGGGGAGGCTCTCCAGGAAGTCTGCCGGAAAAGTGACGAGAATAGTTCTCAATTCCATGACAGTAACCGACCGATTTAATCATTTCCAAATCAAAGCGCGTACGTTGGTGGATTCGCTGAGACTCCACCAAACGGCCTTGCTGTTCTAACTCCTTCTCCCACCATTCCATTTCGGTCAGGATAGAGTCGCTGGCAGACTTCTTTCGTTCCGGTTGCACCACATAGTGAGACTTAGGATAAATCGGTAGGCGCGAGTACTTTTGCCGGACAGTTCCAAATAGCGGGTCAATTTGAGAGAGCGCATCAATCTCGTCCCCAAACAATTCAATGCGATAAGCATTCTCATCGTAAGTGGGATAGACCTCGATGATATCGCCGCGGACCCGAAAGGTACCTCGGCGGAAGTCCACATCATTGCGCTCGTAAAGAATCTCTACTAATCGCCTGGTGATATCTTCGCGTCGAATTTTCTGGCCGCGCTCCAGCAGAAGCAACATTCCGTAGTAAGCTTCCGGGGAACCCAAGCCATAAATACAGCTTACGGAGCTAACAATAATTGCGTCGCGGCGTTCAAAAAGGCTGCGAGTCGCAGAAAGCCGTAATTTGTCCAGCTCCTCATTAATCGTCGCTTCCTTTTCAATGAAAAGATCCCCCGAAGGGATGTAAGCCTCTGGCTGGTAATAATCGTAGTAGGAGACGAAGTACTCCACTGCATTCTGCGGAAAGAATTGCTTGAACTCGTGGTAGAGCTGCGCCGCTAATGTTTTGTTGTGTGCCAGAATCAGCGCCGGCCGCTGTACCGATTCAATAACCTTCGCCATGGTAAACGTTTTCCCGGAGCCGGTCACACCGAGCAGTACCTGATCTTTTTCCCCAGCCGCCAAACCGCTGACCAGTTCGCTGATCGCCCGTGGCTGGTCGCCTTGCGGCTTGTACGGCGTCGTAAGCTGGAAGTCCATCTTTCTAGGGTAAACCGGATTGCCGCACTCCTTGCAACCGAACACACTGCCGTGGCTCTTATACTGGATCAGGAGAAATTGAATGGGCGTCGAACTTTGGCTGGTGCGACATGGGGAAACCGAGTGGAGTCTAAGCGGAGCGCACACCGGTACGACCGACATTCCGCTCACGGACCACGGACGCAAACGAGCCGAAGAGCTCCGCGATTACCTCAAAAACACTGAATTCACCAAGGTATTCGTCAGCCCTGCCCAAAGAGCGCAGGAGACCTGCCAGATTGCCGGATTTGGGTCGCAGGCGATTACTGTCGACAACTTGCATGAGTGGGATTACGGCGAAGCCGAAGGTAAAACAACGAAAGACATGCGCGCTAAGTATGGCCCGGAGTGGAGCGTCTGGAATAATCGACTGCTCGGCGGAGAAGAGGTGGAGGCAGTTGGCCGCCGTGCCGACGAGGTGATCCGACAAGCCGGTGAAGGAGCCAAGGAGGGAGACAAAGTGGCTCTGTTCGCTCATGCTCACATTCTGCGGATTGTAGCGGCGCGTTGGATCGGCCTCGAAGCGTCCGGCGGTCAGTATTTTTCGCTCGGTACCGGAAGCGTAAGTGTCTTGGGTTGGGAACGGGAAACGGCAGTGTTGACTCACTGGAACCGAGGATTCGAAAAGTAGGTTCTTGTAACGGCTTAAAGCCGTAAAGCCGTCGGCCACTCAGAGGCATGATCTACCGTACTGTCTGCATGGGCTGCCGCCAGGGTGTCCGGCGAGAGACCAAAGGTGCATCCTAACGATTGCGCACCCGCTGCTCGCGCCGTCTCTACATCGACATGGGAGTCACCGATCAGAACCGTTTCTGACGGAGTGATTATTCTGCCCATCTCAGACGCCTCCGCAATCACACGAAACAAACCTTCGGGATACGGTTTCTTCGTTGCAAACGAGTCACCCCCATAGTTCGCAAAAAAGAACGTCTCCAAGCCAAGGCCAGCACAAATAGCTCGGGAAGGCCCGACTGGCTTATTTGTTAGCACCGCCATTGGAAGTAGCGGGTGTCGCTCGCGGATTGTTGTGAGCGCTTCGAGAACGCCTGGGTATACGTGCGTAAAGTCCAGTTTGTGGACGCGGTAGTAGGCCAGAAACCACGAAAGAGCTTCGCATAGGGTACTCTGCTCAAGCAGATCGTGGCTTGGCCGGTTTTCTTTATCGTGCTCCAGCGCTCTACGGATGAGTGTAGAGGCACCATCTCCGATGTAGCCGGCAACCACATCGTTGGGGAGTGCTTCCTTCCCAAAGTGGTGCAGCGTAGCGTTCACGGAGTTTACCAGGTCGATTCGTGAATCAATCAGAGTGCCATCCAGATCGAACACCAGCAGTCGGGGACAGGAATCTGCCATCCGTCCATCGTAATCGAGAGCTTCCTGAAAAGCTCTCCCTGGCCTCTCTACTCAGGAAATGTTGACGCACGCAGTCAAGCGTACTTGCGGAGCATGCCGAGAACCTTGCCTTGAATTGTGACATTTGCCGCCGGAGCATAAATAGGATCCATCTCAGCATTCGATGGCTGAAGGCGAATCATTGCGCCCTCACGGTAAAAGCGCTTTAAGGTAGCATCCGATCCGTCAATCAGAGCAACGATAATCTCTCCCTCGCGTGCGGTCCGCGTCCGCTCCACGAGCACATAGTCGCCGGAGACGATGTGCTCGTCTCGCATGGAATCTCCTCGGACCTCCAAGGCAAAGACTTCCCGGTTTCCGATGATATCTCCCAACGAGATCGACTCGGCAGATTCAATGGCCTCGACCGGCCTGCCTGCTGCGATACGGCCCAGCAGTGGCAGCCGCTCGGAACCCTTCTTCGAGGCGCGGGAGGGCAATACGTCAATAGATCGACTTCGATTGTGCGCGCGCTGCAGCAAACCTTTATTTTGGAGATTGGTGATGTGTTTGTGGACCGTCGCCAGCGAACTTAGTCCAAGACCCGAGGCGATCTCTTCGTAAGAAGGGGAGTACCCATTCTTCTGCGTGAAGCTGGAGAGGAAGTCGATTACTTCTTTTTGCCGTCGCGTGATGGCCATGCCGTGATTGTAGCGAATAGAAAGCGAAACGCAATAAAAAACTTAGCAATCGGCACCCTTCTCCCCCAAAAGTTGGACGAAAAGAAGGCTGATCGGTTCGCTTTCGCCTGACCTGTTCCATTTTGGAATGGCAGAGCCGGAGCGAGATCTTTTTCCCTTGTTCTGAGGCCTGCCAAGCCCGAAGGTAGGTACAGGCCGCACTGACACGAAAAAGCGGACCAGCATCCCCGAACTGCTGAACTGGAGGAGGAAAACATGCGCGTGCTCATCCTCGAGGACGACGTTGCACTTGGACAACTTCTTGCGAAGGTAATCGCTTTGGAGAAGCACACCGTGGAAGTGGAAAGCGACGGCCGCAGTGGACTCGACTCCTTGCTGTCGCGTCCTCCAGACTTGCTCATTTTGGATCTGGGTTTGCCGGCCATGGACGGCCTTGAAATTCTGGCGCGCATGCAGGGACGGTGTCCGGGAACTACCGTATTGGTGCTCACCGGGCGGAATGGCGTGGAGTCTCGCGTCCAGTGCCTGAATCTGGGTGCAGACGATTGTCTTCCCAAGCCCTTCAGCTTTAACGAGCTTACGGCACGTTGTCGCGCACTGCTTCGTCGGCGGGAGAAGCCCGCAGCGGCCACCTTGCACGCGGGGGACATCGAGATGGATCGAATTCAGCGAACCGTAACGCGAAACCGACGGCTGATTGAGCTGACATCTAAAGAATTTGCCCTGCTCGAGTACCTTGTTCTGGCGCGTGGCCGAACCTGTTTGCGCAGCGAACTACTTCGCGAGGTCTGGCAAGCGGCCCCTCCCGCCGGTACCAATGTGGTGGACGTCTACATCAACTACCTTCGCAAGAAGCTTGGGCAAAGCGCCGAAAAGACCAGCTTTGAGTGTGAGTCGACAGATCGGGTTATCGAGACTGTGCGAGGAGAAGGATACGCGATCCGTCTGCCGCAGCGAGACCGGTTGGACCATCCCATGCCGGCAGCGGTTCAGTTGTCTGGCGTCGTCGTCAATCTAACTGCCCCAGCACAAAACTGTGTGGATGCGAGCGCTTGTGCATAGCACTTTCGAGCAATCGACTCAGGGTAGATCTTTGCAAGACTGGATACAGGACGCCTTGCACGATCTTTCCCAACCGCTGACGGCTTTGCAGGGCCGACTTTTTTTGGCGACGCTGCATACTCCTGGCAGTGAGCAGGAGCTGGTAGAGATGCGTCGTGCTGTCGAGGAAGGACTTTTGCATTGCGAACGAATGATGGTCAGTGTCCGGTCCATGCAGCGACACATGGACGAGAGGCACTGATCCGGGGACCTTATGGCAACGTCGGGCGTCTTGCCCATCAAGGATCACTCCGCGGCGATACGAACCGCAGTCATAGCGGGAACGGACGTTGCTCTGAGACATCGGCTCACAGCTGCCCTCACCACCCTTCGCTGGAAAGTGCGGGAGGCAGGCGGAGGCGCGGAGGCAATGGCCTTGGTGGAAACCGACCAGCCGGAACTTTAGCTTCTGCATGAATGGCTCCCGGCCCTAGAAGCCGGAGAGTTTGCCCAGCAGATGTGCCTCCTGTATCCGGAGATGGAGGTGCTGCCGACGGATGGGAGCGCGAACCGAATTCACTGTCAGGCGAAAAGTCCTCGCCGCCACGAACTCCTGCATGCGCTCCGTGAAGCGCAGAGCTCGGCCATTGTTTCCGGCACGGTCCAACGATCAGTCCCAGCTACCACCGCTTCCTTCGCCCCCGCGCCCGTCCGCTCGGCGATTCCGGAGATGATTGGCGAGAGCGAGCCTATGCTTGAGTTAGCCAGGATGATTCGCCTGGTGGCCCCCCGTTCTACCAGCGTTTTGATCGAAGGCGAAACTGGCACGGGCAAAGAAGTGGTCGCGCAGGCACTGCATCGGTTGGGTTCGCGCTCGACCAAGCCTTTCGTGGTTCTAAATTGCGCCGCAATTCCGGAAGCTCTTTTGGAAGCTGAGCTCTTTGGACATACACGAGGAGCTTTTACAGGTGCCGTGCAGTCGCGCACAGGACGGATCGAGGCGGCCCACGGAGGTACTCTCTTTCTTGATGAAATCGGCGAAATGCCGCTGGCACTTCAAGCCAAGATGCTCCGCTTTCTCGAGTGTGGCGAACTGCAGCGCATAGGAGACAATGAGACGACCCGCGTCGACGTTCGTGTCATTGCGGCGACGCACCAACCACTGGAACAACGCTCTGAAGAAAGAGCCTTTCGGTTGGATCTTTACCACCGCTTAGCGGTCTTTCCTTTGAGCGTACCCGCACTTCGCGAGCGCATTGAAGACTTGCCCAAGCTGACCGACTTCTTCCTCGACCGCCTCGCAAAGCCGATGCCCAGGAAGACCTTGGCTTCCGCAGCCCTCATGCTCCTGAATAGGTATTCCTGGCCAGGAAACGTGAGGGAGCTGATGCACGTCCTCGAGCGCGGCACGATTCTTGCCGAGGACCGGGCTGAGATCGGGCCTGCGGAGATCCGCTTGCG
>CAXTQE010000038.1:0-28492 GCA_964246225.1 uncultured Acidobacteriaceae bacterium | reverse complement strand
CGAAGACCCGGCGCCGGCGGGACGCGCCGTGGCTGCGGTTGCTTCCGGGGCCGCGGAGACGGCAGCGGCCGGGTTGTTACGCGCGGCGAAGGCGGCGGCGGCCTGCGGGGGAAGCTTGCGGAGGTCGGAGTTGGCGGTGACCTTAACGGTGACGTTGCGCTTGGTGGTGAGATCTTTAAGGGTCAGGGTTCCGGCGGCGGGGTCGATGGAGGCGATGGCGCCCGACAGGTTGGAGAAGGTTCCGGTGACGACCTCATCAGCCTTGATCTCGGTGCCGTCGGCGGACTTCTCTCCTCGGACGCTAAGCTGGTCGCCGGGATGGATGTCGGCGAGCTGGCCGGGGCGGGCGTCCTCGAACTTGATGGAGTCGGGCGCGTAGCGGCGGAAGATCGTGTTGGACGACGTGTCTATTTTGACCTGGCGGGATCCCGCGGAGATGGTGATGGCCGGGCCGTCGACGGCTTTGACCAGGCCGCCGGAGCCGTGCCGCTGCCAGTCGGCCTGTTCGGCCTGGCGGCGGGCGGAGATGTCGGAGGACTTCATCAGGATGACGCGGGAGGCGGAGGCGGTATCGCCGGGTTTGCCGGTGACGACGCGGTCGCCGACGCTGATGTCGGTGTAGGCGGCGGGCGTGGCGGTCTTAAGGTCGGTGCTGCCGGGGGGGAGCTGCAGGACCTTGGCCGCGGGGTCGACAGGGACGGTGACCTGCGCTCCGGCGGCGGTGACCAGCGTAACGCTGTTGCCGTCGATGGACTTGACGGTGCCGAGCTGGCGAGCGGGGGAGGCGGTGGTCGCAGCCGGCGCGGCAGGAGCTTGCGCTAGCAGGGCTGCAGGGCCAAGCAGCAGGCCGGTGAGCGTGAAGATGCGGAGGCAACTTGACTGGAACATGTGCTTTCCTCTGGGAGAAACCCGGCGGCGAACGACCGAAGGTCTGAGAGGGATACGGAATGGGAGGGTAAAAGTTTCGCGTCTCGGGGCAAAGTGCGGCCAAGGGGCTGGCCGAGGCAAGGTGGACTACTCGGTTTCAGCGGAGAGGATGGCGAGGGTGTCTGGAGGAACGGAGATGGAATTTGCCTGGAGGGTAACGGAGGCATCGGAGGCGAGGGCGAGACGGTAGTCGGACGTGACCTCGAATTCAACGGGCTCCGAGCCGAGATTGGCGATGATGGTGACGAGTTCGCGCTCGAGGCGCAGCCAACGTTTGGCGTCGTCCCAATGCACCTCGAGGTGCCCGCGGTCGCCATCGTTCAGGCAGATGGAGCTCCTGCGCAGATGGATGAGCTGTTTGGTCCAGGCGAGGACCTCGGCGTGTTTCCCTTCGTTGACCTCGTCCCACTTCAGGCGGGAGTGCAGGAAGGTGTTTAGCTCTTCGGGGTTGGGAATCTGGCTCTCGTCCCAGCCGAAGGCGGCGAACTCCTTTTTGCGGCCTTCAGAGACCATTTTCGCCATTTCCGGATCCTGGTGGTCGGCGAAGTAGAGGAAGGGAGTGGAGGCGGCGAACTCCTCGCCCTGGAAGAGCATGGGGATGAACGGCGCGGTGAGCACAATGCCGAGCGCGACTTTGGTGCGCGGGATGCCGACGATGTGCTCGAGCCGGTCCCCGATGGCGCGATTGCCGATCTGATCGTGATTCTGGATGAAGCCGACGAAGTGATGTGCGGAGAGTCCGTCGATTGGGCGGCCGTGTCTTCGCTGGCGATAGTCGGAGTACTTTCCGTCATAGACGAACATGTATTTGAGGGACTTTGCGAGGCTTTCGAAGTCGCCGAAATCGTTGTAATAGCCTTTGCCTTTTCCGTCTTCCTCGACATTGAGCACGGTAAAGAGCGCGTGATGGAAGTCATCGGACCACTGGGCATCCATGCCGAAGCCTTTGGCTTCGATGGGAGTGACGATCTGCGGATTGTTGAGGTCGGACTCCGCGATGAGGACGAGCTGCCGGTTGACGGTGGCGGACAAATTGTCGACGCGCGCCGAGAGCTGCTCAAGGAAGTGAACGGCGGAGCGATCGATGATTTCGTGGACGGCGTCGAGGCGAAGACCGTCGATGTGGTAGTCGCGCATCCACATCAGGGCGTTGTCGAAGAAAAACTGCCGGACCTCGTCCGAGCCGGAGTCTTCAAAGTTGATGGCGTCGCCCCATGGGGTGTGGTGCTTGTCGGTGGTGTAGGGGCCGAATTTGCCGGTATAGTTCCCGACCGGGCCGAAGTGGTTGTAGACGCAGTCGAGGATGATGGCGAGGCCGTGTCCGTGAGCGGCATCGACCAGGCGCTTGAGGCCATCGGGGCCTCCGTAGCAGTGATTGGTGGCAAAGAGGGCGACGCCGTCGTAGCCCCAGCCGCGGCCTCCGGCGAACTCGGCGAGCGGCATGATTTCAACGTGAGTGATGCCGAGGTCGGCGAGGTAGGGGAGCCTCTCGATGGCGGCGTCGAAGCTTCCACCTTCGGTGAAGGTGCCGATGTGGAGCTCGTAGATAATGGCACCCGCGAGCGGCGGCCCCTGCCAAAGGGAGTCCGTCCAGACGAAGGCTTTCTGGTCGTAGAGCGCGGAGGGGCGGTGGACGCCGTGGGGCTGGTAGGTGCTGCGTGGGTCCGGGTAGGCGGTGGTGTCGTCGTCGAGGAGGAAGGCGTACTCGTCGCCGAACTGGGCCTCCTCGACGTCGAGCTTCCAGTTGCCACGGCTGTCCGGGCCTTCCATGGGCAGGACGCGTTGGCCGAGCTGGAGAGAGACTTTCTTTGGCCGGGGGGCCCAGACGTGGAAGCTATGCATGATTCGACTCCTCGCGGACAAGCAGGGATACGGGGAAGGTGCGCAACAGATCTTCGAGGCCGACGGTTCCGGATTCGAAGCGCTCGCCGGTGAGGCGGTTGGTCCACAGGCCTTCAGGAAGGCGAAGCGAGGTGCCACCCCAGCCGTGGGCGACCGAAAGGGTGTGGCGCGGAGCGACGGCGAGGACCGAGGAACCGCGCAGGAAGGCGACGGCGTGGGATGCCTTGGGGCCGGCCGCGGTGAGCGGGGTGTAGTCCGCCGCGGGGCCAAACCACTCAGGATGCTCGCGCCGGAGCAGGAGACACTGGTGGATGAGGTGGAGCTTCGGCGTGCCGGGGTCTTCCCGGTCGGCAAGGCGTTCGAGGAGTTGGGCGGCGGAGAGGGTGGGGAGTTCGGCGAGCAGGCGGCGGCGGAGATCGTAATCCACGGGACGGCGATTGTCGGGATCGACCAGCGACAGATCCCAAAGCTCGGAACCCTGGTAGAGGTCGGGCACGCCGGGCGCGATGTGCTTGAGCAGGGTCTGGGTGAGCGAGTTGATGCGGCCGGGGACGAGCGTTTTGGCGACCATAGCTTCGAGTTCGGCGACGAAGGCAGGGTCGTTGAGGATGCCTTCGGTGAACTGGCAAAGCGCGTCTTCGTAGTCCTTGTTGTTGGCCACCCAGCTGGTCTGCTGCTTGGCTTCGCGCATGGCTTTGAGCATGTAGGCTTTGGTGCGCTCGAAGTCGATGGGCCAGGCGCCGATGAGGGTTTGATAGAGGAAGTATTCGGTGTTGCGATCGGGAAAGTTTTTGGTTTTTCGGGGCTCGTTCATCGCGGTCCAGCGCGCGATGGCGCTGGCAAAATGCTGCGGAATTTCGCTGAGTACGGCGATCCGGATACGCAGGTCGTCGGAGCGCTTGGTGTCGTGGGTGGAGAGAGTGGTCATGGTCGACGGGTGGGTCGACTGCATTTTGGATTGGTAGTTATGGAACTCTTCGAGGGTGGAGCCGTCGCGTCCGGGATCACCGCCGACCTCGCACATGGCGGTAAGCCGGTTGAAGCAGTAGAAGGCCGTGTCCTCGACGCCCTTGGCCATGACGGGTGAGGTGAACTGCTGGAAGCGGAGGACGAACTCGGCCTCGTTGCGGCCGGCGACCTGAAGGGTGAGGACCTGCTCGAAGAAGTCGAAGAGGCCGGTGTCGATCTCTGGGCGTCCGTCGCGTGCGCACTGGATGGCGCGGGCGATGGCGCGACGGTCTTCGCCGGTAATCTCGTTGCGCTGGGGCACGACGTAGGTGCGGTAGATGCTGAAGCAGGCGGCGATTTCGCGGATGGCTCGGCGAACCTCGGCGCGGGTGTAATCGCGCTGGTTGCGGTGCTGCTCGCAGATCTCGACGAAGAGAGTGGTCAGGCGATTGACGTCGGAGCCGAGAGCCTGCTCGGCGACGGCGATCTTTTTGTCGTGGGCGATGGGTGGGAAGTCGGTCGGCTGTCCGGTGAATTCGCCGTAGATGCGGGAGAGCTCGGCCATGCCGTGCGGGCGGACGAGCAGGCGCAGCGCGACGTTGAGGAAGTCGTAGCCGCTGGTTCCTTCGATGGGCCAGGAGCCTCTTTTGCCGGAGCGGAGGAACTCTCCGGCGGCGAGGATCTTTTCGCCAATGATCCAGGCGTTGGGGGCGGCGTCGCGCAGACGCTTGAAGTATTCGAGAGGGTCGCGGAGCCCGTCGGGATGATCGACGCGGACGCCAGCGAGGAGGCCGCGCGGGTGCCTGTCCAGTATCTGCGCGGGGGTCTCGTCGAAGACGTGGGCTCGCTCCATGCGCAGGCCGATAAGGGAGTTGACGTCGAAGAAGCGCCGGTAGCCGAGTTGCTGATCGGCGGTCTTCCAGTAAGCGAGGCGGTAGTTCTGGTGGTTGAGGAAGTCGTCGAGTGCGTCGTGGTCGGCGTTGAGCTCGTCGATGGCGCGGTCGATGGCTTCGTAGATGGAGGTCTGCTCGGCACAGAGGCGCGCGACGAGTTGGGTGATGACGATCTTGTCGCGGTGCCGGGCGAGCACGGTGCGGCGATCTTCAAAGGACGGGTTGGGCAGGCGGCCGTAGGAGGCGGCGGCAAAGCTCAGCGCGTCGGAGCCGGCATAAACGGCGGCTTTGGAGAGAATAGCGGGAAGCGAGGTGGGGGTTGCGGGAAACTTTTCCCCCGCGGCTTCAACGACGAAGTTGGGGCCGGTACGCAGGACCTTGATGCCTCCGGATTCGAGCACGCGGCCGTACTGATCGCCGAGGATAGGAACCAGAACCTTGTCGCGGAGGCGCTCTTCCTGCGGATTCCAGTCGATGTCGAAGAACGAAGCGTAGCGGCTGGCGGCTCCGTTCTCGAGTACGTCCCACCAGAAGCGATTCTGCATACCGATGGCCATGTGGTTGGGGACGATGTCGAGAACCTGGCCGAGTCCGTTCTCGCCGAGGGCCTTTGAGAAGCGCTCGTGCGCGGACGCGCCGCCAAGTTCCTCATTGACGCGGGCGTGATCGACGACATCGTAGCCGTGCATGCTGGAAGGTGCGGCCTGCAGGTAGGGAGAGCTGTAGACGTGCGAGATGCCCAGGTCGTAGAGGTATTGCGCGATGGCAGCGGCGGCGTCGAAGGTGAAACCTTTGTGCAGCTGCAGCCGGTAGGTAGAGACCGGCACGTGGGGCGTGGACATGCAACTCCTTCTGGCCGTTGAGGTGACTGGGACAGTCGGTTAGGTGCGTCGCGGGAAAACGGGGTTGCAATCCGCTAGCGACGGAAAAAGCCTTTGCGTTTGGTGACCTGCTCGCCGAGTTCGGGCTTCCAGTGGCCGGCCATGGCGAAGGCGGCGTGGGTCAGGGTGATGTGTGAGAGCGCCTGGGGGAAGTTGCCGACCAGGCGTTTATCCTTGGTATCCCACTCTTCCGACAGCAGGCCAACGTCATTTGAGAGGGCAAGGAGGCGCTCGAAGAGGGCTTCCGCCTCGGCATGGCGGCCGATGAGCCAAAGACAGATGACCATCCAAAAGCTGCAGGCGAGAAAGGTACCTTCGCCGGGCGGCAAGCCGTCCGAGGAGGTCTGGGTGTCGTAGCGCTCGATAAAACCGTTTTTGGTGAGGCGTTTGCCGATGGCGTCGATGGTGCCGACGATGCGTGGGTCATCCATGGGCAGGAAGCCGACCAGGCCGATGCGCAGGCAGGAGGCGTCGAGTTCTTTCGAGCCGTACGACTGGGTGAAGGAGTTGAGCTTCTTCGAGAAGCCTTTGGCGCAAACCTGTTTGTGAATGCGGTCGCGGTTCTTTCTCCAGCGCTCGACGTCGCCACCGCCGTCGAATTTTTCGAAGTGCTTGATGGCGCGATCCAGGGCGACCCAGGCCATAACCTTGGAATGGGTAAAGTGCTTGCGTCCTCCGCGGGTCTCCCAGATGCCGTCGTCGGGCTGCTCCCAGATATGGCAAAGATGGTCGATGAGTTGGCCCTGGACCGAGCTGGCGGAGACCCGAATATCCTTGTCGGCCTCGGGAGTCTGGGCCAGCGCGGTAGCGACCTCACCAAAGACGTCGAGCTGGAACTGGGAAGAGGCGGCGTTGCCGATGTTGACGGGCTGGGAGTTTTCATAGCCGGGCAGCCAGTCCGCGGTCCATTCGTTCAGTTGGCGCTCGCCGCAGATGCCGTAGATGGTCTGGATCTGGCTGGGGGCACCGGCGATGGCGCGCAGAAGCCAACGCCGCCAGGCAACCGCTTCCTCCTCGTACCCCGCATTCATCAGGGCGAGGAGGGTGAAGGAGGTGTCGCGTAGCCAGCAGAAGCGATAGTCCCAGTTGCGTTTCCCGCCAATCTGCTCCGGCAGCGAGGTGGTAGGGGCCGCGACAATCCCTCCGGAGGGCTGATAGGTGAGAGCTTTGAGGGTCATGAGGGAGCGGCAGACGGCGGCCTGATACTTCCCCCTGTAGGTGTTGCGCTGGTTCCACTCACGCCAGAAAGCAAGCGTCGCTTCAAGCTCGTGCGCAGCGTGGAGAGGCCGGGGATCCTCGACCGGGGTGTTGGCGTCTTTGCCGATGGCGGAGCCGTAGGTCAGCGTGAAAGGCAGCTCCTCCCCGGCGTGCAAGGTGAACTCGGCAACCGTGGTCATGTCTTCGCCCTTGAGGCGAACGGGAGTGCGTAACAGTATCAGGTCCGGGCCGGCGATGGCGCGCAAGCCGTCCGGGGTATGAGTGACCCAGGGGATGGTGCGACCGTAATCGAAGCGAATGGAAAGGTCCATGCGCATATCGACCTTGCCGCTGAGGCAGCGGGCGATGCGAACGATGTCCGAGTTTTCTCCGCGTGGAGGCATGAAGTCGAGCAGGCAGACAATGCCTGAGCCGGTGGTGAAGGTAGTTTCAATGACCAGCGAATCGGGGAGGTAACGCCGGGTGTTGGACTTGATCTTGCCGGTGGGCGCAATCTTCCAGTAGCCGTGCTCCTTGGTGCCGAGCAGGGCGGCGAAGCAGGCGTTGGCGGAGAAGCTGGGCCAGCAGAGCCAGTCGATCGAGCCGTTACGGCCGACCAGAGCAGCGGTTTCGCAGTCGCCGATCATGGCGTAGTCTTCAATGCGCTGCCCTTGTAGCGGGTCTTTGGGGGAAATTTGTGATCGCTTCAACGTAGTCTCCATGGCCGGGCCGGCCGGCTTACGTGCCGGACAGACAGCCCGACGTACCTGCACTGCATCCTTCAAAGGGGAACAATGACCTGTATGTAGGTAGATGCGGGTTTGCGGGCGATGTATTCTTGCGGGAACGCAGCTTACATTGTCTAAGCTGCGCGATTTCGCTTCACAATTGAAAGCTGGGTGGGATGAAGCCTTCCGAAGGTCGAAGCCGGGTTGTCATTGAAGGGTTGGAGCCTCAGGTCAACGGTGGGCGTTATCCTGCGTGCCGGATCTTAGGGGATACGGTTACGGTGTCGGCGGCAATCTTTGCCGATGGGCACGATCACCTGGCGGCGCGGCTGCTGTATCGTCCGAAGTCCGAGCGGCGCTGGCGGTCAGTGCCGATGGTGGAGATTGGCAACGACCTATGGTCGGCGTCGTTTGTGGCGGACCAGCTGGGCGGCTGGAGTTTCACGGTCGAGGGATGGGTGGACCGCCTGGATACGTGGGACAGCGACTTGAAAAAACGGCTGGCAGCGCAGCCCGCGCCGGACCAGCCGGATGCGGCGGCGCTGGCGCAGAACATTCCCCTGGCCCTGCGCACGGGTGCCCTGCTGCTGGAGCAGACGGCGGCACGCGCGAAGGCTGGGGACGCCAAAAAGCTGACGGGAGCGGTGAACTTCCTGCGGCAACTGGCGGACCAGGACGCCGCGATCTATGAAGATCCGATGACCCTGGAGATCCTGGCGATGGCGGCGAAGTATCCGGATCTTAGCCTTGCGACCGTATTCGGCGCAGAACTGCCCTTGTGGATCGATCGGAAACGGGCGCGGTACTCGACCTGGTACGAGCTGTTTCCGCGCTCGGCGTCTCCGGTGCCGGGCCAGCATGGGACGTTTTTGGACGTCGCGGCGCAGCTGCCGGAGATTGCGGCGATGGGCTTCGACGTGCTCTACATGCCTCCCATTCACCCGATCGGCACGGCGTTTCGCAAGGGGCCGAACAATTCGGTGACGGCCGAGCTCGGGGATGAGGGCAGCCCATGGGCGATCGGCGCGGCTCCGACCAAGGACAACGAGGGTGGACATAAGGCTCTTCATCCGAGCCTGGGAACGTTTGCCGACTTCGACCGCCTGGTGGCAGAGGCGCAGGCACACGGGATGGAGCTCGCGTTGGACATCGCCTTCCAGTGTTCGCCGGATCACCCGTGGGTCAAACAGCATCCGGCATGGTTTATTACGCGCCCGGATGGAAGTATTCAGTATGCCGAGAACCCGCCGAAGAAGTACCAGGACATCTATCCGTTGAACTTCGAATCAACGGAGTGGCGCTCCTTGTGGGAGGAGCTGCACTCGGTGTTTGAGTTTTGGATCAAGCGCGGCGTGAAGATCTTCCGGGTGGACAATCCGCATACCAAGGCGCTTCCCTTCTGGGAGTGGTGTCTGGGCAGCCTGCGTGGGAAATATCCGGACACCATCTATCTGGCGGAGGCGTTCACGCGGCCGCACGTCATGTATTCGCTGGCCAAGGCTGGATTCACGCAGTCGTACACGTACTTCACCTGGCGGACGACCAAAGCCGAGTTGCAGACGTATCTGGAAGAGATTACGCAGCCTCCGGTGAGCGAGTTCTTCAAGCCTAACTTCTGGCCGAATACGCCGGACATTCTGCACAAAAGTCTGCAGGATGGAGGGCGGCCGGCATTTATGCAGCGACTGATTCTGGCGGCGACCTTGACGGCGAACTACGGGATCTATGGGCCGGCGTATGAGTTGTGCGAGAACGCGGCGGGCAAGCCGTCGGTCGGCAAGACCGAATCTGAGGAGTACCTGGACAGCGAGAAATACGAGATCCGGCAGCGCGACCGCAACCAACCGGGGTCGCTCGTGCCGCTGATCACGGAGCTAAACAGGATCCGGCGGGAGAATCCGGCGCTGCAGAGGAATGAGTCTTTGTGTTTTCATCCGGTCGACAACCCGAGTCTGATGGTGTATTCGAAGTCGGCGGGGGAGGTCGCGGGTGAGGAGAACACGATCCTGGTGGCGATCAACCTAGATCCATCCGCAGAACAGGGAGGATGGATCGATCTCGATTTGAAGAGGCTTGGCATTCCGCATGGAGTCAACTTCGTGGTGGAAGATCTGCTGACCGGCAAGAGTTATACGTGGCACGACCGGAGCAATTATGTGGCGCTCCGGCCGGAGGTGCAGCCGGCGCATGTGTTTCGGGTGAGGCGGCAGGAAGTGGATCCGCCGGAACTGCTTTCGCACTAAGCAAGTACTCCTTTGGGACAAGCTCCTCATACGTTGTTCGCCAGCTCTGGACATGCACATGCGCGATTGCGGCAGCATCTCGCCCTTCAGCGACCCTGATCGAAACCATACGAAGTCTCCTGCTCAGTCGTTTTCCGGATTCATCCAGAGTAGCGAAGCGGCTGGTAAAGCTAAGTCGTGCAGGCCGCAAGTGCGGGACCTGGGAAGTCGGCTCAGGAAGATCTCTTGGAGCGAAAACAAATAAAAGTGCATCAAGACTAAAGTTTTCTCTGGAACTGACGATAAGCAGAGAGTCAGACGGTTTGTAGTTGGGAGGGATGGCGGCGGGCCCACCAGGCGAGTAGCAGGCGGCGGCAGGGGCGTTCGACGTAGAGGTGCATGAGGATGGCGAGGCAGGTAACGAGGAACAGATTGAGCGCGGCTTCGGGCAGGCTCTGGTCGTAGCCGAAGCGGAGGGCGAAGGAGTTGAAGATGATGTGGATCAGATAGAGGGCGTAGCTGGACTCGCCCAGCAGCACGAGGATGGGCGCGGAGAGCAGGCGGGAGAGCGGATTAACCTCTGCAAGCCCGAGCAGGAGCAATGCGTAGATAGGGATGAGCAGGCCGTTGTGGAGGGCGACATAGGGCAGATGGTCGGCGAACGTGAGTGCAAGCGGGAGGAGTCCTGAGGCGACGACGGCACAGGTGGCCGCAGCTTTGGGCGAGGGCCGGAAGCGCAGGAAGAGCCAGGCGACGGACATGCCGGCGAGGAACTCGGGCAGGGCGAAGAGGGGCAGGCGGTTGATGAGGAAGACGGTGTCGAGGCCGGGGACGCGGTCAAAGGTTTCGGTCCACGAGGCGTCGGGATAAAGACCCCAGAGAGCGAGGGGGCCGGCGATGGCGAGGGTGTAGAAGAGGGCAATCCAGGCGAGGGCGGAGCGGCGGGTGCGGGGACGGATGGCGAGAAGGACAAAGGGGAAGACGAGATAGAAGAAGGCCTCGCAGGAGAGGGTCCAGGCGCTGGCGTTGAAGAAGTTGATCATGCGCATGGACCAGGATTGGAGGAGCAGAAGATCGGCGACAAAGGCCAGGATGTGGATGTGCGAGTGGAACTGGCCAGCGTAGACGAAGCCGGCCAACAGCGTGGAGACGAGGTAGACGGGGTAGACGCGGGCGAAGCGGGCGAAGAAGAACTTGCGCGGATTGCCGCGGCCGCGTTCGTACTCGGCGGCGTGGGCGTAGGTGAGAATAAAGCCGGAGAGGAAGAAGAAGAAGCTGACGCCAGTGTAGCCGGCACTCATGGCTGCGGCGAAGAAGCCCCAGCGGGTAAAGGGGCGGACGAGGTGGTAAAGCGCGACGTGGAGCGCGGCGAAGAAGCGGACGGAGGTGAGGGCGCGGAGCAGAGGCAGGCGCGGAATGCCGGGGGTGATGGCTGGGCTGCGCGGGTCGGTGAGGGGCTGGCTGGGGAGCATGGCAGAGGTGCGGGTCCGGGCCGAGCATCGGGCAGGATTGCTGCGATTTTATCTCCGAGTGAATGTGTGGCAGCTTCGGGCAGAGTAAAAGCTAGTACGCGAAGACGCGGACAAGAACATGCAAAGAACGCAAAGGAGCTTTGAACAGGTAAAATCACGTTTGGTGACGCTCGGACGATAGCGCACCGGCTGCACCGATATGGAGGAAGTTAGTTTTGGCGAAACGCGACCGTTTTTTGTTTACCAGTGAGTCCGTCACTGAAGGCCACCCGGATAAGATTGCCGACCAGATTTCTGATGCGATTTTGGATGCGTGTCTCGAGCAGGACCCGATGAGCCGCGTGGCATGCGAGACCCTGACCTGCACCGGACTGGTGGTGATTGCGGGCGAGATTACGACTAAGGCCTATGTGGACTTCCAGGGGCTGGTGCGGTCGACGGTAGCCGGGATCGGCTATACGCACTCATCTTATGGATTTGATTCGAATACGTGTGCGGTGATTTCGACCATCAACAAGCAGTCTCCGGACATTGCGATGGGTGTGGACACGGGTGGCGCAGGCGACCAGGGCATGATGTTTGGGTATGCGACCAACGAGACGCCGGAGCTGATGCCGCTGCCAATCTCGCTCGCGCACCGGCTGAGCGAGAAGCTATCCGAGGTGCGGAAGTCAGGGCTGATGCCTTATTTGCGGCCGGATGGCAAGAGCCAGGTGACGGTAGAGTATGCCGAGGTCGGCAAGCCGGCGCGGGTGGATGCGGTGGTGATCTCGACGCAGCACGATGAGGATGTCACCAACGAGCAGCTGCGCGCAGAGATCGAGAAGAACGTGATTCGCGCGGTAATCCCGGCGGAGTTGCTGGATGAGAACACCAAGTTTCACATCAATCCGACGGGACGCTTTGTGGTGGGCGGCCCGATGGGCGACTCCGGGCTGACCGGACGCAAGATTATCGTGGACACGTATGGCGGCATGGGCCGTCATGGTGGCGGAGCGTTCTCGGGCAAGGATGCGACGAAGGTAGATCGCTCGGCGGCCTACATGGCGCGGTACGTGGCAAAGAACATTGTGGCCGCGGGCCTAGCGGACCGGTGCGAGGTGCAACTGGCGTATGCAATCGGCGTGGCTGAGCCGGTGAGCGTGCTGGTGGATACGTTTGGCACGGGCACAGTCGATGCAGACAAGCTCGAAGAGCTGGTACGGACGAACTTCAGCCTGACGCCGAAGGGGATCATCGAGACCCTGAAACTGCGGCGGCCGATCTTCAAGCAGACGGCGGCATATGGGCACTTTGGCCGGGCGGGCGCGGACTTTACGTGGGAGCAGACGGACAAGGCGGCTACGCTGAAGGCGGGCGCCACCGAGGCGGTTGCGGCGCGGTAAGGGTGTGAGTAGACCAGGAGGGCGGGCCCGAGCGGCTCGCCCTTTCCTATGCAGGCCATACGTCAGCAGGATGTGGCGTGAGCCCGCGAGCCATGTGCATAGAATCAAAACCGAGGAGACATTCATGCTGATTCGCAACCAGTTTGCCATTGAGTTCGACATGCCTCGCGAGTCTGCGATGATCGGGCTGCTGCGTCTCCATCCCTCTGTCGATCAGCGCCGCCATGGAGAGGAGATGCTTCTGGCTGAACACGTGAGTGGAGGCGTGGGACAAAAGCTTGCAACGGACGAGTACCTGGATGGCTTCGGCAACCGCTGCAGCCGGTTTGTCGCGCCGGCTGGAGCTCTGCGGCTGACGGGAAACAGCGTGGTCGAGGCGGAGGCGGTGCCGGATGAGATCGCGACCTACGCGCAGCAGCATGCGGTTGAAGAGCTGCCGACGGAGGTGCTGCAATTTCTACTGGCCAGCCGGTACTGCCAGGTAGACCAGATGTCGCTGGTGGCGGGCGATCTGTTTGGGCATACCACGCCGGGATGGGCGCGGGCGATCTGGATTCGCGACTGGGTGCACACGCATGTGCACTTCGACTACCGGTCGGCGCGGCCGCAAAAGACGGCTCTCGACGTGTTTACGGAGCGAGTGGGGGTGTGCCGGGACTTTCAGCACCTGGCGATTACGATGTGCCGGGCGATGAATCTTCCGGCGCGCTATGTGACCGGGTACCTGGGCGATATCCGGCGGCCGGCGGGTGGGCCGGGGGACTTCAGCGCGTGGTACGAGGTGTTTCTGGAAGGACGCTGGTGGACGATGGACGCGCGCCACAACGACGGGCGGATGGGCCGCGTGCTGATGGCGACGGGGCGCGACGCGACGGATGTGGCGATTACGACGAGCTTCGGCGTGGCGAACCTGACGTCGTTCCTAGTGGATAGCTTTGAGGTGGATGCGGAGGGTAAGGCGGTGCCGCTGCCGGTGAAAGCTACTTAGGCCAATAGTGCATTTAGCATCAGGCCTGAGCGTCTCGTGGAGATCGCTTTCTTCTGATTGTTCTAATCACCTGTTTGGAAATACTTCTCTCGCAAAGACCTGACTAGCCGGAGGGAGTTATGCGAGCCGGAAAACTCATTTCAGTCGCGGTTGTCAGCGCAGCCAGCTTTATCGGGTTGGCTACTCTCGCCGTTGGCATCTTCCTGTTTGGCTGTTCTCAGGAAGCAAGAGAGCAGAACTTCGCACCTTCCGAGGGTGAGGCAGCGACTTCTCGCTTGAAAGGGAGTGTTCTCTGTTCCCGAGCCAGCGGCAGTTCGTCGTTTCTATATCGCAGAGACTCATTAAGCGGCAAGGACGTTCGTCTGACCGCGACCTCGAAGGGAATCGATCCTAGGCAAGTTTCTCGCATGACGGCAAACTTGTCGTCTACTCTTTTGCAGCCCCGCCGGAATTGAAGTCTGCAATCTGGGTAGTGGGTGCTGATGGTCACAATGCTCACAGGTTGACAGGAGAAGATGAGGACGCGCTTCATCCGATTTTTTCTCCTGACGACTCAAAGGTGTTTTATGGGGTCTCCAGTTACACTGGCAATCACTCTCCAATTGTTCGTCCGGCGCGGCACAATTGGGACTTGTTTTCTATTCCCGTGCAGGCAAATGAAACGTCACGAGGCGTAGAACGTACGCAGATCACTCACACGTCTTTCTATGATCTGCAATCGCTGGACGCGGCTGCCGATGGGATCACCCCGGGCGGAACGAAGCTCCTAATCAGTACCACGGGCTATCCAATCGGAGCACTTCTCGAAGAGTTCAATCTAGGTTCAGCTGGCGGTGAAAAGCTCTTCCAGCCGCACGTTCACGGTGAACCATCGACGGGCCTCGCGTATGGCGAAGCACGCTTTCTCGGTGGTGGCATGACGATTCTGTTCGTTGCTGCCATGGAGCCGGCGCATGGCGGAGATTTTGATTACAACGTTTATTCCATGAGTGAGGTAACAGGGACAGAGATTCAGCAGCTTACGCATGGGCAAGGCATGACAAAAGAACTGAGGGTACTTCCTGGCGGAAAAAGCCAGCTTCTTCAACGGAAGCACCTTTCAAGAAGTGGATGCCAACCCACAAACCGTCAAGTAGCCTTCGACAGGTGAGATGTAGCGCGAACAACATCTCCGGTCTACCTAGTTCGGCTGCAACCTGCGGAGTGTGGCACATGGCCGGCAGATAGAAGATACTCGATATGGCGATGACCTCGAGCGAAATGACGAGCGGGAAGGTTGCAGTGCCGAGCCTGTTTCCCGGCAAGGCGTGGCAGCAGGTGCTTGAGCGCGATGCTCGGGCCGATGGGCAGTTCTTCTACGCGGTGAAGTCGACCAAGATCTACTGCAAGCCGAGCTGTCCGAGCCGGCGGCCGACGCGTAAGAATGTGACTTTCTTTCCGACCACCGAGGCGGCGCGAGCGGCAGGCTATCGGGCGTGCCTGCGCTGCGAGCCCGACCGGACCACCCCGAAGCCGGACCCGCAGGCTGGGGCGATTGCCCAGGTTGCCGAGTATCTGCAGAAGAACGGCGGCGAGCGGACGCGGCTGAAAGACCTGGCGAAGGTGACAGGCGTGGGCAAGTTCACGATCCTGCGCGGATTCAAGCGAGTGCTGGGGGTAACGCCCGGAGAGTACGGGCGGGCGCAGAAGATTGCCGCGTTCAAGATAAAGGTCCGGGAGCCTAAAGTGTCGGTGACCGAGGCGATGTACGACTCGGGTTTTGGGTCGAGCAGCCGCCTGTATGAGGGTGCCGCGGCGACGCTGGGCATGACGCCGACTGCGCTCAAGGCCGGCGGCAAGGGGCTGCGGATCCGGTATGCGCTGGCGGACTCGCCGTTGGGCCGGCTGCTGGTGGGCGCGACGGACCAGGGCGTGTGCGCGGTGGCGTTGGGCAGCGCGGACGAGGAGCTCGTGACTGAGCTGCGCGAGCGGTTTCCCCAGGCGGAGCTGAAGCAGAGGGATCGCGAGCTCGAATACGCGGTGGCGGCGGTGGCAGGGAGCCTGGGCGAGCATGCCGCGGCGATTGTGCTGCCGCTCGATGTGCGGGCGACGGCGTTTCAGCATCGGGTGTGGCGGGAGCTGCAGGCGATTCCGCGAGGCGAGACGCGGACGTACTCCGAGATTGCGGCGGCTCTCGGCAGTCCGCGGTCGGTGCGGGCGGTGGCGGCGGCGTGTGGGGCGAATCCGGTGGCGCTGGTGGTGCCATGCCATCGCGTGGTGGGCAAAAGCGGGCATCTGACCGGATACCGTTGGGGCGTGGAGCGAAAGCGCGCGCTGCTGGAGCGGGAAAGGTCGTAGCGTTTGGTCGCATCCGTTGGCAAGGGATACAAGCCGTGGATTGTCGTGAGCGTGGCTGTGCTGGTCGGCTCTCTGCTGCTGCTGATCACGACGGTGTTTATCGGGTTCGTCTACTACAGCGAGACGGGGCAGCCGTTGTGGGTGGTATTGATGGGCGTGCTGTCCGTGCTGGGGATTGCGATGGGTTTTGGTGGGTTCTTCCTGCTGATGATGGCGGCTGGATGGCTTTCGTGGCGCGAGGGCCGGCGAGTCCAGGTGCTGCCGCCCGAGCACGAGGCGAAAGATTTGTAGGCAAAGATTTTGTGAGTCGCACACGCAGCCGTCCGGGTCCAACGTTGGACAGGTAGAGTATCCACATGGCTGCGACGGTACAACAAGGGAGCCAGGTCGACGGGAAAAAGCTGTACAGCAAGATCTCGTGGCGGCTGATTCCCTACATCTTCCTTCTGTACATTCTTGCGTATCTGGACCGTGTGAACGTGGGTTTCGCGGCGGTGGAGTTCAAGCGCGATCTGCACCTGAGCGATACAGTGTTCGGACTGGGCGGCGGGCTGTTTTTCATTGGGCAGCTGATGTTCGACCTGCCGAGCAATCTGCTGCTGCAGAAGGTAGGGCCTCGGGTGTGGATTGCCCGCATTATGATCTCGTGGGGGATCATCGCAAGCTGCATGATGTTTGTGCGGGGCGAGCACTCGTTCTATGCGATGCGGCTTCTGCTGGGCATCAGCGAGGCAGGCTTTTTCCCGGGGATGATTCTCTACCTGACGTACTGGTTTCCTTCGGGAGAACGGGCGCGAGCGGTGGCGAAGTTCATGACGGCGACCTCGATTGCGGGTGTGGTGGGCGCGCCGCTGTCGAGCTTTCTGCTGAAGCTGGATGGTACGGCGGGGCTGCATGGATGGCAGTGGCTGTTCCTGATGGAGGGTGTGCCGACGTTTCTGATGGGGATCTCGGTGCTGTTTGTGCTGAAGGATCATCCGGACGATGCGGGCTGGCTGAGCGACCCGGAGAAGAAGTGGCTGGATGCGGAGCTTGAGCGCGACCGCAAGGAGGGTGGCGCGACCGAGAACCATCGGCTGCTCGATGCCTTCAAGCTGCCGATGGTGTGGGTGCTGGCGATCGTCTTCTTTCTGGATCAGGTGGGCGTCTACACGGTAAATCTCTGGATGCCGCTGCTCTTGAGCAGCTTCACGCACCTGGGCGGGGCGAATGCGGCGAGCGTCATTGCGCGGTATGCGACGGTGCCGTATGTGGCGGCGGCGATCTTTACGGTCATTGTGGGTTGGTCAAGCGATCGTACTGGCGAGCGGCGGTGGCATATCGCGGGGTGTTTTCTGCTGAGCGTGTTGGGCTTTGGCTGGGCGGCGTATGCGCATAGCTTGGTCACCGTGCTGTGCGCGCTGACGCTGGCGGCGATGGGCTACTGGAGCATGATGGGCCCGTTCTGGGCGCTGCCGACGCGGGTTCTCGGCGGACAGGCGGCGGCGGGTGGCGTGGCGATTATCACCATGATCGGCAGCCTGGGCGGTTTTGTGGGGCCGACGTTGACAGGCAAGTTGAAGGATGTCACCCATTCATTTTCTGCGGGGCTGCTGGTGGTGGGCGGCATGGCAGCGGTGGGCGCGGGATTGTGCTGGTGGCTGAAACCGGCGAGCGGCAAAGAACAAACGTCCTGACTTGCAGCAAGCGACGGTGGGCAGGAGAGCAAGAGTGTAGACTTCTGTCGAGATGACGATGCGATCCCTTTGCTGCCTGGTTGCTATTGCTTTTACTTCAGCGCTTCCCACGTTGTGTGCGCAGGTGGGAAGCAGGCCCGTGCGTGTGGCGATTGTGGGCCTGGTGCATGGACATGCGCACGGTCTGCTGGACGCGCTGCCGAAGCAGACCGATGTGCAGCTGGTTGCGATAGCCGAGCCGAATGTCGCACTTTCGCGGCAATATGCGGCGCAGTATCACCTGGACCAGAAGCTGTTCTACACGGATCTGGAGAAGATGCTCGACGCGCAGCACCCGGATGCGGTGCTGGTGTACACGACGATCGAGGGTCATCGCCGGGTCATTGAAGCGGCTGCAAAGCACGGGATTGCGTCGATGGTGGAGAAGCCGCTGTCGACGACGATGGAGGATGCGCTGGCGATCCGCGCGACGGCACGGCAATACAACGTACAGGTGCTGGTGAACTATGAGACGACCTGGTATGCCAGCAATACGGAAGCGCTCGCGGAGGCTGCGCAGGGCAAGCTGGGCGAAGTGCGCAAGGTCGTGGTGCACGATGGACACGAGGGGCCGAAAGAGATTGGAGTTGGGCCGGAGTGGCTGCCGTGGCTGACCGATCCGGTGCAGAATGGCGCGGGTGCGCTGTTCGACTTCGGGTGCTATGGCGCGGATTTGATGACGGTGATGATGCATGGCGAGCTTCCGCTGAGCGTGACCGCCGTGACCCAGACAGACAAGCCGGCGATCTACCCGAAGGTGGATGACGACGCGACGGTGATTCTCCGCTACCCCAAAGCGCAGGCCGTGCTGATGCCCTCATGGGACTGGAGCTTTGCGCGTAAGGATATGGAGGTGTACGGCGTGCGCGGGTCTGCGATTACGGTGGGGGCCGATCAGCTGCGGGTGCGCTACGCCGGCCAGGCAGCGGAGTCCGTGATGACCGCGCCGCCTTTGCCGGAGAGCCGGCGAAGCTCGCTCGCCTATCTTGCGGCAGTGCTGCGCGGGACGATTCAGCCGGATGGAGATTTGTCGTCGCTGCCGACGAATATGGTGGTGATGCAGATTCTGGATGCGGCGCGGCAGTCGGCGGCGACGGGCAGGACGGTTACGTTGAAGCCGCTGGCCCCTTGAGTGGGTTGGGTCGATTTGCTACGGGGTGGAAGTAAGCCGGGATTTGTGTGTGTCTCGACGGCTTGCGGAGCGGCTTCTGCAGGCAGGTAAGTGCCCGATGCTATCCTTAGACTGCTTTTATTTCAGAATTTCCGAGGTTTTATGGCGACTGCGACGATTGGCCAGGTTGAGAAGACGACAGCGAACGAGTACAAGGTAGCGGACGTCTCACTTGCCGACTTTGGGCGTAAAGAGATCGAGATCGCCGAGCAGGAGATGCCGGGCTTGATGTCGATTCGGCGCAAGTATGCCGCGAGCAAGCCGCTTCAGGGAGTGCGCGTGACGGGCTCTTTGCACATGACCATTCAGACCGCGGTGCTTATTGAAACGATGGTCGATCTGGGTGCCGATGTTCGCTGGGCAAGCTGCAACATCTTCTCAACCCAGGACCATGCGGCGGCGGCGATTGCGGCGGCAGGCGTGCCGGTGTTTGCGTGGAAGGGCGAGTCGCTTGAAGAGTTCTGGTGGTGCACGAACCAGTCACTCAGCTTTCCGGACGGGAATGGTGGACTGCTGGGGCCGCAACTGGTGATCGACGATGGCGGCGACGTGACACTGCTGATCCACAAAGGGTACGAGATGGAGAAAGGCGATACGTGGGTCGACTCGCCCTCAACCTCGACCGAAGAAGGTGTGATCAAGACGCTGCTGAAGAAGGTGCATGCCGAGTATCCGACGCGCTGGCAGGATGTGGCCAAGGAATGGAAGGGTGTCTCCGAAGAGACGACGACCGGGGTGCACCGGCTCTACAAGATGATGGAGAAGGGCACGCTGCTGGTTCCGGCGATCAACGTGAACGACTCGGTGACCAAGTCGAAGTTCGACAATCTGTATGGCTGCCGTGAGTCGCTGGTGGACGGCATCAAGCGCGCGACGGACGTGATGGTTGCCGGCAAGGTAGCGGTGGTGTGCGGCTTTGGGGATGTAGGCAAGGGCTCAGCCGCCAGCCTGCGTGGGCTGGGTGCGCGCGTAGTGGTAACGGAGATCGATCCGATCAATGCATTGCAGGCGGCGATCGAAGGCTACGAGGTGACGACGATTGAAGAGACGCTCGGACGCGGCGACATCTACGTAACGTGCACAGGCAACGTGGACATCATTACGGTGGAGCACATGAAGCTGATGAAGGATCAGGCGATCGTGTGCAACATCGGCCACTTCGACAACGAGATCCAGATGGAGCCGCTGAACGCTTCAGGCGCGATGCGAACCAACATCAAGCCGCAGGTGGATAAGTACACGTTCGAGAACGGCAACAGCATCTTCGTGCTGGCTGAAGGGCGGTTGGTGAACCTGGGTTGCGCCACCGGACATCCGAGCTTTGTAATGTCGGCTAGCTTCTCAAACCAGACGCTTGCGCAGCTCGATCTCTGGGAGAAGAAGGACGAATACAAGGTAGGTATCTATATTTTGCCGAAGCGGCTGGATGAGGAAGTAGCGCGACTGCATCTTGAAAAGATTGGCGTGAAGCTGACAACACTTTCGGACAAACAGGCAAAGTACCTTGGCGTTGCGGTGGACGGGCCTTATAAGTCGGAGATCTATCGCTACTAAGTAAGTGGACTTAGAAAACATAGAAGCCACTTCTCAGGAAGTGGCTTCTATGCGTCTGCAGCGCAGTGCAAGTTAAGCAGCGACGTGCGAATTGTTTTGTAACAAGTCAGTGTGAATTTGTTCTTCCGCTGGTGGTTTACCAGATGTTAGATCGGCGACCAAACACAGGCCTCGCATCTACAGAACTAGACACACGGTGAGGCAGAGTGTTGCGCAAAAGAAAACAGGTTTATTTTCAAACGACTAAGCGACTTTCCGATCAAAGTTGGGTCGTTCGCTTAAGTCGCCTAAGAGCGGCTCCCCGAGACGAGTTAGTTCAATTTACGGCAGGCGGTTGGTAGTCTGGCGCGGTGACAATTTGCACGCCAGGCGTGGTGGTAAGTTGCGGATCGATCCATACGATCGTCCATGCGCTGCCGGGGGCATAAGCTACGGCGGCTCCGGTATAGGAAGTATTGCCGCCTGAGGTGGGCGTTGTACCAGCAGGCAGGGCGACCAGCGTGTAGGTTCCCGCGGGAACGCCGAGATAGCCGGTGTTGGTGTTGAAGCTCACCCCCGCAACGACGGGCTTCTGAGTAGCTACCGTCGAGCCAGTCGGGACCAGGTAAAGGTCGAGTGCTCCGGCGCGGATCGATTGATCGACAAAGCGTAGGTTCACCTGCCCAGGAGGCGAGGCGGTGCTCTGGTCCTTGAGGATGACCTCCTGGAGCGCGTCGAGAGAGTTGCCGATCAGCACGGTATATTGCGCGTCCGCGGAAAAGGTATCTTTTGCGGTGATCAGTTGCGCATGAGTTCCGGCCTGACTCGCGTTGATGCTGTACGTGCCTGGGGGGATGGGCACGTAGGAGGTGATGGTGCCAAGCCCCAGATTGTAGGCCAGGATGGCTGTTTCCTGGTAGGCATCGAGGCCAGGAGCATCCGGAGACGCGTTGATAAGGCGCACCTGCGAGAGAACGGGTGTACTAGTCACGCCCTGGCATCCCGGCAGCAAAAGCAGCAGCGCAGAGCAGACGAGCACCGAGGCCAGACGGCTCCCGTGTGGGAACAGACTGCTCATCGGGCGTTCCACGCAGTGTGACCAGAAAGGGGGCGCATGATGCGTTTATGCTAAACGATTGCAACCGGTGGAAACGGAAAGGAAGGGCGAGACTGCATCTCCGGTGCGTACCACTTTTGGGGGATGCGTCCGGAGCTATTTAGCGCGCCGTGCCACGATCATGGTCTGAATTTTGGCGTAGGCGTTGTTCGGGATAATTCCCTTTTGCGTGAGCTGATTTTTTGCGGCATATGGACGGCCTTTGATGATGCGGTCCGCGTAGGCGTCTCCGATCCCCGGCAGGGCCTTCAATTGGTCGCGGGTAGCGGTGTTGATGTCGAGCGGATCGCCTTGCGGAGCGGCGGAGGCAGGCCTGGCCTGGGCCGTGGCCCTCTGCGGCATAGGCGCCACGGCCAATGCGAGGACGAACGTGAATGCCAGGAGGCGATGGACAAAACCCATGAGGAAAGAGCTCCAGCGGAGGAATTTGAAAGCGGATCCGAATGCAGCAAGAGTACCGGAGACGTGTGTTTTCGTCGCGTAAATTCGGTTGAGCTCATTCTCTTTGTTGCTCTCCTGCGCACCATAGAGCGAACCAGGTTTGACAAGCGGCGAAAGAGACGGCTACTCTCGACGAGATGAGTGTTTCCCTCAAGCATCGCAGCCACTGCCACTTCCATCATGCTCCGGCGTGTCGGCGGCAGTCTTCGGTGCGGTGAACCAGGCAAGCACAGGAAGATCAGACGAGGCCCGCCGACGCGAATTGCGCTAGCGGGCTTTTTCTTGTGCGAAATGACGTTTCAAGATCCTAGGAGGACAGATGAGCAAAGTGACGATCGACTTTGAGAAGACGGACGGATTGGTCCCGGGCGTAGTGCAGGACGCGAAGACAGGCGAGTTGTTGATGCTGGGCTTTGTGAATGCGGAGAGCTATGCGAAGACGCTCGAAACGGGCTATGTGACCTTCTGGTCGCGCAGCCGGGGAAAGCTGTGGATGAAGGGCGAAACCAGCGGCAATCGCCTACGTATCGTCTCGGCTGCGACAGACTGTGACAACGATGCACTGCTGTTTCGGGTGGACGTGGAAGGTGACGGCCTGGTGTGTCATGAAGGCGTGGTGAGTTGCTTCACGAAAGACTTGACTGCGGAGGTGAGCGTTGCCGGATAAGCTAAAGCTCGGCATCCCCAAGGGCAGCCTGCAGGATGCCACCATTGCGCTGTTTGAGCGCGCGGGCTGGCGCATCTTCGCCAACGGCCGTAGTTACTTTCCGCAGGTCGATGATGTGGAGATTGAGTGTATGCTGGTGCGCGCGCAGGAGATGGCGCGGTATGTCGAGCACGGTGCACTGGACGCCGGCCTGACCGGCAACGACTGGGTCCTTGAGAACGAGTCTGACGTGGAACGGATCACCAGCCTGACCTACAGCAAGGTGAGCCGCGGCACGGTGAAGTGGGTGCTTGCGGTGCCGGAAGATTCGCCTTTTCAAAAGCCGGAGGACCTGGCGGGAAAGACGATTGCGACCGAGCTGGTCGAGTTTTCCAAGCGCTACTTCGCTAGCAAAAATATACCGGTGAAGGTGGAGTTCAGCTGGGGCGCGACCGAGGTGAAGCCACCGATGCTGGCGGACGCGATCGTGGAGGTGACGGAGACGGGATCGTCGCTGCGAGCCAACCGGCTGAGGATCCTCGAGACGCTGATGGAGTCCGAGACGCAATTGATTGCCAACAAGTCGGCCTATGCAAATGCCTGGAAGCGCGAAAAGATCGACAATATCTCCCTTATGCTGAATGCGGCCATTGCAGCGCAGGGGCGGGTAGGCCTGATGATGAATGTGGCTGCGGGGTTGATGGAGAAGGTGACGGCGGAGTTACCCGCGCTGAACTCGCCTACGGTGTCACAGCTTTCGAACGGCGAAGGATTTGCGTTGAATACGATTCTCGACGAGTCGGTGGTTCGCGAGGTGATTCCGAAGCTGAAAGCCGCGGGGGCTACAGGCATTGTGGAGTATCCGCTGAGCAAGGTTGTTTTGTAACAAAAACGGTTACAGAGGAATTCTGGATGAAGTTGGTCAAGACGTTCGGCAGAAGTGCGAAGGCCGCGAAAGCGCTGATCGAGGCGATTGAGCAGCGCGGCGCAGCCAACACGGCCAAGGTTGAAGGCGTGGTTTCGACCATCGTTGCCGACGTTCAGCAGGGGGGCGATGCGGGTCTTCGTCACTATGCGGAGAAGTACGACGGATTGGCGGAGAGGGTGCCGCTGCTCGTCTCGCAGGAGGAGATGGAGGCTGCGTGGGAGGCGACCGCACCGGAGCTGCGGGCGGCCATGGAGGTCGCGCGGCAAAATATCCGCGCCTTTGCCGAAGCGCAGAAACCGGCCGAGTGGATGATCTCGCCGGAGGAGGGTGTCAGGACGGGGCAGATTGTGCGGGGGCTGTCGGCGGTGGGTTGTTATGTGCCTGGCGGACGATATCCGCTGCCTTCTACGCTGCTGATGACGGTGACGCCGGCGCAGGTGGCGGGTGTGGAACGTATTGTCGTCTGCTCGCCGAAGCCGGCGCCTGAGACGATGGCGGCGGCGTGGCTCGCCGGGGTCACGGAGTTCTATCGCGTGGGCGGGGCGCAGGCGATCGCGGCGATGGCGTATGGAACGGAGAGCCTGGGGCGGGTAGAAAAGATTGTAGGACCCGGCAATCTGTACGTCACGGCGGCCAAAATGATGGTCCAGGGCGTATGCGGGATCGACATGCCGGCGGGGCCAACCGAGATTGGAATCATGAGCGAGACGGGAGATGCTGCGGGAATCGCCGCAGACCTGGTGGCGCAGGCGGAGCACGATCCGGAGGCGCTGGCGGTGCTGATTACCAGCAACGAGGCCCTGGGTGCCGAGGTGCTCTCCGAGGTTAAGCAGCAGGCGAAACAAAATGTAACAGCAAAAGTCTCTCTGGCAGCGCAGGGAGCCGTGTTTGTCACTGAATCGATTACAGAAGCTCGCGAGTTGACCAATCGGCTTGCGTTTGAGCATCTTTCCGTGGACGCGGCGGGCGACCTGGCGTGGGTGCAAAATGCCGGCTCGGTGTTCGTCGGCCGGTTTTCGCCGCAGTCGATGGGAGATTATGTCTCCGGGCCAAACCATGTGCTGCCTACAGGACGTGTGGGCCGGGTGCGCGCGGGGCTGAGTGTGATGGACTTCCTGAAGGTGATTACGGTGCAGCAGTACAGCCGCAAGGGACTGGCGAAGTTGGGGCCGCATGCGATTCGGATGGCCGAAGCTGAGGGTTTGACGGCGCATGCGCAGAGCGTGCGCGTGAAGATGGGGAGAGGGCGATGAGCGCAGCAACCGAAGGAAAGAGTGTGCAGGCGCGGCGGGCCGTGCTGGCAATGCCTGAGTACCATCCGCCGCTGGCCGGACGGGATGCGCTGCGCCTGGACTTCAATGAGAATACGCTTGCCCCTTCGCCCAAAGTGATGGAGCGGATTGCGGCGATTACGGCGGAGGGGCTGACGAAGTATCCGGAGCGCGAGCCGGTGGAGCGGATCGTGGCCGCGCACGTGGGGCTTGAGTCAAGCCAGGTGCTGCTGACGAACGGGGTGGATGAGGCGATTCACCTGATTGCGGTGGCGTTTCTGGAAGAAGGCGACGAAGCGGTGGTGTGGACGCCAAGCTTCTTCATGTACGACGTGTCTATCGCGCTGATGAGCACAAGCGGATTGAAGAAGGTTCAGTCGGATGAGACGCTCCAGTTCCCTTTTGAACGGCTTTTGGCCGCGATCAACGAGAGGACGAAGCTGATTATTGTGGCTTCGCCGAACAATCCTACGGGCGCGGTGGTGGAGAGACAGCAACTGTTACGTATTGCCGAAGCGGCTCCGCAGGCGGTGTTGATGGTGGATGAGGCGTATTACCACTTCCATGGAGAGACCACCCTGATGGATGTGCGGACGGTGCCGAACCTGCTGGTGACGCGAACTTTCTCGAAGGCGTATGGGTTGGCTAATTTGCGCGTGGGTATGGTGGCGGCAGATGCGCGGTTGATTGGTTTTTTGAAGAAGGTGAGCTCGCCGTACAACGTTAATGGGGTGGCGCTCGCATGTCTTCCGGCGGCGCTTGAAGACGAGGCGTACGTGCAATGGTACGTGGAGCGAATCCGGGAGGGGCGAGCGCGGATGATGGCCGGCCTGGATGATCTACGGGTGCCGTATTTTCCAAGCGAAGCAAACTTCGTGCTGATGCGGATTGGGACGAAACATGCGGAGTTGGTTCATGCAATGCGGACGCGCGGCGTGCTACTGCGGGATCGCTCGGCGGACCCGGGATGCGATGGCTTTGTGCGGATCACGATTGGGGTAGAGGCGCAGGTGGCGCAGGGGCTCGAAGCGCTGCGGGCTTCGCTTGCCGAGATCGGCTGGACGCCGGGCGTGCCTGCGCAGGATGAAGCTGCGGTACTGGCGGGAGGGCGCGAATATGAGTGAAGCGGTGCGCGTTGGCACAGTGAAGCGGGATACGACCGAGACGCAGATTGCGCTGCGGCTGACGGTGGATGGGCGGGGCACGTACCAGGTCTCGACCGGCATACGGTTTTTCGATCACATGCTGGAGTTGTTTACGCGGCATGGCGGATTCGACCTGGAGTTGCTGTGCAAGGGCGATCTCGATGTCGACCAGCACCATACGGTAGAGGATGTGGGGATTGCGCTGGGCGAGGCGTTCGTCGAGGCGCTTGGGGACAAAAAGGGCATTCTGCGCGCCGGGTACTTCGTGATGGCGATGGATGAGACGCTTGCGGTGGCGGCGGTGGATCTGAGTGGGCGCGTCGCGTATGTGGTCGATGACCAGGTGACGGTGCCGGTGGTTGGAGACTTTCAGACTGAGTTGCTGAGCGATTTCTTCGACGGCTTTGCGCGTGGAGCGAAGGCCAATGTGCATGTGAAGACAATGTACGGACGCTCAAATCACCATAAGATCGAAGCAATTTTCAAGGCGTTTGCAAGGGCGATGCGGGGAGCTTGTAGCCGGGACGAGCGAATGCGGGAGATGCTGCCGAGCACCAAGGGGCTGCTGTAAATGGAACGTCCCGACGCTCTTGAGAGCAGGCTTTTCTGCCGGCTTCCTGAGATCTATCTGGTTGTAGCGCTATTGGTTTGCGGATTCCTTTCTATTCTGACGCCGCCGTTCTTCATGCCGGACGAGGTAAATCACGCGAAACGCGAGTTGGAGCTGGGCCGCGGCGAGTTGCTCGCACACGAGACCGCGCAGGGCGTGGGCAGTGCGATCGACGCGAATGTTCTTAGGGTGATGGAGCGAAGCGGCGCTCTGCAGGGCGAGCTTCTTGCGCGCTTTCCGCGGAGTCGGCAGCGGCCAAACGGACGGCTCACTGCAGCGCAATTCACCCAGCTGAAACAGGTGCTCTGGTCAGGCAGCAACGTCTTCACAACATTTCAGAACACTGCGTTGTATCCGCCACCTCTGTACGTACCGCAGGCGCTTGGCTGGCGACTAGGAGAGCTAATCGGCGCCCGGGTCACCGAAAGTCTTTGGTTCGCCCGTCTGCTCGCCAGCTTGTCGGCCATTGCGCTGGGCTGGCTTGCCCTGAGGCTGTGCCGCGAGGGCCGTTGGGCGCTGCTGCTGTGTCTGCTGCTGCCGACGGAGCTGGCGTTGAACGCGTCCTGCTCTCAGGATGCCCTGCTTATGCCGGCGGCTTGTCTTGCGGCAGTTCTGCTGGCGCGCTGTTTGCAGTTGGGACGAGCTGCATCCACGCTCGAGCTTGCCGGCATCGTTCTTCTGCTGAGCGCGTACCTTGGGGCACGTGTTCCCTATCTGCCGATGGCGTTCGCGATCCTGCTACCGGTGATGAACCTGCCCCGGCCGGAGACGAGGGACGTCTGGCGTCATACGGCGGCTCTTCTTGTCATTCTCTTGCTGGTGGGCGGCTGGGTGGGCCTGGTGCGCCACTTCGGCACGATGACCGATCCGGCCGCCAATCCGGCGTTGCAGACTGCGTTTGTTCTGCATCATCCGCTGCGCGCCGCGGTCTTTGTTCTGCGCGGAACGGTGGCCGTTGTGCCCATTCTTGGATTGATGGGTCTGGAGGTTCTGGGCGGCAACGACGTCTTTGCGCCGAAGTGGATCTATGGGCTGCTGGCGCTCGGTGTGGTGCTGGTCCTGTGGCTCGCCCCACGGCTGCCGATGGTACGGCATCGCGTGCGCGGGCTGCTGGTTGCGATGCTGCTCGGGACCGTGCTGCTGATGTCGTTATCGGAGTACCTGATCTGGAGTCCAGTCGGCGTGCCCGTGGTGCGCGGGCTGCAGTCGCGCTACTACTTGCCCCTGCTTCCGTTTACCCTGATGCTTCCACTCCGGATGGGGTCTTGGCTGCCGCATTGGTTCAACCTGCTTCCGCGTCTCCGTAGCAGGTTGCTGCTGACGGGGACTGCCCTCTTTTTGATCGCGGTCATGGCGACTCCGTGGATCGCGGCGCGGCGCTTTTACGATCTGGGTCTGGTTGGAGCAACGCGGCTCCTGGGGGTGTGGTCATGATTGCGGTGATCGATTACAAGGCAGGAAATCTGACCAGTGTCGTCAAGACGCTGACGCATCTTGGCGCGGAGACGACTGTGACGCAGGATCCCGAAGCTGTGCGTGCAGCAAGCAAGATTGTGCTTCCAGGGGTGGGGCACTTTCAGGCAACGGCGTTGCTGGAGCAGCTTGGCATTACGGAGGCGGTGCGCGAGGCGGTGCGTCGGGGTGCGCTGTTCCTTGGAGTTTGCGTGGGCTTGCAGTGGCTGTTTGAGGGTTCGACGGAGGCTCCGGGAGTTGCGGGGCTGGGACACTTCGCGGGCCGGTGTGAGCATTTCCCTGCTCGGTTCAACGGGGCGGAGTTGAAGTCGCCGCATGTGGGTTGGAACTCGCTCGATACGGTACGGGAAGATTCCCGTCTGCTGCGCGGGATTGAGCCTGGTGGATTTGTGTACTACACGCACTCCTGGCGGGCTCCGGTTGTCAATGCTACTGCTTCGGTTACGAATTATGGCGGGGCGTTTACGGGTGTGGTGGAGCAGGAGAATGTGATGGGAGTGCAGTTCCATCCGGAGAAGTCAGCGGAGGTTGGGCTGCAGGTGTTGCGGAACTTTGTGGAGCTTTAGAGCAGCAATACGGATAGGAACGGATCAAGGCGGATTGCTTTGTTGACGAAACGGAT
>CAXTQE010000037.1:24189-28844 GCA_964246225.1 uncultured Acidobacteriaceae bacterium | reverse complement strand
CACCATTCTCCCCCGCAGCCGCAGTACTCTCACCAGCAGCCTCAATATCCTGCGCAGCAGCCTCAGTATCCAGCCCAGCAGCAGCCGCAGTATCCTCCCTCGCCCTACGGAGCGCCCGCGCAGTACCCTGGCCAGGCATCGGCTTCCTACCCGCCGGACGGCGCGCCGCTGCCCCCGGCCATGGCTCCCCAGCAGCTTGATCCCCTGGTCGCCCGCATCGCGCTTTATCCTGATCCTCTGCTCGCGCAAACTCTTACCGCCGCCACCTACTGGAACGAGATTCCGCAAGCCGCCACCTGGGCCAATCAGCACAACTACCTGACCGGCGACGCGCTCGGCCAGGCCATCCAGACTGACCAGCTTGCCTACGATCCCAGCATTCTCGGCCTGATTCCGTTCCCCTCCGTGCTCGACACGATGGCCCGCGACCCCGCCTGGACCCAGCAGCTTGGCCAGGCCGTGCTCGCCCAGCGCGGCGACGTGATGGACGCCGTGCAGCGGGAGCGCGCCCAGGCCCAGCAGTACGGCTATCTGCGGCCCAACCAGTACGACAACGTCGCTACCAGCGACGGCTACATCCAGATTCAGCCCGTCAACCCCGGCTATTATTACGTGCCGGTCTATAACCCGCTCGTCGTCTTCGCTCCTCCCAGACCCGGCTTCTTCGTCGGCGGAGGCATCACGTTCGGTCCTCGCGTCTTCATCGGCGGCCCGTTTCTCTCGTTCGGATGGTGGGGCAATCCTGGCTTTGCCTGGAGATCGCACGGCATCCTGATCGGCGGCGGCGTCTGGGGCAGAAACTGGTCCAATCGTGGCGCCTTCCAGCATTCGGCCTACGCTCATGGCTGGTCGCGCCCGGCAGGCCCGGCCGTCGAGCGCCACGAGTCCGAGCGGCGTGGCCGGTAGGCTCACAGGAGCGGGCATCCGGGTTTTTGCAGGGTGCCCGCTCGTTCCTGGACCCGTCTTCGAGCGGTCGTACAGGAGTTGAGTTACAAGTGGTTGTTTTCTATGGCAGCATACAATCCTCCCCAGGTTAGAAATGATTCGCAACAAGCGCAGAACGGAAGTGACTCCGCGCGGCCCAGAAACCACCGAGTGTGACTCCACGCGTTTGGATCACTTCACTAGACCGCTTTGCATCCTGACGTAGCTTGAAACTCGCTGAGAAGAAGAAGTGAAACCACTTGTCGAGCAAGACATCTGCAACACACAATCGAGGTCTTCTGTGCAATACCGTGTCTTCCGTCAACTACGCCGCGCGCACATTCTCGCGGCTCCCATGATTGCTTCCTCTCTCCTTGCGGTGTCGGGCGCGTACGCACAGACGACCAATGCGTCGCTGAACGGAACGGTGACTGACCCCAGTGGCGCGGCCATCCCCGGAGCGCAGGTGACCGCGCTGAATACGGGAACGGGACAGCCCACAAGTGTGACTGCGAGCGACTCAGGCACATACACCTTGCCAAATCTGCCGCCGGGCACCTACACGGTTACGGTGACCAAGGACGGCTTCGCCACCAGCGTGCAGAACAATTTCGTGCTGAACGTGAGTGAGGCCGCGACCCTGAAGGCGACGCTGACTGTCGGTGCCACCAGCGAGACGATCTCTGTCGACGCCGCACCGGCGCTGATCGATCAGAGCACGGCGCAGGTGAGCACCCTGGTGGATGAGAACGCGATCAAGCAGCTGCCGCTGAACGGCCGCGACCCCTCCAGCCTGGTTCTGCTGGCGCCGGGAACCACCAACGTTCTGAACAGAGGAGGCAAGCTGCAGGCGGTGAACTCCATCCCGACCGAGACCGGTGCCTCCGCGAATGGCGGACGCCAGGGAAGCACGTATTACCTGCTGGACGGCGTGCAGAACATGGACACTTATCTGCTGCTCGATGCTCCGTTCCCAAACGCGGATGCGACCCAGGAGTTTCGCGTTATCACGAATAATTACGATGCGCGTTACGGCTTTGCGCCGGGAGCTGTGGTCACCATCCAGACCAAGTCTGGCACCAACAACCTCCACGGAAGCCTGTTTGAGTTCCTGCGCAACAACGACCTGAACGCCGGCAACTACTTCACGCACGCGGTCGACCCGCTGAAGCGGAACCAGTTTGGCGCTGCCATCGGAGGTCCGATCAAGAAGGACAAGCTCTTCTTCTTTGTGAACTACCAGGGAACGCGCGCTACCTCCACGGCCGCCACCGTCAACACGTACACTCCGACGGCAGCCATGCTCGCGGGTGATTTCAGCGCCGTCAAACTTACCTTGCCAGCACCTTTTACGCAGCCCGTGAACGGTGTTGGTCTTAGAAATCAGATTAATCCTGCTTTGTTTGCTCCGGGCTCGGTCGCCATCTCCAAACTCATTCCGCTTGGCCAGGTTGCTGCGACCGGAAACGTGAACTTTGGCGGCAGCCCTACCCGGAACAGCTACAACGAGGCAACAGGCCGACTGGACTACGAGCTGACCGCGAATCAGCGAATCACCGTGCGCAGCTTTATCGATCACTTCGATCAGCCGTCGGCTTCGTTTCCAGGAAACATCCTGATCGACACGCTTGGCGACCGTGCCCGGATTTACAACGAACTTGTCTCGCACACGTGGACGCTTTCGTCGACTGCAATCAATGTGCTCACCGGCGCGTGGCTTGAGAACGATACCTTCTCGGCCGCCCAGGTCACCAATTTTCAAGGGCAGGCGGTGTGCCTCTCGCAGTTCATCAACGTTTCCGATCCAGCCGGTGGATGTTACCCACAGAACGGCTTCTCGGTCACCAACGGACCCTCGCAGCTCGGGTCGGCTCCAAACCGGGAGAACCGTCGCACGTGGACCATCAACGACGATTTTTCGAAGTCCCTCGGCCAACACACCATCACGGTCGGTGGCAACCTCCTTCACCAATACGCCAGCGAAGTCTCAGCCTATCCGCAAAACGCCCGTGTCTCTTTCAGCGGTCAGTACACGGGCTTCGGCATCGCGGACTTTCTCCTAGGCTACGGAAGCGCGTTTCTGCAGGGAGCCGGCGAGGTGCAGGATCCCTCCGGCAAGGTGATCGGCCTCTACGCCCAGGATGCATGGCGTGCCCGGCCCAACCTTACCCTCACCTACGGGATCCGCTGGGAACCGGACCTTCCTCCGACGGTGACCAATGGGCGCGGTGCAGCCTACATTCCTGGTCAGCAGAGCACACGCTACCCGGGCGCTCCTACTGGCTTGGTCTTTCCTGGAGACGCGGGCGTCAACTCTGCCCTGTTTCCCAACGACTATACCGACTTTGAGCCGCGCATCGGGGTCGCCTTCCAGCCGAAGTCACTGCCGAATACCGCGATTCGCGGCGCGTTCGGGATCTTCTTCACGCCGCTCGAGTATTCGCTCTACAACCACACGGCAGACCTCTTTCCTTTCGACCCGACCTACAGCTTCACTGGGACGAAGACCCAATTTATTCCATTCCAGAATCCCTATATGTACGCCAACTCGGGTGTCCCTGGCGGGGTAAACCCCTTTCCTCCGTTCGCCTCGGTGACGACCAACCCTCCATCCAACGTGACGTTTCCGTCCAGTGCCATCAGCCTTGGCTCGGTCTTTTCGCGGAACTTCAAGCTAGGCGCAACGCAGAGTTGGAACGCGTCCGTCGAGCAGCAGTTCGGAAGGAGTCTCGCCCTGCATCTCGCGTACGTCGCAAGCGAGTCTTACCACCAGAACGTGCCGATTGACCTGAATCCTGGCGTCTACAATACCAACTATCCTAAGTCCGGAAGCCCGAGTGGTACACGCGGCAACACCAACTTCAGCTTCATTGATCAGAACAGCAGCCTCGGTACCGCGAGCTATCAGTCGCTGCAGGTGGGCCTTGAAAAAAGGCTTTCCTATAACCTGCAGTTCCAGTCGAACTTCACCTGGAGCCGTACCGAAGATACCTACTCAAACGCGAGCGTGTCGTTCGCGGCGACGCCCTTGCCCAATCCGTTCAATATCAGGTACAACCGCGGCATCTCCGACCTCAACACACCTTTAATTTCGGTGACCAACTTTGTCTACACGACGCCCGGGTTCAAGGCTCAAAATGCCTTCCTGCGGACCGCACTGGGTGGCTATGAGGTCACTGGCATTGTGACGCTGGAGTCGGGTGTTGCCTTCGGCATTGCGGGTGGCAGCGGCAACAATAACTCGCAATCGCAGCAGGATGCCGACCGTGCCGACTTCGCGCGTGGGTTCACCTCGAAGACGCAGGTTGCCATCCGCCAGGGCGGCAAAACCGCGCAACTGGCCCAGTACTTCAACACGGCGGCCTTTGTTCAGAACGCAGCGGGAACCTTTGGAAATACTCCGCGCAACCTCTTCCAGGGACCTGGAATCAACACCACCGACCTTGGGCTGATGAAGAACTTCGCCTATCGGGAGCGGTACAACGTACAGTTTCGCTGGGAGATGTTCAACGCCTTCAATCATCCAAACTTCGCGCTTCCGAACGTAACACCCGGCAATGGGAGTTTTGGGCAGATCACTGCGGTTGGGTCCGTTCCCCCTCGTGTGCAGCAGGCAGCCTTGAAGATTATTTTCTAGCGCTGCCTGTTCTGCCAGCTGCTTTGTCACTCCGGCCGCCGGGGGGGGGGGGGGGGGGGGGGGGGGGCGCGGCGGGGCGGGCGCCGCCCGCCCC
>CAXTQE010000037.1:22364-24179 GCA_964246225.1 uncultured Acidobacteriaceae bacterium | reverse complement strand
CGTCACGACGCGGCTACCAGAAGGTACACGCAGCGAGAGGATGTCTATGAAAGTTCTGGGTTCGTCTTCAGACGATCACGAGTCAAGCGATGAAGTTCGAATGACCCGGCGCTCGTTGCTGGGCAGCGCCACGGCGGTCGCTTTGGGTGCGCTGATCGAGGCCAGCCCGGGGAGCAGGGCGCTCGGGCAGTTAGCCGATACGCAGAAGAACACAGCCACTCCACTAACGGCGGACCGCTGGCTGGAGATCGATCTTTACTGGTTCCGGCAGGGCGACCCGGCCGGTTCCGCAACTCAGTTTTGGAAGCGCTATCTGCCGCTTTACGCTGGGCTTTCAGGCTATCGTGGCGTCATTCTGAACGTCGCCTGGACCGTTGGACCGGTGATGGAGTGGTCTGGCGATCTGCAGCAGAAGGTATCGGTGCCGACGGGCACAGGCAACAGCCTGGAACAGCCGGTGAATGGCTGGATCGCCGAGACCGCACCCCTTTCCGGCACTACCGAAGAGCGTAAGCAGCAATGGAAGACGCGCTTCACGGACTCCGGCACGGGAGGAGACAAGCGGCGTCCGAACGACACGTGGCGATACGCCGATCTCAAGAAGCTGTCGGCGGCCCTGAAGGCAGAGGCCGCGCGAAACGGCATCCACGACTTCAAGGTTGGGATGTTCAACACCGGAGGCTCCAGCGCCTATGGCGAAAGGATGCCGTGGGCTCAGCGGCACCCGGAGGCCTTCTCCCCTTTGGGCGGCCATCTCGATCCGAACGCGCCGTTGCACGCCGACACGTCCACCCTGGGCGGGCTGCCGCACGGGATAGCAGAGGGCATGCCGGTCCGCGAAGCCTATGCCGCACAGTGGGGCAGCCTTTCGAAGGCGGTCGGCTTCGACGCCATCCTGCTGAGAGACAATATCGGCCTTCCCGTCACCTACAAGCGAGGCGGTCCGTGGGGTCCGGTGGCTCCCTCCCCTGAGCTGATCCGGACGGCGACCGAGGGTGTTTCGATTCTGGTGCGCAAGACCAAGCAGGCCAATCCTGACGCCCTGGTCATGATGTACTCGAACGGAGCCAGCGCGGTTGCGGACTGGCGCTCGAACGGCCTTGACCTTGAGCGAATTGCGCAGGAAGGCTATCTGGACATCTGGATCGACCAGTCCTGGAGCGGCTCCTGGAATGAGGTGGGCGATCGCCGCAAGTCGTTCTGGAACTCCCCCGTACAGGGCTGGACGTACCAGCTCGGCTACATTCTGCTGCATGGAGCTGTCCTGAGCGGAACCAAGGTGCGGCAGTATCCGCTCATCGAAACCTTCGATGCGTGGGAGGATTGGGACATCCTGCACTCGGTTCCCGAAAAGCTGCGCTGGGCCATCTGGGCGTATTCGCATGCGGCGGTAAAGACACCGCAGGGTTTGCGCATGCCCGCGGGATCCTACATCTCCTGGTGCAATCGCGGGGACGGTCTTCTAACGGACGCGGACGTGCAGTTTCTTTCGGAGAATATCAACGCCGCCTTTGCCGATGCGCGGCAAACCACCGAGGTGTTCGGGCCCACGCTGGTCTACTCTCGTGAGTCGATGCAGTGGCAGGCCGAGCACGCACACGCGGACTCTGACATCAAGGAATGGATCGATGAGCAGGCCGGAACGGTCCTCAAATGGCCCGTGCCGATCCAATCCATCACCCGCATGGAGTGGCTGCCGCAGGTGAAGTCCGATCTCTTCATCCTGCAATCTCCCTCTCATCTCAGCCCGGAACATACGGCTTATCTCGCTCAACTGATCGCAAAGGGTCAGCCGGTGGCCCTCTTCGGCGATCC
>CAXTQE010000037.1:0-22264 GCA_964246225.1 uncultured Acidobacteriaceae bacterium | reverse complement strand
AACAAGAGCCCGCTGCTGCAGGTCGTCAAGCTAGAGGCGGACGGCCCGGTGATGGAGCGGCTGGACGGGCAGATGGATCTTCCGCTGAAGCAGCTTTGGGGCAATGCGGGCGCGCCCTATGCGCTTGTGGCCGGCGCGCTGAACACGCTGCTCTCCGGCGCAGGCGCCCTGCACGTAACGGCGATCGACCTGCGCCAGACGATGACCCTGGCAGCCTGGAGCACAAAGACCGGCGGGCTAAGGCTGCTGGCCGCCAATCTTGAGGAGGGCATACGCGACGATGCCGATGCGTCTCGTCACGGAACGCTGGTTCTTCCGGCTGCCTGGAAGACGGCCGAATGGCAGGATCGCTGGAATCAACGCAGCGCCAAGACGGAACGGGGCGAACTGCACATCGACCTTGGTCAGGCAAAATCTGTGTTGCTGCAGGCGACGATCTGAAAACGTAGTGCCTCTGCTGCAAGTGTTTAGGGCATGCAGAAGACGCCAGAGGAACGGCTCTTTGCCTTGCGGGGGCGTGATGCTGGGCGGTAGATCGGCGATAGCAGTAATCTGCCAACGTCGTAGGCGCCCGTCTGTTTTGATCAGCCCGCTACGTCCACGTGCGTTTGCCACGGTATGACAATCATTTTGCCGCGCTTCCTTGAGAAGGGAGGTTTGTGCATCTACCTGAAACAGGTGCGAGCGACCAAAGACCTCGCCGATGCGCCGAAATCAGAGCTTGATGTCGGCGATTATAGATATCTAAGGAGAGTTACGATGCAAGCTGCGAATGCTGAATCCACGCCTGAGCACGTTGTCATTTTGGGCGGCGGCTTTGGTGGCCTTTATGTTGCCAAGGCTCTTGCCTGTCGGTTGGAGCTACGGCATCGCATCACATTGGTAGACCGCGTGGACCACATGCTGTACACGCCCATGCTCACCGAAGTCGCCGGTGGAACGGTCAGGCCGGTGGACATAGCCGTGCCGTTGGCCAGTCTGCCGAAACGAGTTCAGTTTGTGAAGGCAGAGGTCTCGGCTGTCGATGCCAACGCCAAGCTGGTCACGCTGGCGGACGGGCGCACCCTGGAAGCGACCCAGCTCGTCTTCGCGCTTGGGTCCTCTACGAACTACCATGACATTCCTGGGGCGCGCGAGAACAGTTTCAGTTTCAAGACTCTGGCCGATGCGGAGGCGGTACTGAAGCGTCTGGACGAGATGATCGCTCGTGCGGCAGCCTGCCCGGATGCGCAGGAACGCCAAAGCATCCTGACCATTGCCGTAGCCGGAGGAGGCTACACGGGCGTCGAAACCATGGCCGCGGTCAGCGGACATCTCCGCCAGAAGGTGGGTGCTGCCGGAATCTCGGCCGACGAGGTGAAGCTCGTGCTGATTGAACCATCGGAGCGGCTCATGCACGAGACGGCAGCTCCTCTCGCGGCCTACAGTCAGGCAGAGCTGGAGCGAAACGGGATCAAAGTAGCCCTGCATACTGCGGTGAAGGAGGTCGATGGAGATACGGTGCACCTGTCCGACGGCACCAGCCATAAGGCCGGTCTGCTGATCTGGGACACGGGTATCGTTCCCAGTCCGCTGCTGGAATCAGTGCAGGTGCCGAAGGGCAAGCATCATGGCGTGCGGACAGATTCCTGCTTCCGGGTGGAAGCAATGCCGGGCCTATGGGCGATTGGAGACTGCGCCGAGATCCCGCAGGCCAACGGAAAAACCTTTGCTCCCACGGCACAAAATGCCACCCGCGAAGGAACCCACCTGGCGCAAAACATCAATGCGGTGCTTCGTGGACGGGCCGCCCGTTCCTTCCAGTACACGATGGTTGGCCAGCTTGCCCTGGTGGGGGAACGTAAGGGCGTTGCGGAGGTTTTTGGAGTTGAAATACGTGGTTTGGCCGCCTGGGCGATGTGGTGGATGATCTACATCGCGAAACTGCCTTACATGACGGGGCGTTTCGGTGTGGTCAGGAGTCTCCTTGCGGGCCAGGCTGTCCCGGCACGCACGCCGCAGCAGAACAAGATGTCCCATCGTGGCGCTATAGCTTCGAAGGCTCTAACTGCTTCTTCCACCAGCTAGGAAGGATGGGGTCGAGTCCTGTCGACCAGTTTGTGGACCCGCGCGACAGCCTTTCAGGTTGCTGAAGCGCTTTGAGGATTTTTATAGGGCGGCATAGCAAAGGCGCCAACCGCGGCGAGAAGGCTGAGAGCAACGAACAGCAGCAGGCACGGGTTGTACCCTCCCATCCGGTCGAAGCTTATGCCGAGCAACAGGGGGCCAATACCGGTAGCCAGCGCGAATAAACCAAACGCGACGCCGTACAAACGGCTAAACGCGGCGTTGCCAAAATAGCGGCGCACCAGAAACGCCGTGAAGTCCACTTCTGCGCCTAGCACCAGGCCAAGCAGCGTTGCGGCGAAAGCGTCGGACAGTCTGCCATGCGCGTAGATGAGAAGTAAAAGAGAGGTCATGACCGCGACGCAAACCAGCGCAAGCAGGCGTCCGGCATTGAACCGGTCGAGCAGCCAGCCGATGCCTCCGCGACCCACGATGACCGCAACCCCTGCAAACCCCACCACATGGGCGGCCTGCTCCGGACTGTTGCCTCGATCGACCAGCATCGGGACGAGGCTGGCGAAGGCGCCCCCGACCACAATGGCTATAGGCATCAGCACGCCCATCAGGATCAGAAAGGCCCGCGTAAACAGAAGCGGCAAAAGGACGACGCGCTCGCGGGAACGACTGGGAAGAGGTTCCCGTGCATTGCGCGTTGCGACCAGCGAAGCCGGTACCGTGACAACGAGGGTGATGAGCGCGAGCGCGGCATAGGCCATCCTCCAGCCATAGTGCCGGATACAGGCCTGCGCGAGGGTAGGAAGTAAGGCCGCGCCAAAGCCGATGCCGGTGAGAGCCAGGCCGAGCGCCAGACCGAGGTGGCGGTTGAAGCTGCGCACCAGAACCGCCGCGTACCCGATGGGGGAGGAACCTCCTCCCAAAAGCGAGAAGATTCCAAACAGCAGGTACAAATGCCAAAGATGAGGCGTCAGCAGCGCGAGAGCGCCGTAAGCCAGGGAGAGCCCAACAGTAGAAGGCACAATAATCCGGCGCGGTCCGAAGCGGTCCACAAGCCATCCCCACAGCGGGGCGCTCACAGCGATAACAAACTGGCCCACGACCAGCGCTGTCGAGATCTGTGTCCGGCCCCAGTGAAACTCGCCCGCGAGCGGCCGCACAAAGACACCGAAGAGATAGATGAGCAGGCTTCCCACGGAAAAAATGAAGCAGAGGACACAGGCGCCGACCGTCAGCCAGTCGTGATCGACGAAATCCGGCACGGTTGAGCTTGTGGCGGCCACTTGAGACTCAGGCATTCCAAAAGCTCCTTCGAGAATGAACGTGTTTGCGAACGAGGATGGGTGATCGCACGCATGCTTGTCAAGCGCCAAGGTCCACACTGGCGAGCCGCATCTCGACGATCTTCGTAGACAGAAACGCATGTTGCTTCTTGACGTTGTTGCTCAGGAGGGCGCAGTGTTACCGATTGAAGAATTTTCATTCTACGGGGAGGCCACAAGCATTGTGAGGACAAGCACTCCCAAGGCTCAAAGCGAGAAGCATCGAACGCTCAGTCGAGCCGCAATCGGCATGGCGCTGCTCACTGCCGGAACCGCTCTCTGGATCCTTCAGGACTATCGAAGATGGCGCGCGCTCGGACCGGGAGGTTTGCCCGCCAATCTGCTTGGCTGGTGGAGCATGACTCGCTTCCGCCTGCAAGCGCTCGATCAACTGGAGCAAGGCCCACTGTGGGCTGCCGCGGCGGGAGCAGGCGATCTGCAGGCCTGGAGCAGGTTGCGGCAGCGGTCGGGGACGCGTCCTGCCGTCAGTCCTTATCCGATCCCGCATCGACAGCTTACGCAACTACCGCCTCAGGAGATACGACTCGCTCTCATCAACCTGTTCGACCGGATGGTGCAGCAACACGGTAGCCTCGTTGCGTATGCGCGCTCGCACTATGAAAAGCGTCATCCCGCCATCACCCTGAAAGCGTACAAGGGCAAGCTCAGCGAGCCGTCCCGCGGGGAGATTGCGCACATCCACCCAAGCGATTCCTCCATGCATATGATCCTGAGCGCGAGCGACGCGGCAGCGGCAATGCAGATGGGATGGGCGCAACGACATGGCCTGGCCGGCCTTGCAGTTGGGCTTCCGGAGACGTATGTCATGATCTACGCCCCGCGAAACGAACAGGATTTGACCGTGGTCGAGGAGCTGCTCAACGCTGCCATCGCGTATGCGCAACAGCAGGGAAGACCTAGCGGCTGATTCCTGTGCCGGGCTGTTCGCTCAACCTGTCGTCGCTGCGGAGAAGGGCAGAGCGGGAATCAAGCGTATCGGCGGCACTCAGCCCATGGGTCGTGGATCAGTTTCATGCACCCACTTTTCGTCTATTAACACGCTTGACAAGCGTGTTACCCATCCGTCACTCTGTCCGTTGAATGTGTTTATCCACTTAGCGGCTAATCTGCCATGCCTGCCTCTAGAGAATACCTGAGGAATTGAGGGAAGATTGAGATTTGTTCTTTATCGACGTGACGGCGCGGTTGCTTTAGGCGCAGTGAAGGGTACGAACCTGTTCGGCGGGAAGACCGGAAGCACGGGCCCGAACGATCTGCAAGCTCTTCTGCAAGCGGGTCCGGATGCGCTGCAGCAGGCCTACGCAAACCTTCTGCAAGGAGAGGAAATCGACCCTGCCGGCATCGAGTACCTTCCGCCTGTTCCCTTTCCTGAAAAGATTATCTGCTTCGGCCTGAACTACCGGGAGCATGCCTCTGAAAGCGGCTTTGAGGCGCCCACCTATCCCGCACTCTTCGGCCGCTTTCCTTCGAGCCTGATCGGCCACAAAGCCCCGATCGTTCGGCCCAAAGTATCGGACCAGCTTGATTATGAGGGCGAACTGGTGGCGATCATCGGCAAGCCCGGACGCAACATCCCGGTCGAGCGCGCGCTCGAGCACGTTGCAGGGTATTCCATCTTCAACGACGCCTCCATCCGCGACTATCAGTTCAAGTCCGCGCAGTGGACCATTGGAAAGAATTTCGATAGCACCGGCGCGTTCGGGCCCATGTTTGTCAGCGCCGATGAGCTTGAGTCAGGAGCAAAAGGGCTTCGCCTGACGACTCGGCTCAACGGAACGGAGCTTCAAAGCGCTTCCACCACCGACATGATCTTCAACGTCGCTACGCAGGTTTCTCTGATGAGCGACGCCATGCTCCTCAAGCCCGGGGATGTGCTCGTTACCGGCACGCCGAGCGGTGTAGGCGTGGCGCGGAATCCCAAAGTCTTTATGAAGCCGGGCGATGTGTGCGAGGTCGAGATCGAAGGCATCGGTCTACTCTCCAACCCCATCCTCCAGCAGAGCGATCAGTAACCACGAGGTGCTGTCATGACCATGATTCGCAGCTTCACCCCTCCAGCGAAACGTCCCGGAGAATTAGGCGTCCACTCCCTCGACCACTTCAGCGTCGCGGTCCCGTCGATGAGCGTTGCGGAAGATTTTTACTCCGCGTTTGGGCTCGACCTGAAGGCTTCCGGCAATCATCTCGGCCTGGCCACATTCAACAGCCCGCACCGCTGGGGTGTACTCGCCGAAGGACCTTCAAAGAAGCTGCAGTACATCTCGTTCGGAGCGTTTGAAGAAGACTTCGAACTGATTCGCAGGCGTGTGGAGGCGACCGGAACACGGCTGTTAGATCCGCCCCCGGGCTTTGACTCGAACGGATTCTGGTTTGCGGACCCCGACAATATCCTGATCGAAGTCAAAGTTGCCGACAAAACTTCACCTCAGGACAAGATGAGTTTTGAGATGGAAAGCTGTCCTGCCGGAGAACGCGGCTCACCCTACCGCAGGCTTGCGGATCAGGTGCGCCCCCGCCGCATGGCCCATATCCTCCTGTTCACAACCGATGTCGCACGTGCCATTCGCTTCTACGGGCGCACCCTGGGTCTGCGCCTGTCGGATCGCTCAGGCGATGGCATCGCCTTTCTGCACGGCATTCACGGCAGCGACCACCACATGATCGCATTTGCGAAATCCTCCGCACCCGGCTTTCACCACGTCAGTTGGGACCTGCCAAACGTCAACCTGGTCGGACTCGGGGCCATGCAGATGGCGGATAAGGGCTTCTCCGCAGGCTGGGGACTGGGCCGTCACGTGCTCGGCTCCAATTACTTCCATTACGTACGCGATCCATGGGGAAGCTACTGTGAATATTCCTCCGACATCGACTACATCCCCGTCACATGCGAGTGGGACGCGGGCGATCACCCCGCGGAAGACTCCCTGTATCTGTGGGGGCCGGAGGTTCCGAAGGACTTCGTGACCAACTATGAGGCAGCAGTGCCAACCGAAGAGGTAGCAGCGGAGCTGGTCGCAGCCAGCTAGCAAGGCTTTTCAGAATATTGCAGCCGGCAAGTAGATCTCCCCCATCTACTTGCCGGCTGCTTTGTTGCGGCTGACCAGGCAAGCCGGATACCGCCAAGTTGACTAGATGAAGCTGACGCACCTTAGCGAAAGCAAGCCTGAACTCAAGCCGGACAAGTGCCCAAACGGCAGGCTTTTGTGAAGAATCCTCGGTTTATCACGGGGGGAAAGGTGGCCAGAGACGGGATCGAACCGCCGACGCCGGCCTTTTCAGGGCCGCGCTCTACCACTGAGCTATCTGGCCTTGGCATAGTGTGCAGACTGCGACCGAACCTGCGTTCAAATCGCTTTAGACTCAGGCAAGGAGCGCGCCAAGTAATAACTCCACAGCCTGAACGTCGGTTCTTCGCCATTGAAAAGCTTTGGCAAAACCAGATATATCAATCGACAGGGACGACATCGCCGACTTACGACTTACCAACGTGGTGCAAGTATAACAAGCGGCGAGCCATGCGCCAAACCGCACCCATCTTCTAACGAGCCGATCGGCCTCGCCAGCATAATGGAACACATGCGTGCATGTGTGTTTCTGCTGGCTCTCACCGTATCGGCCGCGCCCAGTCCGGCCCAGCCGCTCCGTCACTCCGTTACGCCTGCGGCCCCCCACAGCGCCGCGGAGCAGCGCGCCGCCGCAGCCTTCGACACCGCTCGCAACCAGGGACAACTCGCTCTCACCTCCTTTCTCGCCCGCATGCCCAAGGGCGCCGACCTGCATACGCACCTTGCCGGCGCCGTGTACGCCGAGACCTTCCTGAAAGATGCCGCCGACGACCGGATGTGCCTCGACCTCGCCACGCGAAGTCTGCTGAAAAGCACGGGGCAGGGAAGCGAGCAGCCCGTCTGCCCCCCAACAACGGTGCCCGCAGCCTCGGTCTTTCGCGACGGCAAGCTCTATGACGCGATGATCGACGCGTTCTCCATGCGCTCCTTCGTTCCATCTTCCGGCGTCAGTGGGCATGACCAGTTCTTTGCCGCCTTCGACCGCTTCGGCGCGCTGGACAACAAGGCCCATGGAGGAGAGTGGCTGGACGAGCTTGCCACCCGTGCCGCGGCCCAGAACGAGCAGTACCTCGAGGTGATGATCACGCCTCCGTTCGCGCGCGCGGCAGCGCTTGGCTACAAGCTCGGGTGGCCTACGCCTTTTGCAGTCGCCTCCCTGGCCGCGAGTTCCGCTCCGCCTCCCAGCCTCGGAGCATCGCGTCAGGAACTTGCCGCCCTACGTGACAAACTCCTCGCAGCCGGGCTGCGCGACGAAATCGTAACCGATCGTGAACAGATAGACGGGAACCTCGCCGATCGCAAGCGCATCGAGCGTTGCAACGACTCAAACCCCGCACCCGCCTGCTCGGTTCAGGTGCAGGTCCTCTACCAGGTCCTGCGTGCCTTTCCTCCGCAACAGGTCTTTGCGCAGACGCTGCTCGCCTTTGAAGTCGCCTCCGCCGATCCCGATGTGGTCGGCCTCAACTTCGTCCAGCCTGAGGATGCCTACCTCGCCATGAGCGAGTATCACCGCCAGATGCTCATGCTCGACTATCTGCACAGCGTTTACCCGCGCGTGCACATCAGCCTGCATGCCGGCGAGCTGGCGCTCGGGCTGGTCCCTCCCGCGGGTCTGCGCTTTCACATCCGCGAGGCAGTCGATCTCGGCCACGCAGAACGCATCGGCCACGGCGTGGACATCATGGAGGAGACCGACCCCGGCCTGCTCCTCAAGGAACTCGCCGCGCGCCACATCATGATCGAGATGAACCTCACCTCGAATGACGTCATTCTCGGCCGCCGCGCCTCCACACACCCTTTGCCGGACTACCTTCGGGCCCACGTGCCCTTTGCCCTGTCCACCGATGACGAGGGCGTCTCGCGCATCGACCTCACCCACGAGTACACCCGCGCCGCGCTCGACTACAAGCTCAGCTACCTGGACCTGAAACGCAGCGCGCGCACGTCGCTCGAGCACGCGTTTCTTCCCGGCGCCGACCTGTGGCAGCAGCCCGACCAGTTCACCCGGGTCGTCGGCCCATGCGCCGCCCAGCCGCTCGGCGCCGAGACCCCAGCCGCAGCCTGCACTGACTTCCTCAGAAACAGCCCGCGCGCCGCGCAGCAGTGGGAACTCGAACACCGGTACCAGGTCTTCGAGGCTACGTTCCTGCAAGAAGTTCCGCCCCGCTGACCCGCCTTTCCCGCGTCGTCCAGAATTGCTCTACACTCGTCTCGAGCGCCCATGAAAACGTTCCTCTTCGTCCTCGGGCAAGTGATCCTGTTTAGCCTGTTCACGGCTGTCTTCTTCTTCGGCAGCTTCCTTGGCCTTCTTCATCGCGACCCCTTCCCGATGAGGTGGTTCCTCACCCATCCCACTCCGATGACGGTCCGTTACTTTGTCCCCACGGGCCTCATTCTTATGTCCGGCCTTTACTGCCTCGTCTTCCTCATGGAGGCCGCCGCGCGCAAGGTGCGCACCGCTGGTCTTTGGACCACACTGGTCTTCCTGCTCGCACTCGCCGTAGGCCTGGTCCAGAAGTTCGGCTTCGCCACGCACGATCTTCGCTGAACCACTTCGCTGAAGCCGAGCCTTAGGCCCAATTGCCCTCGCAGTTTCTTTTCCATGGCCCGCGCCACCAGACACCGAGTTGCACGCATTCGCGTGTAGCCTGGATGGGCCTAACGATCCCCCGAAAGTGTTGCATGCCGTTCATGCGGGTTTGATAATCTGTACCCGTTACGATAATTTCTCGAACGCAAACTCCCAGGCGCAAAGTCCCCAGGTTCCACGATCGGCAACTCCACCCCGCGAGAGTCGAGTTCCTCCTCTGGCCCGCCAGAAAGCAAAGGTCCGTACAACAATGAAGATCGAACTCGGCTCCACCCGCAATCTACCCACTCAGGGCGTCGACCTGAGCGCGCGCTCCATCGCTTACTTCTCCATGGAGATCGCGCTCGATCCCAGCATGCCCACCTACTCTGGCGGCCTCGGCATGCTGGCCGGCGACACGCTGCGTTCCGCGGCCGATACCGGCGCACCCATGGTCGCCGTCTCGCTCGTCCACCGCTGCGGCTACTTCCGCCAGAAGCTGGACGCCTCCGGACAGCAGACCGAGACCGCCGTCCCCTGGACGCCTGAAGCCTTGCCGTCGGCAGGTGAGGTCGTCTCACTCACCATGCAGAACCGCACCATCAAGATTCGTGCCTGGCGCTTCGACGTCGTCGGCGTGGCCGGGCACGTCATCCCCGTCTTCCTGCTCGACACCGACGTCGAAGGCAACGATCCCTACGATCGCCGCCTGACCGACACTCTCTACGGAGGCGACACCTACTATCGCCTCTGCCAGGAGACGGTCCTCGGTCTCGGCGGCGTGCAGCTGCTGCACCAGCTCGGCTGCCTGCCCGCGGTTTATCACATGAATGAGGGCCACGCCTCGCTGCTGACGCTCAGCCTTCTCGAAGATCGCCTCAGCCCCGGCCAGACCCTCGCCAACGCCACCGAAGAGGACCGCCTCGCCGTCGCCCAGCAGTGCGTCTTCACCACCCACACCCCGGTTCCCGCCGGCCACGACCAGTTCGGCCTCGATCAGATGTACGCCGTGCTTGGCCAGGATCGCGCCAAGGCGCTCGAGCGCTTCGGCGGCCTGCACAACAATCTGCTCAACATGACCTACGTGGCGCTGCGCTTCTCCCGCTGGGTCAACGGCGTTGCCATGCAGCACGGCAAAGTCTCGCAGCAGATGTTTCCGGACTATCACGTCGAATCGGTCACCAACGGTGTGCACGCCGCCACCTGGATCGCGGCACCGCTGCAGCGCCTCTTCGACGACGAGATGCCCCGCTGGCGTCATGACAACCAGTACTTCCGCTCCGTCTATGGCATCAAGCCCAGCCGCATCGCCAACGCCCATCGCGTCGCCAAACACAAGCTCATCGAGACCATCGCCGAGCGCACCGGCGAAGCCCTGAACGAGAGCGTGCTCACCCTCGGCTTCGCGCGCCGCGTCGCTACCTACAAGCGCGCCAGCCTGCTACTTGAAGACCCCAAGCGGCTCGCCAAGATCGCCAAGAAGCTCGGCGGTCTGCAGATCGTCTTCGCCGGCAAGGCGCACCCCGCCGACACCGCCGGCAAGGGCCTCATCAAGGAAGTCTTCGAGCTCGCCGGCAAGATCGGCAGCACCGGCTCGTTGCGCATTGTCTATCTCGAGAACTACGACTGGGAGCTCGGCGGCATCCTTACCCAGGGCGTCGATGTCTGGGTCAACACACCGCGCCGGCCCTACGAAGCCTCCGGAACCTCCGGCATGAAGGCCGCCCTCAACGGCGTCCCATCGCTCTCCATCCTCGACGGCTGGTGGATCGAAGGCTGCGCCGAAGACGTCACCGGCTGGGCCATCGACGACGGCGACACCGATGCCGCCGAAGCCGCCAGCCTCTACGACAAGCTGGAAGGCCGCATCGCGCCCATGTTTGCCCGGCCCAACGCGTGGGCCCGCATGCAGCAGCACTGCATCGCCATGAACGGAAGCTTCTTCAACACCGACCGCATGCTCGGCCAGTACTTCGCCAACGCCTACTTCCCGCAGGCACCCGCAACCGATGCCACCCCGGCAGATGAGGCCATCGCGGAAGCGGCTCTCCTCGCCTGATTTGCAGCGCAACCACAATCGTCCGCAGGGTTCTGGCACCGGTAATTTGGTGTTTGCCCTTGCGGATGACTTGCGTTAGTCCCCTGCCACCGGCTGGGGCTGGACGATCATCCCTGCCTTGGCATGGCTTCGGCGCGTCGTCATCCGTTCCACGCGCCCACGCAGGCGGTCGAAGAACAGGTACACCACCGGCGTCGTAAACAGCGTCAGCGCCTGCGAGACGATCAGCCCGCCCACGATCGTAATCCCCAGCGGCCGCCGCAGCTCGCTCCCTGTCCCCGTGCCGAGCGCCAGCGGCAATCCACCCAGCAGTGCCGCCATGGTCGTCATCATGATGGGCCGAAAGCGCAGCAGGCAGGCCTCGAAGATCGCTTCCTCCGGGCTTTTGCCGTGCTCGCGCTCCGCCACCAACGCAAAGTCGATCATCATGATGGCATTCTTCTTCACGATGCCGATCAGCAGAATGATCCCGATCATCGCAATCACGCTCAGGTCCACCTTGAAGAGCAGCAGAAACAACAGCGCTCCCACTCCTGCGGAAGGCAGCGTCGAAAGAATCGTCAGCGGATGGATGAAGCTCTCGTACAAAATGCCCAGCACGATGTAAACCGCGACCAGAGCCAGCAGAATGAGCAGAGGCTCGCTCGAAAGCGACTGTTGAAACGCCTGCGCCGTGCCTTGAAAGCCGCCATGCACAGTGCTCGGAACCCCGATGTCCAGACGCGCCTGCTCGATCTCCGCGGTCGCTTCACTCAGGCTGGAACCAGGCGTCAGATTGAAGCTGAGCGTCGCCGCCGGAGACTGCGACTGGTGGTTCACCGCCAATGGAATTCGCTGCAGTTCAAAGTGCGTCACTGCCGTAAGCGGCACCATCGTGCCGTTCGTGCTCTTCAGATAAATATTCTTGAGCGCATCCGGGTCCCGTTGAAACCGTTGCGCTACTTCCATCACCACGTGGTACTGGTTCAGCGGCTCGTAGGTGGTCGAGACCTGCGCCTGCCCAAAGGCATCCGACAACGTCGAGTCGATCGCCAGCGCCGACACACCCAGACGGCTTGCCGTATCGCGATCGATCACCAGTTGCTCGCGAAGCCCGTCATCCAGCTGGTCGGTCGCTACATCCTTCAGCGCCGGCAGCTTCTGCATCGCCAGCAGCAGCTGCGGCGTCCACTCTTCCAGGTCCTTCAGGCTGTCGCTCGTCAGCGTGTACTGGTACTGCGTCACCGTGCCGCGTCCGCCGATGTTCAGGTCCTGCGAGGCCTGCAGATACACCGTTACGCCAGGGGTCCCGGCCGTCTTCTTGCGCAGATCCTGAATGATCTTTTCCGCTGTCTGCCCGGTCTTCTCGCGCTCGTCGTTTGGCTTCAGCGCCATAAACATATTCGCGGAGTTCGATCCTCCACCGCCGGGGCCGCCGCCGCCCAGAAACATCATCACACTTTCAACGCCCGGCTCATTGCGGATGATGCTCACCATCGACTCCGCCTTCGCCTTCAGCGCGTCGAAGCTCACATCCTGCTGCCCGCGAATCGAGCCCTGCAGACGGCCCGTATCCTGCTGCGGAAAAAAGCCCTTCGGCACAATCACGAACAGGTACACCGTCAGCAAAAAGGTGGCCACCGTGACGCCCAGCATGAAGGGCTGCCGCCGCAGCACAGCCCGCAGCAGGCGCTCGTACTCGCCCGTTAGCCAGTTCAGACCCTTGTCGCCCGCGCGATAAAACCAGTTGTGTTTTTCTGTTCCGTGCGCCTTCAGGAAGCGCGCGCTCAGCATCGGCGTGGTCGTCAGGCTCACCACCAGCGAGACCAGGATCGCCGCCGAAAGCGTCACCGCAAACTCCCGGAACAGCCGCCCCACAATGCCGCCCATCAGCAGAATCGGAATAAACACCGCGATCAGCGATGTGCTCATCGAGATCACCGTAAAACCGATCTCGCGCGAGCCCAGCATCGCCGCGTCGTACGGCGACAGCCCCTGCTCCAGGTGCCGGCTGATGTTCTCAATCACCACAATCGCATCGTCGACCACGAAACCCGTCGAGATCGTCAACGCCATCAGCGACAGGTTGTCCAGCGTATAGCCCAGCAGGTACATAATGCCGAACGTACCCAGCAGGCTCAGCGGTACCGACACGCTCGGGATCAGCGTCGAGCGCACCTCGCGCAGGAAGAAGAACACGACAATGATCACCAGCACGATCGACAGGATTAGCGTCCGCGTTACGTCCTGCACCGCCGCCCGGATCGTCAGGGTGCGATCGAGCGCCACCGTCAGATGCATGGCCGGCGGGATGGAGGCGCGCAGACGCGGCAGCATCGCAAGCACCGCATCGACCGTGCTAATCACGTTTGCGCCCGGCGATTTGAACACGACCAGCAGAATGCCGGGCTTGCCGTTGAAGCGGCCCCCCGTCTGGATATTCTCAACGTCGTCGATCACCTCAGCCACATCGCGGATCCGCACAATGCCGTGTGCCGTCGTCGCGCCCGAAGCCGTGCCGGTCGAGACCGCTGCAACCGGCGCAGCCACCGGAGTCGCAGGTACGGAGGCCGTCGAGGCCGGCGCGACCGCCGCCGTGGGGGCCGCGCTTCCGCTTGTGGTCGCCGCCGCGGTCGAGGCCGAGGAACTCGCCGCCACCGCCGAAGCCACACTCGCCGGAAGGCCATTCGACGCACCCGCCGAACTTACCGGGCCTTTATCCGTCGCAACAATCAACGGAGCATAGGCCGCCGCGCCGAAGAGCTGGTCTGTCGTCGTGATCGATGTACGCTGGCCCGCGCCGCTCAGATAGCCCGTCGGCTGATTCACATTGACTGACGCAATCGCCGCCCGCAGCGCCTCCAGCCCCAGCCCATAGCTGGCCAGCTGTGTCGGGTTGGCCTCAATACGCACCGCCGGCTTCGCGCTGCCGCCCACAAACACCTGCCCCACCCCCGTCACCTGCGACACCTTCTGCGCAAGCACCGAATCCGCCTCGTCGTACATCTGCGGCACCGTCATCGTGTCCGAGGTCATGGCCAGCAGCAGAATCGGACTCTCCGACGGATTGATCTTCCGATAGCTCGGATTCTGCGGCAGGTTCGAGGGCAGTTGGCTGCGCGCCGCGTTGATCGCCGCCTGCACATCCCGCGCTGCGCCGTTCACATCGCGGTCCAGGTCGAACTGCATCGTGATCGAGGTGGACCCCATCGACGAGCTCGATGTCATCTGGTTCACGCCCGCAATGCGGCTGAACTGGCGCTCGAGCGGCGTAGCAATCGCCGAAGCCATCGTCTCCGGATCGGCTCCAGGAAACGACGCGCCCACGCTGATCACGGGGAACTCGACCTGCGGCAAGCTGGAAACAGGCAGCAGGTCATATGCGACGATACCCGCCAGAAGAATGGCGATCGACAGCAAAAAAGTCGCTACCGGCCTGCGAATAAACGGAGCCGAAAAATGAATGCCGGCAAGCCCACCCAGCGGCTCCTGCTCCTCCGCAAACGCCTGCTCCAGTCGCTCCGCATCTCCCGGCGCCTGTTGATCCTCGGGTGCGTGGTCCCCGGCCCGCGTCACCGCGCCCATCAGCAGCTCCGCGTCGCCCGGCCGTTCGCCGTCCGGATGATCCTTGTCGCCGGGTTGGAAATACTGTGAGTTCATGTCAGTCAACGAACCGTTGGTTCCTCGTCAATCTCCCGCCGCATGCACCGGCAGATGCGCGTCCTGCTCATGGCGCCGGAACTCGTCGTCGGCTTCCTTGGTGTGCAAATACTTGCGGCCAATGCGGTCGAAGAACAGATAAACGACCGGCGTCGTAAACAAGGTCAGGATCTGCGAAACGATGAGCCCGCCGACGATCGTAATGCCCAGCGGCCGCCGCAGTTCGCTTCCCGTACCCGTGCCGAGCGCCAGGGGCACACCTCCCAGCAGCGCCGCCATCGTCGTCATCATGATCGGCCGGAAGCGCAAAAGGCAGGCCTGGTAGATCGCCTCTTCCGGTGCCATGCCACCTTCGCGTTCGGCCTCCAGCGCAAAGTCGATCATCATGATCGCGTTCTTCTTCACAATGCCGATCAGCAAAATAATGCCGATCAGCGCAATCACGCTCAGGTCGACGTGGAAGATCATCAGCGAAAGAATCGCGCCTACACCCGCCGAAGGCAGCGTCGACAGAATCGTAATTGGGTGGATGTAGCTCTCGTAAAGCACACCCAGCACGATATACACGACGATCAGCGCCGCCAGAATCAGCAGCGGCTCGTTCGAGAGCGAAGCCTCAAACGCCGCGGCCGAGCCCTGGAACTCCGCATTCACGCTTGCCGGCAACTCCAGATCTTTATTTACCTGGTTCACCACCGCGACCGCATCGCCAATCGACTTGCCCGGCGCAATATTGAAAGAGATGACAGTTGAAGGAAACTGCCCCTGGTGGTTGATCGCCAGCGACGCACGCTGCGGCTCAAAGTGGGTGAACGTCGACAGCGGCACCTGCGTCCCATTCGAGCTCTTCACGTAGATATTGTCGAGCGACTGCGGATTGCGTTGGAACCGCGGCGAAACCTCCAGCACCACATGGTATTGGTTTTGCTGCGTAAACATCGTCGAAACCTGCCGCTGGCCAAACGCATCGTCCAGCGTGTCGTCGATGTTTTGCGGCGTAATCCCCAACCGCGAGGCCGTGTCGCGGTCGATCACCAGGTGCGCCTCCATGCCGCTCAGCTGCTGGTCGCTCGCCACGTCCACCAGCACATCCTTGTGCTTCTGGAACTCGGTTACCAGCTTTTCCGACCACTCCGCCAACTCGGCCGCGCTCGCATCTTCGACCGAGTATTGATACTGCGTGCGGCTTACCCGGTCCTCCACCGTCAGGTCCTGCAGCGGCTGCAGATACGTCTGCATGCCATCGATCTGCGCCACCTGCGGCTGCAGCCGCCGAATCACATCGAGCGCCGACGCGCTGCGATTGTCCTTGTCCTTCAGGTTGATCTGGATCCGGCCCTCATTCAGCGTCGAGTTCTGCGCGTCGATCCCGATGAACGACGACAGGCTCTCTACATCTGGATCCTGCAGAATCAAATTCGCGACCAGCTGCTGCCGCTCCGCCATCGCCCCAAAGCTGATCGACTGCGGAGCCTCCGTGATCGCCAGCAGCACGCCTGTATCCTGCACCGGGAAGAAGCCCTTCGGCACAATAATGTAGAGATACAAGGTCAGCCCAAACGTCGCCGCCGTCACCAGCAGCGTCAGCACTTGGTGCCTGAGCACCCAGCGCACCCCCGTGCCATAACGCGCAATCACTGCCTCGAAGAACTGTTCCGACTTGTGATAAAATTCATTCTGTTCGTTGTCCGGAGTATGCTTCAGCAGCTTGGCCGCCATCATCGGCGTCAGCGTCAGCGAGACCACCGCCGACACCAGGATCGTCACCGCCAGCGTCACCGCAAACTCACGGAACAGCCGCCCCACAATATCGCCCATGAACAGCAGCGGGATCAGCACCGCAATCAGCGAAACCGTCAACGAGAGAATCGTAAAGCCGATCTGGTCCGAGCCCTTCAGCGCTGCGTCGAGCGGTCCATCCCCCTCCTCGAGATAGCGTGAGATGTTCTCGACCATCACGATCGCGTCGTCCACCACGAAGCCCGTCGAGATCGTCAGCGCCATCAGGCTCAGGTTATTCAGCGAGTAGCCCAGCAGATACATCACGCCGAACGTGCCCACAATGGACAGAGGCACCGCCACCGCGGGGATGATGGTCGCGCGCACCGAGCGCAGAAACAGGAAGATGACCATCACCACCAGGCCGATGGTCAGCACCAGCTCAAACTCGACATCTTTTACCGAGGCCCGGATCGTATTCGTCCGGTCCGTCAGCACCTCCAGCGACACACTCGCCGGCAGGCTCTGCCGGAGTTGCGGCAGGATCTTCTGCACCTGGTTCACGACGCCGATGATGTTGGCGCCCGGCTGCCGCTGGATGTTCAGGATCACCGCAGGATTCTGCGTTGTCTCGGTAGCCGCCTGCTTGCCGGAGGCCGGCTTGCCCGCATATCCGACCCACGCCGCCTGGTACAGGTTCTCCGCGCTGTCGATCGAATCCGCCACATCGGACAGCCGCACCGGCGAGCCGTTCCGATAGGCGATGATCACCTTCGCGTAGTCCGCGCTCGTCAGCAGCTGGTCGTTCGCGCCGATCGTGAACGACTGCCGCGCCCCGCTCAGGCTGCCCTTGGCCTGGTCCACGTTGGCCGTGCCCAGCGCCGCGCGAATATCTTCTAGGCTGAGCCCATAGCCGGCCAGCGCCATCGGGTTCGCCTGGATGCGCACCGCCGGCTTCTGCCCGCCGTTGATCGAGACCAGCCCGACGCCCGAGAGCTGCGAGATCTTCTGCGCCAGGATCGTATCCGCCAGGTCCTCCACCTTGTTCAAGGCGAGCGTTTTGCTGGTAAGCGCCAGCGTGAGAATCGGCGCGTCCGCCGGGTTCACCTTGCTGTACACGGGCGGGTTCGGCAGGTCCTTGGGCAGGTAGGTAAAGCCCGCATTGATCGCCGACTGCACATCCTGCTGCGCAATGTCGATGCTTTCGTTCAGCGAAAACTCAAGCGTGATGATGCTCGCGCCGCCGGAGCTGGTAGAGGTCATCTGCGCCAGCCCGGGAATCTGCCCGAACTGCCGCTCGAGCGGCGCCGTCACCGAGCTGACCATCACCTCCGGGCTCGCACCCGGGTAGAACGTCTGCACCTGGATGATCGGGTAGTCGACCTGCGGCAGCGCTGAAACCGGCAGCTGCAAAAACGCTACAGCGCCCGCAAGTAGAATCGCCACCATCAGCAGAGAGGTGGCGACCGGCCGCAGAATAAACGGCCGCGAGATGCTCATGGCTTGCTCCCGTCCATCACCCTTCCCTGCGAGCCCTGGTGTCCATGCCGCACGGTATCCAGCCCATCGTGTGGCGCAGTCGTAGGAGCGTGCGGCTGCTGCCCGTTGTCCGTGCGCGTCACCGAGGCCGGCGTCCCCGCCCCCGAACCCGAGCCGGTCCCATCCGTTCCAACCAGCCCTGTCCCAGGCCCCGCGGCGGGTGTGCCGGGGCTCTTTCTCGGCTGCACCTTGCTCAGTTTCTTCAGCTTCTCCTGCCCGTCGATCACAATCTGATCGCCCGCCTGCAGGCCGCTCTTCAGGATCACGGTCGAGCCTTCCGTCAGGTCCACCGTCACGTTCCGCACGTCGACGTAATACTTTGGCCCCTTCTGCACCGGCTCCGCATCCGGATCGTTGGCCGCCGCCGCCGCATGGTCAGCCGGCTTGCCCGCCCCATCCGCATCCCCGTCGTCGTCCGCAGCCTTCGGACATCCCGTCGCTGGACAAGGCTTCACCACATACACAAAACTTCCGTTGCTCCCGCTCTGCAAACCCGAGGCCGGAATGGTCAGCGACCCAGCCCGCTCCTCGAGCACCAGCCGTATATTCACAAACTGGTTCGGAAACAGCGCCCCATCCCGGTTGTCGAACACCGCCTTAGCCTTCACCGTCCCCGTCGTCGTATCGATCTCGTTGTCAACCGTCAGCAGTATGCCCGTCGCCAGCTTCGTCGCCTGCGAGCGGTCGTACGCCTCCGCCACCAGCTTGCGCCCGCTCCGCACCAGCCGCAGCACCTCCGGAAGCTGATCCTCCGGCAGCGTAAAGATCACGGCGATCGGCTGCAGCTGCGTCACCACCAGCAGCCCGGTCGTATCCGCCGCATGGACGATATTGCCCGCATCCACCTGCCGCAGGCCCACCACACCGTTGATCGGCGACAAAATCCGCGTATACGTCGTATTCACCTTCGCCGCCTGGATCGCCGCCCGATCCGCGCTCAGCGTTCCCACGGTCGCGCCCGCGTTTGAGGTCTGCGTCTGCTCGCTTTCTTTCGAAACCACGCCCGCCTGGAACAACGCCGTATACCGCCCAGCCTCCGCCTTCGCGTAGTCCGCCGACGCGACATCCTTGGCCAGCTGCCCCTCCGCCTGCGCCACCGCCGCGTCATACGGCCGCGGATCGATCTGCGCCAGCAGCTGACCCTGCTTTACCTGCTGCCCCTCGCGCACATTCACCGTCAGCAACTGGCCGTCCACCCGGCTCTTGATCGTCACCGTGTTGTACGCCGTCACCGTCCCCAGGGCCGAGTAGTAGATTGGCATCGTCCGCGACTGCACCGCCGCCACCGTCACCGGGATCGGCCGGTTCGCCGCCCGCGCCGACTTTGCCTCCGTCTGCGCCGCCTCCCGTTTATTGCTCTTGACGCGCAGATAGATGAACACCGCAGCCAGCACCAGCAGGGCCAGCAGGGCGACCCGCCGCAGCACACCGCCGACGTTGCTGTCGGAACGCCCCGGACCATCCTCCGGCGGCAGTGCCGGAGGGGAAATCGGACGACTCTCAGAAGAATGAACCGTAGCGGACATAAGGAAGTGTCACCCTCGATTAGATCTACGCCGTCTCACGCTCCACACGAATAGAAGAGGAAGAGGGAAAGTTAAAGGTGATGATACAGGCGGAAGACGTTGCATGTCGTCTGAAGGTTTCGCGCTTTTCCGGTGTAATCTAGTCTGTGGGCGAAGACGCTTGCTAGGGCCACCGATCGTTCCGTTCCGGCAGCCGACACCCCAAGCGCTCACGAATCAATCCATGGAGATTTCCCGTCATGGCTGCGCAGAGCCCCACCCAGACCGCGCAGGAGCCCGGCCCAGAGCCTGGAAACCGGCCTACTGCAGGCGCCCCATACGATCCCAAAGCCGTGAACACCCTTCCCCTCTGCATCGACCTCGACGGCACCCTCGTCAAAACCGACACGCTGGTCGACAGCGTCCTGGTGCTCGCCCGCCAGCATCCACAATCGCTCCTCTCGATCCCCGGCTGGATCGCCACAGGCAAAGCCGCCTTCAAGCAGCGCGTCACGGAGCGTGTGTCGCTCGACGTCGACCACCTGCCCTACAACAAGCCCCTGCTTGAATTCCTCTTCGACCAGCACGCGCAAGGCCGAAAACTCTACCTCGCCACCGCCGCCGACCGCACCCTCGCCGACCGCGTCTCCGCCCACTTCGGCATCTTCGCCGGAGTCCTCGCGTCCGATGGCGCGCACAACCTCGCCGGAGGCAACAAACTCGCCGCATTCCAGGCCCGCTTCGGAGAAGAGTTTTCCTACATCGGCAACGCCCGGCCCGACCTGCCCATCCTCTCCGTCTGCCGCGAGCCCATGCTTGCCAATCCCGACCGCGCCCTCATGGCCGGCTTGCGCTCCGCCGGAGTCACCCCGCACCACATCTTTCGCGACGGCAGCCCACCGCTCCGGGCCTGGCTCAAAGCCATCCGCCTCCACCAGTGGGCTAAAAACGTCCTCATCTTCCTGCCTCTCCTGCTCGCCCACGCGTGGAGCGGTCCGGAGGCCCTCGGCACCGCTCTCGGCGCAGTCATCGCCTTCGTCTCCTTCGGCCTCTGCGCCTCCGCCACCTATATCGTCAACGATCTGCTCGACATCGAAGCCGACCGCCGCCATCCCAGCAAATCCCGCCGGCCCTTCGCCGCAGGAAACCTCTCCGCGTTTTCTGGCGTCGCCGTCGTCGTCCTGTTTCTGCTCACCTCTGCCGCCCTGGCCCTCCTTCTTCCTCACGTCACTGCCGCCCTCGGAGCCCCGCTTCCCAAACCGCACAGCTTCGCCAAGTGGCTGCTGGTCTATGCCATCACCACCACCGCCTACTCGTTCGCGCTCAAGCGCATCGTTCTGGTCGACGTGCTCGTCCTTTCCGGTCTCTACACCATCCGCATCCTCGCCGGTTCCGCCGCCACCGGAATCTTCGTCTCCACCTGGCTGGCGAGTTTCTCCATCTTCTTCTTCCTTTCCCTCGCCTTCATCAAGCGCTTTGCCGAGCTCGAAGCCCTGCGCCTGCGCGGTGCCGCTCCCTCCAACGGCCGCGGCTATCTCATCGCAGACATCGAGCAGCTGCGCGCCTTCGGAACCTCCTCGGCCTACGTCTCGGTCTTCGTGCTGACGCTCTACATCTCCAACCTCGACCAGCACCTTTACCGCCACTCCCTCCACCTCTGGCTGCTGCTGCCGATCCTGCTGCTGTGGGTCTCGCAGCTTTGGCTTCTCGCCTCCCGCGGCGAGCTCAACGAAGACCCAGTCGTCTACGCCATCACAGACAAGCGTTCGCTGCTGCTGGGCGTCGTCGTCCTTGCCGTCGTCATCTCGTCGATTTAATGGCTTATCTCGATACATGAAAGTCCGTGACGTCCTTAAGCTGGCTGCCGAGCGAGGCTGGTACCTGTCCACTCAAAAGGGCAGCCACCGGCAATTCAAACATCCAAGCCTTCCCGGCAAAGTGACCGTTGCAGGGCACCCATCCGAAGAGTTAGCAGAGGGAACGTACAAGAGTATCCTGAGGCAAATGGGAGCAAAACCATGACCGAATATGCCGTCGTCTTCGAACAGACCTCGACGGGTTGGAGTGCCTACGTCCCCGATCTTCCTGGGCTAGGTGTCGCAGGCCCAACCTTTGAAGTGACTGAGATTCTCCTCCGCGAAGGCATTGAGTTTCACATTGAAGGCCTTCGCGCCGACGGAGAACCCGTTCCCGTCCCAACCACTCGCGTCGCCAGGATGCCCATTCCCGCATGAGCACGACCGACACCATCCCCCATCTCCCCACCTTCGACGAACCCGCCCTCGACCACGCCTTCACCGCCTTAGCCGAAGAGGTCCGCACCACCCACGCCTCTCTCGACGCGGAAGCCTTCCGCCTCCACTGGCTCGGTCGCAAGCAGGGCCGCCTCAAGCTTGCCTCTGACGCCTGGCTCAAATCCGCGCCTCCCGAAGCCCGCAAACCCCTCGGCCTCCGCTTCAACCAACTCAAGCAGCAGATTGAAGCCGCCCTCGAGGCTCCCTCTCAACTCGCCTCGAAGCCGTTGCATCCCGATCTGGACATCACCCTCCCCGGCCTCACCCGCCAACCCGGCATCCCGCACCCCCTGCTCAGCACCATGGACCGCGTCGTCGAGGTCTTCCACCAGCTCGGCTACTCGACGTCGCTCGGCCCCCAGGTCGAGACCGACTTCTTCAACTTCGAAGCCCTCAACTTCCCCGAAAACCACCCCGCCCGCGACACCCAGGACACCCTCCAGATCGCCGGCCAAGCCGCGAAGCCCAGCC
>CAXTQE010000036.1:0-29192 GCA_964246225.1 uncultured Acidobacteriaceae bacterium | reverse complement strand
GCGCAATCGTCCTGTCTCTGAACTCCTCCGCTGCCTCCACCCCAAGCAGCGCCGCGATCTCTGCCACTGTCGGCATCAGTACACCCCCGCTTGCCCGGCCGGCCGCGTCTTCCAGCGACGATGCATCCACAGCCACTGGTCGGGATACTGCCGCACATAGCCTTCGAGGGTCGCGGTAAATTGCGCCGTATTTGCCAGTACGTCAGAGTCTGCATCTCCCGTGCGCAGCAGCGGCAGCCGCGCACCGAAGCGCAAAACATACTGCCTGCGGCCCTGATCCCACAACAGGAATCCAGGCACCACGGCAGCTTCTGTCCGCAGCGCTACCCTGGCCAGCCCGGAAGCCGTACAGGCCGGCAGCCCGAAGAACGGCACAAATACTCCCTGCGGCGGCGTCATATTGGTGTCCATGAGAATGCCGACCGTCTCCCCCGCATGCATGGCCGAGATGAGCCCGCGCGCGAAATCATCCTTGTGGATGACGCGATTGCCGTGCAAACAGCGCATCCGGTTGACGAATGCGTCCACCAGCGGATTGTCCAGGCGGCGGATCACCAGCCCCATCGGGTACCCGGCCAGCGAGTGATAGAAGCTGGACAGCTCCCAGGCACCGAGATGCCCGGTCAGCACCAACACTCCGCGGCCCTCCGCCTGGGCATCCAGGTAGTGCTGCAGGCCTTCGTACACGATAAAGCTCCCGGCCTGCTCTGCCGAGTAGTGACGCATCAGGCAAAACTCCGCCAGAAGACAACCCAGGTTGCGATAAACCTGGCGCAGTAGCTCCCGCCGCCGCGACTCCGTCCAAGCCGGATAGGCGATCTGCAGGTTTTGCAAGCCTACGCGACGAAGTCTTCCCACCAGGAGAAACGCCGCCGACCCCAGTGCCCGCCCAGCCATCCGGGCCACGGCGCGCGGCAACGATCCAAGTCCCCGCACAAGCAGCCAGACAGCCCCGAACTCCGAGCGATGACGGAAGGTGGCCTGCCGTTGGAGATCGTTCTGGCGCCGAGCCGTCAAGCTTCTAGTGTACCGGGAGTGTAGTCCCATCACACTGCGCTCTTCCAAACGGCACGGGCTTGGTCTAGGATCGAACCTACGCCTATGACCGCACTTCGAGACGTCCAACAGAACGCGGAGACCACGACAGGATTTTCCTCGTCTTCCGGAAAAATGTTCGGGAGCTACTTTACCCCTGGCAGGACCTGGAACTTCAAAAAAGCCGATTTGCTCGATCCAAGAGCGCGGCGTGTCTTTGAAAATACAGCGCTTGCCTGCTCCTTCGACGCCTACCCGTACCACATGCCGCTCGAAGCGAAGGCCGGTCCGTGCGTCACTGCCGACGGGCACCCGATGCTGATGATGTCGTCTTACGACTACCTTGGGCTGATTGGCGATCCACGCATCGACGCCGCCGCCATGGAAGCGATCCGGCGCTATGGCACCAGCACCAGCGGAGCTCGTCTGCTGACCGGAACGCTCGACATCCATCGTGAGATGGAGCAGGCCCTCGCGAAGTTCAAGGGCACTGAAGACGCGCTCACCTTCAGCTCCGGCTACCTGGCGAATCTCGGAGTCATCTATGGTTTGTTCGGCTCGTCCGACCGGGTCATCATGGACGAACTTTGCCATCGCAGTTTACTCGACGCGTGCCGCATGTCCGGCGTGCAGTTGCAGCGCTTCCGCCACAACGACCCGCAGTCCCTGCGCGATGAACTGCAGAAGCCGAATACCGCGAACCGGACGCTCATCGTCTCGGACGGCGTCTTCTCGATGGACGGCGACATCTGCTGCCTTCCTGAGCTGGTCGCACTCAAGAAAGAGTTTGGCTGTTTCCTGATGATCGATGAAGCCCACTCCTCCGGGGTGCTGGGCGCCACTGGACGCGGCACCGACGAACACTTCGGCATTCCGACTGGCGACATCGACATTTGGACCGGCTCGCTGGCCAAGTCCATACCCTCAAACGGAGGCTTCATCGCCGTCTCGCAGGAGGTGGCCATCTTTCTTCAGCATGCCTCGTCTCCGTATATCTTTTCTGCCGCCATGCCTCCAGCCTCTGTCGCAGCCATCACGACCGGGCTGGCCATTCTGAATAAAGATCCTGAGCGCGTTGCGCGCCTGAAGGCCAACGGCAACTTTCTCCGTGCAGGTCTGCAGAAGCTCGGCTACGACATAGGCCTGTCGCAGACGGCGGTCATCCCGGTGGTTCTCAAGGACGAGCAGACGACGGCGCTGTTTGCCCGCACGCTGCGCAACTTCGGCATTATCGCGGCACCGGTCATGTTTCCGGCGGTAGCACAGGGTTCGGCGCGGCTGCGGCTTTGCGTTACCGCAGCCCACACCACCAACCAGCTTGAATTTGTTCTGGACGTATTTCGGCAGATGGCAGCAGCAGCTTAGCACGATGCCGGCTCTGGTTACCGGTGCAAGCGGCTTTCTGGGCGGCCGGATCGCTCAGCTTCTTTGTGCGCTAGGCGAGGAAGTAACGGTCCTCGCCCGGCCCGGAGCTGATTTGCGTCATCTTCAGGCAGCTTCCATTCGCGTCGTGCAGGGCGACCTTTCCAACCGCTTGAGCCTGCAGGAGACCGTCGGGCCAGTCACGCACATCTTCCACTGTGCCGCCTGCTCCACCGACTGGGCTCCTTACGAGACGTATCTCAAGGCCAACGTCGAGGGTACCCAGAACCTACTTGCCGCGGCCCAGCAAGCACCTCTGCTCCAGAGATTTGTGCACGTCAGCACCACCGATATCTACGGTTATCCGGAGATCCCCTGCTCCGAAGATCATCCCTTCGTCAACGCGGGACTGCCGTACAACCAGACCAAGGGCGCGGGTGAGGCTGCGGTGTGGAAGGCACATGCCGAGGGGCTTCCTGTGACGATCCTTCGCCCGGCTACGATCTACGGCCCACGCGGAAAGGACTTTACCCAGGAGATCGCGACGCTGCTTCGCCAACGGCTGATGGCCTATGTCGACGGCGGCCGGGCGACGGGCGGCTTTACCTACGTCGACAACGTTGCGCACGCGATGCTCGAAGCGGCCTCAAGCGCCCGTACCGTGGGTCAGGCGTATAACATTGCCGACGGGACCGACGCTACATGGCGTGAGTATGCGATGCTTTTCGCGCGGCAGCTCGGAACGAAGGCTCCGTGGATCGACCTTTCGTTCAACTTAGCAATGGCACTCGCGCGCAGCTTCGAAGCGCCTCACCGCTCCCTGCACCTTCCCGGGCGGCCTCTGCTCACCCGGCACGCTGTACTTCTGCTTGGACGCAATCAGGAGTTTCCCGCAACTAAGGCGCTGGACGACTTTGGATTCCGTCCCAAGGTCTCGCTTGAAGAAGGCATTCAACGGTCCGTGGCGTGGCTGGCCGATTCCGCTGCGCCCAAACGGCGTTAGCGTCAGGACATCTTTCGGAAGGCAAGTACCGCGTTCAAGCCGCCAAAGGCGAACGAGTTGGAGAGGCACGCCTCTACCTCGAGCGTCCTTGCCACATTGGGGATGACGTCCAGATCGCACTCCGGATCCGAGCTCGTAAAGTTGGCCGTAGGGGGCAGCACCCCGTGGCGCAGGCTCAAGAGGGAGGCGACCGCCTCGATTGCACCCGCAGCCCCAAGCGCATGCCCATGCATAGACTTCGTTGAGCTGATCGCGAGCCGGTCCGCATGCGCACCAAAGGCCGCCCGGATGGCCGCGGTCTCGGTCCGGTCGTTGGCCAGAGTCGCCGTACCGTGGGCGTTGATGTAACCGAACTGCTCGGGCGCCAGACCCGAATCGCGAACTGCCTGGCGCATCGCCCGCTCTGCGCCTGCCGGGGAAGGCTGCGTTAGATGGCTCGCGTCCGACGTCATGCCGAAGCCGACAATCTCCGCCAGCGGCTTGGCCCCGCGAGCGATAGCGCCTTCCAGCGTTTCAAGCACCAGCATAGCCCCACCCTCGCCCAGCACCAGGCCTGAACGATCCGCCGAGAACGGCCGGCAGGTATCGTTACTGACCACGCGCATCGCCTCCCAGGCCTTCAGGCCTCCCAGAAACATCGGTGCCTCGCTGCCTCCGGCGATCGCCATCGGAGCCATGCCCGAGCGGACCATCCAGAACGCCTGGCCGATGGCATGCGCCGCCGAAGAGCAAGCCGTGGACACGGTATAGGCCGGCCCCTGCATGCCGTATTTAATCGAGATGTGGCTCGCCCCGGCGTTGCTCATGCTCAGAGGAATCGTCAGCGGGTGGACACGGGTGCGGTTATGGTGAAACAGCTCCCAATAGCCGTCCTCCTCTGCTCTTCGTCCCCCGAGCGACGAGCCGGTCACGATCGCACCTCGCTCCCGCACCTCTTCGGTCCACTCGACGCCTGCCTGGGTGACGGCCTCTGCCGCGGAGATCAACGCGAACTGCGCAAAGCGATCCAGGAATGCCAGCTCCTTGGGAGCAAACGCGGCCGCAGCGTCATATCCGCGCACCTCTGCGGCTTTCTTGAATTTCAGCTGAGCCGCATCCACCAGGGAGAGTCCACCGATGGCAGGGCGTCCGTCTTTCAACGCGTCCCAAAACTCCTGCTGGTCTTGGCCCATCGCACAGATCACGCCCATTCCAGTGACGACGACTCGCGCGCTCACTGCGCAGGCGAAGACTCCGCCTTCGCGTCGACCAGTTGCGTAATGCCGTCGATCATCTGTCGAAGCGTGGTAACTTGTTTGGCCTGTTCGTCGTCGATCTGGATGTCGAACTCACCTTCAAGTTCAAAGAGGATGTTCAAACGATCCAGGGAGTCAATGCCAAGCTCTTCGAAGGTGCTTTCGGGCTGCACTCGGTCGAGTGGTAGTCCCTGCTTCGTTGCGATCACGCGGAGAGCGCGATCCTTGATCGTTTCAGAGATCGTTTCAGACATCAGCCTCACCCACGGAACCTGCTTAGAATAACCCTGCTTTCCGCGGAGTGATGCGGTTCGGGCTTAGCTTTTTACGTCCGGAGGCTGTGCAGACCTGTCGAACGCCCGGATCCTTCTCTGTTTCGAAATGAACTACAAGATGCGTCGAGGAAAGTTGCTTAAGAGAAAACTTTTTCCTTCTAATATTTGGTAGCGTTACCGGGGCTCGAACCCGGACTCTTCGCCTTGAGAGGGCGACGTGTTAACCAGTTACACCATAACGCCATAATCTTGGATTTCGCCGATCGATCCAACTCCGTGGAAGACCCGGAAGTCTCAACCACTTGCCCCCTAGTGTAGCAAACCCGCGGCAGGCTCGACAAACTTACAGCCCAAGCTTCTTGACCTCGTCATTGTAGTATTTGCGGTAAAGAATGTCCCACTCCTGCGAGCCTTCGACGATAATCTTGCGTTGCGAAGCGATCTTCTGCCGGGCTCCTGCATCCAGCTTCATCTCGTCCGTCAGCAGCTTTTCGAGCGCCTTGCGCGCCTCCTGCCGGATCGTATTGCGGTCCTCGAGGAAGTCGCACTCCGGGATCTCCGCCAACGTGTCAGCCACTACGTGCGCCAGCTTATTCAGCTTGTCCCGCGTGATCCTCACAGCACCGCCTTGTACTGGTTCACGAGCTTTACCTTCAGCTTCTTGAACATCTCCGGGTAGCTCGCACCGGTCTTGAGCATGTCTTCCTGGATCGCCTCAAGAATGACCCGGACCTCGTCGTTGATCCGGTCCTCCAGCGACAACTCCTCCACCAGCCCGGAGGTCACTCGCTCGCTCAGCACGCCCGGCTTCTCGGTGCGGATCACCTTGGCGGCTACCAACTGTTTTACCGTCTGGCGGGCCAGATACCCGACGTAATCCTTGGAAAAAATCATGATTGATGAAGCCGAGTATAGCACCGCGTGCCCCCCGGTCTCGGCTGTCCGCGCGCGATCAACACGCACATCTGCGACAATCAAACGTGATGTCATCCGATAATCTGCTCTCCCTCAAAGACGATATGGTAGCCTTCATCGCCGGCCACGGACTGCGTCGCATGCCCGCCTACGTCACCGAAGAGGTGCCCACCGTTCTATTTGAAGACGATGATGATGCCGACGCGTGGAAGGACTTTGTCGAACACGCCAAGGCAGCCGGCACCCCTTTTATCACCATGAGTGAAGTCGTACTTGAAAAATCCGATGTCACCCTCCTGCTCGAGCAGTTGCGCGACCACACCTTCTCCGACGAAGAAGAAATCGACATGGATGACGCCGAAACCCTCATCAAGCACGTCGGCAAGGCGGGTTACCTGCAACTCGGCTTCGCGCACCAGGGCGTCATGTTTCTCTTCGAGACCTCGACCGAGTGGTACGACCGCTTTCAGGACCTGATGGAGACTGCCAGCGACATCGGCGGCCTCGTCGTCGACGACCGCGACGAGTAGCCACTCCATGCTGCACCCTCGCCTCTGGCAAGTTGTTTCCGCAGACCCGGCCGCGGTGGCTGTCCTGCGCCAGGCGCTCGAGTGCCCCGAGCCGATCGCGCATCTGCTGGTCTCGCGCGGCATCGACACTCCCGCTCAAGCAGAGCGCTTCCTGCATCCCTCGCTCGACGACCTGCACGACCCCCTGCTCATGCTGGGCATGACTGCAGCCGTGGCTCGCATCGAAGCTGCCGTCGCCCACGGCGAGCCGATCCTCATCTACGGCGACTACGACGTCGATGGCACCACCGCCACGGTTGTGCTCAAGACCGCCATCGAGCGCATCGCACCCCCGGGCTGCCCCGCAGAGGTTAGCTTCCATGTTCCGCATCGCCTGCGCGAGGGCTACGGCATCCAGGCCTCGCGCCTCGCCCAGGCCGCGGAGGCTGGCGTCCAGCTCGTCATCTCCGTCGACACCGGCATCCGCGCCTTTGCCGCCGCGGCCGAGGCTCGCTCCCTCGGTCTCGACCTCATCGTGACCGATCACCATCTAGCCGATGGCGTCGAAGGCCTGCCCGAGGCGCTTGCTGTCATCAACCCCGCCCAGCCGGGCTGCCCATATCCCAACAAAAACCTCTGCGGAGCCGGCGTTGCGTTCAAGCTCGCCCACGCCCTGCTCGCCGCGCATGCCACCACCAAGCCGCAGCAGGCGCGCCTCCGCGACGTCCTGCTGCCAAGCTTCCTCAAGCTGATCGCCATCGCCACCATTGCCGACTCGGTCGCGCTCACGGGAGAAAACCGCGCCATCGTAGCGATTGGCCTGCACGCGCTGCGCCACCCCGTGCAGCCCGGCCTGCGTGCGCTCCTAGAGGTCGCCGGGCTTCCGCTCGATCAGGCCCCTACCGCTACCCAGGTCGGCTTTCGGCTCGCGCCCCGCATCAACGCCGCTGGACGCATGGACATCGCCTCGGACGTCGTCGACCTCTTCCTCACACGCGAGCCCGCCCTCGCCTCAACCCTTGCCGAAAAACTCGACACGCTCAACACCGATCGCCGCGCCTCGGAGGCCGCCGCCCTCGAGGCCATCGAGCTCCAGCTCCTCTCCCTGCGCGACCCCGATGGAGCCTTCGCCGGGGAGTGCATCGTGCTCGACCATCCGGAGTGGCATCGGGGCGTGCTTGGCATCCTGGCCTCGCGTGTAGTCGACCGCACCGGACGCCCCGCGCTCGTCATTCGCTGTGAGGCGGGCGAGGCGCACGGCTCCGGACGCTCCATTCCGGGCTTCCATCTGCTTGACGCTCTCACCGCCGCGCATGCCCCGCAGGACGCTGCCGCCGAGAGCCTCTTCACCCGCTTCGGCGGCCATGCGCACGCGGTCGGCTTTTCACTGCCCAGCCATCGGCTCCCCGCCCTGCGCGCCCGCCTGCGCGCCCACTCCCGCGCCACGCTGCACCCGGAGCTGCTTTCCCCATGTATTGAGTGCGACCTCGAAGTCAACCCCCTGGACCTCACCCTCGACCTGCTGCGCTGGCTGGAGCGTTGCGAACCCTTCGGCATGGGCAATCCCGAACCGCTTCTGCTTGCGCGCGGCCTCGTCCTCGCCGGCCCTCCGCGCGTGATTCAGGACCGTCACCTTTGCCTTCCCCTGTCGCCCGCTCCCGACGGCCAGCCCCGCAGCGCCATGGGTTGGAGCCGCTCCGGTCGAGCCTCCTGGGCCGAGCGCGCCAACGCCCTTCAGCTCGTCCAAGGCTTGCCCATCGATGCCGTCTTCACCCTGCGCGAGAACAAGCATCCCCAATATGGAGGCCTTGAGCTGATCCTTCAGGAACTTACGGTGCCGCGCCTGCAACCGCCGGACCCTCTCTAAGCATCCGCTCGACAAATAGCTGCTTCGTCTTTGCCGGCGTTGACTCTTATATACTGACGTTTTTACCTATGGCGAATTCTGGTCCAAGCCGTACCCTCTCTGCCCTGCTCTGGGGCGGAGGCATTCTCCTTGCCGCGCTTCTCGTCTTCTTCGGAGTCCGCAAACTCGGCGGCGCGGGGACGGTAGAGGTTCGTGTGGTCCCTGCGACTTTTCAGTCCCTTTCAAAGACTGTTTCCGCCAACGGCAAAGTCGAACCGATCGGCGAGTGGCAGGCGCACGCGCCGTTTCCCGGCGTAATCAAGAAGCTCTACGTCAGCATCGGGCAACATGTCTCGAAGGGTACGCTGCTGGTCAAGATGGACGACTCCGGGCCAACCGCGCGCGTCGCCTCGGCGAACGGCGTTCTCGCCGCCGCGGAGCTCAGCCTGCACGACCTCGAAGATGGAGGTTCGCACGAAGAGCGGGCCCGCCTATCCTCTGACATCTCCGCCGCCAAGCTCGACCATGACGACGCCGTGCAAAAGGTCTCCGCCCTTCAGCAACTTTATAGCAAAGGTGCGGCCTCGCAATCCGAGGTCACCGCCGCGCAGCAGCGTCTTCGTGCCACCGAACTCACCTTGCAGACCGCGCAGGTGCGCAACACCGACCGCTTCGGCTCCGGCGACCTCGTCAACGCCCGTGCGCGGGTGGCTGACGCGCAAGCCAGCGCGGTCGCGGCCAAAAATGCTCTTGCGGACGTAGATATGCGCGCGCCGCAGAACGGCACTGTGTACTCCGTTCCCATCTCTGAATCTGACTACGTCCCGGCAGGAGACGACCTCCTCGACCTGGCGGACTTGACTCATGTGCAGATTCGCGCCTACTTTGACGAACCCGAAATCGGAAGCCTGGCGCGCGGACAGCAGGTCGATATTGTCTGGGAAGCCAAGCCGGGCATCGTCTGGCACGGCCACATCGAGCAGGCGCCCACCACCGTCATCACCTACGGAACCCGCAGCGTGGGCGAATGCATCATTACCGTCGACGACACCAGGGGCGACCTGCTGCCCAACACCAACGTGACCGTCACCGTGACCGAGATGAAGAAAGATCACGTCCTCACCGTGCCGCGGGAGGCTCTGCACACCGACGGCGCAGGCAGCTTCGTGTACCGCATTGTCAACGGCGGGCTGGTCCGGACGCCGGTACAGGTTGGCGCGTTTAACCTCACCAGCGAGGAGATCGTCGAAGGTCTGAAGGTCGGCGATATGGTCGTGCTTGCTCCTAAGTCGACCAGCGTCGAGCTGGCCAGCGGATTGAAGGTCAAAGCGGTTTCATGACCAAGACCTCCATCCCTTCCCCGGCCTGGAGCTGGACCGGACGTAGGTTCGGCCTCTGCTTTGCCGTTATCAGCCTGGCTTGCGGAAGCGTGAACGCTCGTGGCCAGATCTCGCTGACCTCTGCCGTTGACCTTGCCCTGCGCAACAGCGAGCGAATCAAGATGGCCGAGTCGGATGTGGATCGGGCGCGCGCCGCCTTCGCCCAGACCAAGGACGTGTACATCCCCAACCTGGTTGGATCGTCCTCGGGCCTGGGATATGGTTTCGGCTTTCCTCTTGGGCCGCCGACGCTGTTCAGCGTCTCCTCTGGATCGCTGGTCTTCAGCTCCTCGCAAAAGGACTACGTTCGGGCCGCCGCCGCCGGGCTCCAGGCTGCCAGCCTCAGCCTGCGTGATGTGCGCCAGTTGGTAGCAGAAGACACGGTGAATACCTATCTCGACCTCGCCCGCACCGAGCAGCAGCGCGGTGCCGTGCTTGAAGAGCGAGGCTTCGCCGAACGCCTGCAGCAAATCGTCAAGGAGCGCCTCGACGCGGGCGAGGACACGGCCATGGAGTACACCCGGGCCCGCCGCACCGGAGTCCAGCTTCGCCTTCAAGCCATGCAGCTGGACGACGACATCGCCTCCTTCCGCGACCACCTTTCGCGTCTGCTCGGACTCGCCGGCACTGAGGTGCACACGCTTCCGGATAGCATTCCGCCGCTCATCCTTGACAGCGGCAGCCAGACTAAGCCAGACTACGCGGCTGATACGCCCGGTGTACAAGCTGCCTTTGTCTCCATGCACCAGCACTACGAGCAGGCTTTCGGCGACGCACGCTATCTTTGGCGTCCGCAGGTCTCCTTTGGCGCGCAGTACAGCAAGGAAAGCTTTTACAACAACGGGTATCTTGCCTACTATCCTTATGTTACGGGCGAGAATCCGGTGACCGGCCTGGGAGCCGGCACCCTGCCCGCCCAGTCCGTTGCGTTCGCCGTCAACGTCACGATACCCATCTTTGACCAGAGCCGACGCGACCGCGCCCGCCAGTCCATGGCTGAAGCCGTACATTCCTTCCACGATGCCCGGAATATTCAGGATCAGGAACTCGAGAGCCGGCTGCGCCTGCAGCACAGCACCGCAGAGCTTGCCGCGCGAGCTGAGATCGCTTCGCTCGATCGTGACATGGCGCAGGAGCAACTCGACACCATTCTTATTCAGACCCAGAATCCGCCGACCGGCCCCGGTCCGATCCTCACTCCCAAAGACGAGCAAACTGCCCGCATCGGAGAGAGGCAGCGCTTTGTCGAACTTCTGGATGCCGAGTACCGGCTTCGCCAAGCCGAAGTGAATCTGCTTCGGCAAACGAATCGTCTGGAAGACTGGCTTCGAAGCTCGCTCACGCCCTCGGTGACCGCCGTGCCTTGACACAGGCCAAAACAGACGACACTACCGGCTCCAACCCCACTCTCGACAAGAACCAAATTCACCCAGAATGGTAAACTTTGATATCCATGACGACGCCTTTGAAGACACTGCTCCTGAATCCGCCCTCGTTTGAAAACTTCGACGGCGGCGCAAGCTCCCGCTGGCCCGCGGTGCGTGAGATCGAGTCCTACTGGTACCCCGTCTGGCTCGCCTATCCGGCCGGCATGCTTGAGGGTTCGCGCCTGCTCGACGCTCCACCGCACCACGTCACGGCGGACGAGACTATCGAGATCGCCAAGAGCTACGAGTTTCTCGTCCTCTTCACTTCCACCGTCGGCTGGGCCGGCGACCATGCGCTCGCGCAAGCTATCAAGAAGGTCAATCCGTCTATCAAGATCACCTTCGTCGGGCCGCCCGTCACTACCGATCCCTACCGCGCTCTCAATGAGTGCTCAGCCATCGACTTCGTCTGCCGCCGCGAGTTTGACTTCTCTGTCGTCGAGTTCGCCAACGGCAAGCCGCTCAGCGAGATCCTTGGGATCAGCTACCGCAACCCCGCCGGCGGCTTTTTCGACAACCTCGACCGTCCGCAGGTCGAAAAGCTCGACAAACCCGACATGCCCTGGGTTACCGACATCTACGCCCGCGACATGGACGTGACGCGCTACAACGTGCCCTTCCTGCTACACCCCTACGTCTCGCTTTACTCGACCCGCGGCTGCCCCGCGCAGTGCACCTTTTGCCTGTGGCCCCAGACCCTGTCCGGGCACGCCTGGCGCAAGCGTTCCACCGACGACGTTGCCGCCGAGATGGCCCACGCCAAGGAACTTTTCCCCCATGTCAAAGAGTTTTTCTTCGATGACGACACTTTCAACATCCAGAAGGCCCGCACCGTCGAGCTTTGCGGCAAACTCAAGCCACTCGGCTTGACCTGGTCCTGCACCTCGCGCGTCACCACGGACCGCGACACTCTCAAAGCCATGAAGGATGCCGGCTGCCGGCTGCTCATCGTCGGCTTTGAGTCTGGCGATCCCCAGATCCTGAAAAATATCAAAAAGGGCGCAACTGTCGAGCGCGCCCGTGACTTCGTCAAGGACTGCCACGATCTAGGCCTCATTATCCATGCCGACTTTATCCTTGGCCTGCCCGGCGAAACCAAAGAGTCCATTCGCAACACGATAGACTTTGCCAAGTCGCTCGATTGCGAGACCATTCAGGTTTCGATCGCGCATGCCTACCCCGGCACCGAGTTCTACGACTTCGCCGAGAAGAACGGCTTCATCACCAACCAGAAGATGGAAGACGATGCCGGCCATCAGATGGCGCACATCGAGTACCCCGGCCTACCCGTCGAGTACGTCATGGAAATGGTCCACCGCTTCTACGACGAGTATTATTTCCGTCCCAAAGCCGCCTTCCGCGTCGTCTGGAAGGCCGTTGTCAACCGCGATGTGCCGCGACTCTATGTCGAAGCCAAGTCCTTCATGAAGCTTCGGTCTCAGCGCAACAAGGCCTCCCGCAAGATGAAGGAAGAAAACGCCCTCAAACAGCAGGAGTCCGTCAGCATGAACGCCTGAGCTTCGCCGGGCGCTCCGTTTGTTTTAAGAGCAGCACCTTGAACTGTTGCTTCGCTGACCTCAGTCTCCCGCCTAAAATCACAGAGTTCTAGTCACGTTAGAACTCTGTGGTTTTGCTTCCATATCCTGACCGTTCCAAATCTGCTTACCTCGCCAGAGCATCAAAGCTATCTGGAACGCAAAAAGACACAATCGGCCGACCTCCCCTTCTTGGTCGATCTTTTAGAATATCCATAGATGACTCATCGCCTGTCTCCACGGCAGTACGCGACTCTGGCCGCAGTCGTATTTACCGCGTCTTTCGGTGACACTCTGCTCTCGCGCGGCATGAGCCAGGTCGGCCCGGTCAACCTACATCGTCTTCCCCTCCTCTTCCACGCCCTCGCCAATCTCAACGTGATTCTCGGCATTGTTTTTCTTATCGGCTTTTTCGCCAGTTACATGAGCGCTCTTTCCTGGGCTGACCTTACTTTCGTCATGCCAGCGACAGCCTTCGGGAACGTCGTCATCGCGCTCCTGAGCCGCTTCTTCCTCCACGAGCACCTCTCGCTCTCTCGCTGGATCGGCATCCTCCTGCTCACCTCCGCCGTCGGCTTTGTCGCCAATCGCCCTGCCCGCACCGATCTCAAGGCCCACTCCGAGGCCGTACCCGAACTTCCCGCCACACGCTCCGGAGTCGGCATTTAGTGCATTCCACGCCGCCTCTCATCGCCTGGACCTCAATCGCCTTTGTCGCCCTGCTTGCCATCGCAGGCGAGGTTCTCATTGCGGCGGCCATGCGCCAGATCGGCGACCTCGACCATGTCCGCTCCGCGTCCGGCCTCACCGGGACTGCCCGCACCGTGCTGGTGAACCCCACTTTTCTAGCCGGAGCCTTTTGCATGGCGCTCAACTTTTTCGCCATGCTCTATACCCTCTCCCGCGTTGACCTTTCGCTTGCCGCCCCCGGCATCGCCTCGTTCACTTACGTGGGCAATGCCGTTGCCGCACGCTTTTTTCTCCACGAGAACGTTGACCGCCGACGCTGGCTGGCCACTCTCTTCGTCTGCGGCGGCGTCTTTCTGCTTACCCGTTAGCCTTACCCAGCCAGCGCATGAGCCCGGAGGCCGGCAGTTCCGGCACAAGGAATTGCTTCGCTTGCCCACACACTGCCCCGGCTGCGAGACGCCCACTCCGCGCTGCTCCCTCCATCGTGGACGGCCAGTCCGTGCGGGTCCAGTCCCCCGCCACAAACAGTCCACGCACCCCCGTGGCCTGCGCCGGTCGAGCATCCTCCAGACCCGGCGTTACCGAGAATGTCGCCCGCGCCTCCTTTAGCAGGCCGCTCTTGACCAGCTTTGCCCGGCCTGCCTCCGGAAAGAATCGCTGCATCTCCGCAAGCGCCGGCTCCAAAATCTCCGCGCGGGTCTTCGGCAGCTCCGTGCGCGAGCCCGCGATGACCAACTCCACATAGCTGCCGCGCTCCGGAGCCCAACGCCGAATCCGCGACTTGTGGAAGAACCACTGGATCGTCGTATCCAGCAGCCAGGCATGGTCCAGATCGGAGATCTGCCGGTCGTACCACAGCAGAATCGAGAGGAATGGAGAGTGCACGAACCGCGCCATCTTCCCCAGCAGCTCCGCCCGCGTACCCTCCGCCTCCGTCCCACGCAGCTGCGCACCTGCGAGCAGCCGCTGCGTCTGCTCGAACGGCAGCGCCAGCACCACGTTGCCGCTGGTGTACGAAGTCTCCCCGCACGTTAGGCTCCAGCGCCCGTCCGCAGTCTGCTCCAGCCGTTCCACCCCCGACCGCAGCCGCATTTCCGCGCCTAGCGACTCCACCCACGCAGCGCCCGCGCCATAAAACTCGCTCAGCGGAACCGTTGGAATGCCTAGCCGGCCACCCGTCCGCGTCTTCAGGAAGAGCTCGTAGAACACCTTCGCGCCGTACCTCATCGAGCTGTCGGCCGCGCTATCGTTCAGCGTCGCCAGCACGATCGGCTCCCAAAACCGCCGCACCGCGCCTTCGGTCTGGCTCGTACGCCGGTACCACGCGGCAATGCTCTCCCGATCGTCGCCCAGCTCGCCGCGCGCCAGTCCGGCCAGCCCTCGTGCAATCGCCAGCTTGTCTTCCAGCCGCAAGGTCGTCATTCCCAGGAAACTTCCGGTGTACTGCAGCGGAGCCGGCAGCCCGCTCAGCTCGATGCGGCTGCGTCCTCCGTCTGGAGTTAGAAACGTCTGTTCGTCGTACCAGCGAATTCGGTCTGCTATGCCAGCCCGTGCACAAAAATCGTTTAAATTCGTACAGCAGCCCAGCACCACATGCTGTGAGTCCACGACCTCGTTCAACGCCGGATGCTCGTACGAGTAGGCACGCCCGCCGACATACGGACGCCGCTCGAGCACCGTTACCTGCGCGCCCACCTGGGCCAGAGCCGCCGCCGCAGAAAGCCCCGCTACTCCTGCTCCCACTACGATTACATCCCGAGGCTCAACCGTCATCCGCTCCGAGCCCGCAGCGACATCGCCGTCCCTCGTACCAGCGCAAACATTTTTTGTCTTGTCGGCACACGTACCCGCACCGAGAACACATCGCCTTGCCGGCGATCAATCGACCCAAGCAGATCGCTGTAAATCCTGACCAGCACCCACAGCGCTGCGCGGCTGTCCGCATCGATCAGCGGCAGCAACTCTCGCGCCGACGCGTAGTACTCCCAAGCCTGCACCGAGAGCGCCACCAGCATTGCCCGCTCGTTAGCCTCGATCGTGCGTCCGGAAGCCATGGCCAGCACATCTTCATTGGTCACGCCGAACTCACGTAGCATCTCCTGCGGCAGATACACACGCCCGCGCTCGGCATCTTCCTTTACATCGCGCAGAATGTTCGTCAGCTGAAACGCCACACCCGTCTTTTCAGCCAGCAGATCTGCCCGCGGATCGCTGTACCCGAAGATGCGAATGCACACCAGTCCAACCACCGAAGCGACCAGATAGCAGTAGCGATAAAGATCGCTAAACGCCTCGTATCCTTGCAGCTCCCGCATCTCTCCCGCGCCTTCGATGCGCACCCTGATCCCACCGGCGGGCAGCGGTTGAAGGTCCATTGCCGTGCCTTCGACCAGCTGTTCCAGCAGCGCATCGGGAATCCCGAACCGCTGCTGCGTGTCCGCCACGGCCAGAAATACCGGATCGTTCGTCGACCCTTCCGCCCGGCTCCGCCGCCAGTCGTTCCTCCAGGCCTCCATCCTCTCGCAGCGCTCCTCGAGGCTCAGGCTCTCGTCATCGGCGAGATCGTCCGCCTGCCGCATAAATGCGTAGACCGCGCACATGGCGTTTCGTTTGGCTTTGGGAAGCACGCGAAAGGAGTAGTAGAAGTTTTTCGCTTCACGCTTGGCCACCTGCCGGCAGAAGAGGTAAGCCGCTTCAAGGACCGGTGCCGGTTGCGTCAGGGCCGTCATGCGCGCCTCTCGCCGGCCGGCAGCGCCCCGGCCAACTTGCCCACCAGCGCTCCCGCCAGGAGACGCAGTTTGCTCGCTTTCGACACCGAAGGCCGCTTCCGCAAAACATCGTATTCCTGCGCCACAATGCCATCGAGCGCCGCACGTCCGCCGCCCTCAAACAGCCGTAGCGTCACCGCCAGTTCGCGATCCACTGTCCGGCTGATCCGCCCGCCTTCGCGCAGCATCGTGCCCGTCGACTGCACCAGGGACTGCATCAGCGCACGAAACTGCGGCGTACACCGGCGCGCCGCCAAATCCGCGTCCGTCACCTCAAACTGCCGCATCATGTCGCCCGGCAGATACCGTCTTCCGCGCTCGAAGTCTTCCACCACATCCTGCCAGAAGTTCGCCAACTGTAGCGCCGTGCACACCTTATCCGAGAGCCGCGCCCGCTCCTCATCCCGGTACCCCGACACCCACAGCACCAGTCGGCCTACAGGATTCGCTGAGAGCCGTGAGTACTCGACACATTCGTCCAGCGACTCGAACCGCGTCTTCACCTGGTCCATCTCGAACGCCCGGATCAGGTCGTCGAACAGCTGCTCCGGCACATCTGTCTCCACGATCGTCTGCCGCAGCGCCACGAACACCGGATGCACCGATCTTTGCGGCGACACATAGCACTCGTGCAGCATCTCCCGCCACTCACCCAGCAGCCGCGTCGCTACTACGCGATCCGGCACCTCATCGCCAAGGTCATCCGCCGTCCGGCTGAACGCGTACACGCTTTCAAAGTAGGGACGTACCGGCTTCGGCAAAAACCAGGTGGCTACGTGGAAGTTTTCGTAGTGTGTCGTCGCCAGATGCCGGCACCAGGCCTGCGCCTCCGGGAGCGTCGGCCGCACCGCCGGCAACAGATACTCGGTCGGCGCTCCCTCCAGCCTTTCCTGCGTGGCCTCGGTCATCGAGCCTCACCCGGGAAGATCGCCGTCTTGATGTCCCGCACTCCCGTCGTCGACCGCGTCATCATCCTCCGAAACACCTCCGGCACCTCGTCCAGCCCTGCCCGTCCGGTGAGGAACTCCGCGCATCGAAAACGCCCGCTCGTAATCAGTCGAAACGCCCGCCGACAAGCCCCCGGCGTGTGGTGAAAACTGGCTTTCAGCGTAAGGTCACCGTAATGCAGCCGGTTGGTGTCGAGCGCTACGACGGTCCCGCTCGGAGGCCCTCCGAAGAAGTTCACGACTCCACCCTTGCGCACCATCCCGACCGCCCACTCCCAGGTCGCCGGCATCGCCACTGCCTCGATCACCACGTCTGCTCCGCGTCCTTCCGGCGTCAGCGCCCGCGCCTCTGCCACTACGTCCGCACCTTCACTCGTGCGCACCACCGCCCGCGCCCCAAAGCGCTCCGCTGCTTCCACCTGGTCTTCGCGCTTAACCACGGCGATGACCTCCACCCCCGCCAGCGCCGCCGCGTGCAGAAACATGAGCCCGATCGGCCCCGCGCCGATCACAATCATTGAGTCTCCCGCACACACCCCGCTCTCTTCGAGCCCCCGCATCACGCACGCCAGTGGCTCGGTCAGCGCCGCATGCTCAAGCGGCACCTCCTCGGGAACGCGCAGTGTGTTTCGCGCCACAATCCGCGCCGGCACCCGCAGGTACTCGGCATAGGCCCCATTGTTGAACAGCAGATCGTCGCAAAGATTCTCCTGTCCGCGACGACAGAAGTAACATGCCTCGCACGGCGCCGAATTCATTGGCACGACACGATCCCCCACCGCAAACTCCGCCACTCCCTCGCCCACCTGGGTCACCATCCCGGCCAGCTCATGGCCAAAAGGCATGGGCAGCTGAAGCATGCGCGCATGGTACCCCCGCCGGTACACCTTCAGGTCCGTTCCGCACGTCAGCGCCGCGCCCACCCGCACCACCAGCTCTCCTGGTGCCGCGGATGGCGTCTCCACCTGGGCCAGCCGCAGGTCCTCCCGGCCGAACAGTACCGCCGCCGTCATCATAGACTCCATCATCACCCTTTATCTTCTCACCTTCGAGAGCACATGATTCGCAGCCCGCGAACACCCAAACGCATCTGATACAGTGAGCCTGAGAGCGAATGCCTTTTTCTATAGAAAGCTTTACCAAGGAACGCCTCGGCGCGCTGCAGGAGTACTCCCTCCTCTCGGCTCGCGCCGTGACGAACATGTTTTCCGGCCCCCGCTACTGGTCGGACATCTTCTCGCAGATGGATTCCATCGGCGTCGGCTCCCTGCCCATCGTCATCCTCACCGGTTTCTTCACCGGCTGCGTGCTCGCCCTTCAATCCGAGACCGCTCTCCAGGAGTTTGGCGCGGTCAGCCGCACCGGCTCCCTCGTCTCCCTCTCCATGGTCAAGGAGCTTGGCCCCGTGCTCACCGCGCTCATGGTCTCCGGCCGCAACGCCAGCGGCATGGCCTCCGAGCTCGGCTCGATGAAGGTGACCGAGCAGATCGACGCCATGCGCGCTCTCGGCACCGATCCCACGCGCAAGCTCGTCACCCCTCGCCTGGTCGCCACCGTCTTCATGCTCTTCTTTCTCACCATCATCTCGGACGCGGTCGGCATCGCCGGGGGAGCCCTCGTCTCCACCACCCTGCTCGGTCTCAACACGACGATGTACCTCCACTCCTCCTACAACTCGCTCGCTTATGGAAACGTTGTCGAAGGACTCACCAAGGCGCTCCTCTCCGGATTCACCATCGCCACGGTCGGCTGTTTCTTCGGCATGCGCACCGAGGGCGGAACCCAGGGTGTCGGACGCGCCACCACCCAGGCCGTCGTCGTCTCCTCCGTCATGATCATCATCCTTGACTTCCTGATCAGCCGCGCCATGATCGCCGTATTCGGAAGCTGACGATGCCGACTCCCGACCAACCCAAGCACGAAGAGAACGGCCCTGTCGTCGTCTTCGACAAGGTTTCGATCGGCTTCGACCGCGGACCCGTGCTCAAAGAGATCTCCTTCTCCGTCGACCCCGGCCAGACGCTCATCATCCTCGGCCCCGCAGGCACGGGCAAGTCCGTCCTGATGAAGCTCGCCAACGGCCTCATGTGCCCCGACTCCGGCACCATCACCGTCTTCGGCCAGCGCATCGATAACATGCCCGAAAACAATCTTTTCAAGCTCCGCGCCCGCATCGGCATGGTCTTCCAGGAGTCCGCCCTCTTCGACTCGCTTTCGGTCGAAGACAACGTCGCCTACCGCTTCAACCAGGACGGCATGCCTGCCGAAGAATCCCACGGCAAAGTCGAGGAAGCCCTCAAGTTCGTCGCGCTCCCCGACGCCATCAACAAGTTCCCCTCCGAGCTCTCCGGAGGCATGCGCCGCCGGGTCTCCATCGCCCGCGCCATCATCACCGGCCCCGAACTCCTGCTCTACGACTCCCCCACCGGAGGCCTCGACCCCATCACCTCCACCACCATCATCGAGCTTGTCGTCAAGCAGCGCGACGTCGAACACACCACTTCGCTGCTCATCACCCACCGCCTGCAGGACGCCTTCACCCTGGCTACCCATTGCTGGAACAAGGAAACAAGCAAGATGGATCCTTTGCCGGATGGCAAGGTCGACGAGACTACCCGCTTTCTCGTCCTCAACGAAGGTGCCGTCGTCTTTCAGGGCGACACCCACGAGCTTGTCCACTCGGACGACCCCTGGCTCAAGGACTATCTCTCATAAAGCAGATCTGAAGTCTGCTTGAAGCGCAGATATTCTCTCTGCTCAGCCTTACCAAGCGTCTGGCAGGCTCACCGTGCAGAGCACCTCAGTCCCTGCCGCCAACGGCTTTTCCACCACCAGCCATACGGCACCTTCCGCGTCCTTCGTAACCGCTGTCACTGGAATCGCCAACCGCGTCCCCGAGCGCGTCGCCGCTTCCAGCATCCCCGTACTACCCTCCGCAAAGTCTGCCGGATCGATCGTCAGCGACCAGGTTCCGGCCAGACCCACCCGCGACTCCAAACGAATGTCCGTCACCACCGCTTGAAAGTTTTTCAAGCGTGCAGCGCCTTGCTCAAAGTCTCCATCTCGTACCGGCTGCCCACCATAAACGGTGTGCGCTGATGGATTGCCTCCGGCCGCAGGTCGAGCACGCGGTCGAGGCCATTGGTTGCCAGACCACCCGCCTGTTCCGCGATCAACGCCAGCGGATTCGCCTCATACAGCAACCGCAGCTTGCCCGCCGATTTCACCTTGTTGGGCGGGTAGAGAAAGACGCCGCCCTTCAGCAGCGTGCGATGAAAATCCGCCACCAGGCTACCGATATAGCGCGCCCCAAAACCCTCGTTCTGCAGCCCCAGGATGTACTGCTGGTATCCATCCGGCCACGATGCCACGTTCGCCTCGTTCACGCTGTAGTACTTGCCCCGCTCCGGCATCTTCATGTTTTCCTGGCTCAGCACAAACGCCCCAATCGTCGGATCGAGCGTAAACGCATGCACTCCCTGGCCGGTCGTATACACCAGCACGGTCGATGGCCCGTACAGCACATATCCCGCGGCCACCTGGCTCGTTCCCGGCTGCAGCACGGACTCCGTCAGCGAACCCCACGTCAGCCGCTTATGCACGCTGAAGATCGTCCCCACATTGACGTTCACGTCGATATTCGAAGATCCATCCAGAGGATCGAACACAATGATGTACTTGCCCGTATCCAGACTCCGATCGAACACCACCGGCTCCTCATCCTCTTCGCTCACCAGCGCCGCCACCGAGTCGCGCGTGCCCAGGCAGTGAATCAGCGCCTGATTGGCAAACATGTCCAGCTTCTGCTGCTCTTCGCCCTGCACGTTTTCTGAGCCGAGCGCGCCATAGATGTCCGTCAGCCCCGCCGAGCGAATCTTGGCTTCAATCATCTTTGTCGCCAGCGTGATCCCGCTCATCAGCCAGCCAAAGGTGCCGCGTCCCTCGGACATCCCCTGCTGAATGTGCTGCTGTACCGTCGTAATCATCAGATGAGCCTCGCTCCCATACTAAGCGAAAGCCCGCACGCCGACAGTGGACGAGGCCTCTGCCGTGGCCCAGGTACGACAGCTTTTCCGTCTGTTCGAGCTGCCGGCCATGTACTCTTCCGGAAGAGGTCGCAGTCTAATCAGGACAGACGCTGTTCGGCAAGATAGACGGAACGGCCCCCAGAACGACTTTCCTCAGGAGCAGGTTTGAACTCTCACAATCGGTCCGTCCTTTTCGCCGTCGCGCTTGCGTCGGCAGCCTTCGCCATCCAGGCCCACGCGCAGTCCGTACCCACCGCCAGCCGCACCTTGCGCCTCTCCGCCTTTGCCGGAGCCAACGGCACCTTCACCGGCCTCAGCGGAGGCAAGAATGCGGGTCTCACTGCAGGAGTCGACCTCAGCCTTCGCCCCTACTTCTCGCTAGAACCCAGCATCGAAGTCCGCGGCACGTATCCTGTCCACGACGGCACCATCGACGCACAAAAGAATATCCTGGGCGGGCTCAAAGTCGCCAAGCACTTCGGCCCCTTCCATCCGTACGGCGACATCCTCTTCGGGCGCGGCGAGATCGATTACCAGAATGGCGGCTACCCGGACCCCTCAGGCCTCTTCCGCTACTTGAAGACCGCATCCGGAGTTCTCGCTCCAGGCGCGGGGGTCGATCTCGACGTCAGCCCCCGATTCAGTCTCAAGGCCGATGCCTCCTTCCCCCGCTACGCCACCCCGGTCACCACCTCCGGCAACGTCACCGGCACGTCCATCACCGGAGGTCTCATCTATCACTTCAACTTTGCCAGCTTTCCCAGCTCTCGTCGCTAGGACTACTCTTCAAAGCTAGAGAGAGTTCGGAAGTCGCAATTTAGGCGAACTTCGACCGGTTACTCGCGACACGCTCCCTTATGTCAGATCATCCGTGTCGAACGCGGGCACCTTGCGCCTCAGTGCAGACGTATCCCGCACCCCGACTACCAGACTTTCCACCACCTCGTTCAACTCATCATCGTCCTCGGCGATGGCGGCCATCTGCTTGAGCGGCTCCTTCTGGTCCAGGCTCTCGAGCAGTACCGTCGCATACGCCATCGCGACCCCATCCTGGTTCAAACCCTCAGGCGTCTTCGCCTTAATTCCCACCTGGTGCGGCTTTACCTCGAGCAGCTCCGCCACACTCTCGCGTAGTTCATTCGCAATGGGCACAATCTTCGGCCGCATCATTACCAGGCAGGTGTCTACATTGCCGATCCGGTAGCCTGCCGACTTGATCTCCTCAAGCGCCGTACGCAGAAACAGGCTGGACGCCGCACCCTTCCAGCGCGGATCGCTCGGAGGAAAGAAGGTCCCGATGTCCCCCGCCGAGACCGCTCCCAGCAGCGCGTCCGTAATCGCGTGGAGCAGCACATCGCCATCCGAGTGCCCCGCGAGCCCTTCCGTATGCTCGATTGTCAGCCCGCCAATGACCAGTGGAACCCCGGCCTGAAAGACATGCGAGTCAAACCCAAAGCCAATCCGCATGCTCATCGTGCGCTCCCATGTGCCAGATAGAATTCGGCAAGCTCAAGGTCGCCGGGTTGCGTGATTTTGAAGTTGCGCGCCGACCCAGCCACCACCCACACCTCAATTCCCGCGCGCTCCAGCAGACTCGCCTCATCGGTCCCGGCAAACTCATCCGCTTCGGCCTCTGCGAACGCCCGGTGCAGCAGCCCGAAACGCGCTCCCTGCGGAGTTTGCGCCTGCACCACGCGCTCCCGTGGAATAGTCGAGCTGATCAGCGCACCCTCGGAGGTGCGTTCCACCTGCTTAATGGTGTCCACCGCCGGCAAACCCACAATCGCCGCACCGTGCCGCTCGATGGCATCGATCGTCCGCTCGATCGTCGCCGGTTCAACCAGCGGCCGCACCGCGTCATGCACCAGCACCACATCCTCTTCGCGCCCGTCGAGCGCCGCAAGCGCATTGCGCACCGACCCCTGCCGGTTCGCGCCGCCTTCCACCACCCGCGCCTTGGCCTCGAGCCCATGCTGCGCAATCAGCTCGCGCACACGCTTCATCTCCGGCGCCCGCACCGCTACGAGCACCTCGACGACCCGAGCCACCGCTCCAAACGCGCGCAGACAATGCACGAGGACCGGCTCGCCCCCAATGCTCAAAAACTGTTTGGCCGCTGCGGGTCGCTCGCCTGTGTGCGACAAACCCGCCGCCATTCGGGTGCCGATCCCCGCTGCCGGCAAAATTGCGAAAACACGCATAACCCACGAAGTATACCAAGCCCGCGCACGCCGCTCCTCGTACAATCCAAACAGCACCACTCGGGAGGTTCCCATGGCTGCAGTCCACGCCGCCACTGTTTCTACAAGTGGAAACGAAACTACCCTTCATATTCGTTACACCCTCAGCACCTCCGGCGAGCTTGGCAGGAGGATCGCCACCGATGCGCTCGCCCACAACTTCCTCCTAGCCGGCAACACCACACGCCTCGCTGCTCCTCTTCAGCTTAGAAACTGGGCCGAGTCCACGTAATTGCTTACGCTGCCCTCTACTTCGCTGCGCCCCGGCGACCGCGTCTGCGTCGCCCTCTCCGGAGGTGCCGACTCGACCGCGCTGCTGCTGCTCGTCCACGCCGCCAATGCCCTTCCCCGGCAGGCTCTCGGCGTCGGCCTCTCCGCCGTCCATGTCAATCATTGCCTCCGCGGCGAGGAATCGGATGCCGACCAGGTCTTCGTCGAGGCCCTGTGCGACCGACTCAATCTTCCACTCCACACCTTCCGTGTCGACACCGAAGCCCGATGCCGCACTCACCGTGAGTCGCTTGAAGAAGCCGCTCGCACCCTCCGCTACGAGGGTTTCGGCAAGCTGCTCGCCGACCGCGCCGCCACGCACATCCTCACTGCGCACACTCTCGACGACCAGGCGGAGACTGTCCTCATGAAGCTGCTCCGCGGCGCCTGGCTCGAAGGCCTTGCCGGCATCTCGCCCATGCTCAAGCTCCCTGCCGGCGAAATACTTCGGCCTCTGCTTGCCACCCGCCGCGACGACCTACGCAGCTATTTAGCCGAGCGCAACCAGCCCTGGCGGGAAGACTCCTCGAACGCTGACGAGCGTTTCACACGCAATCGCCTCCGCCACACCGTGTTTCCGGTTCTCCGGCAGGAGAACCCGGCCATCGACCGCACCCTCGCCAACCTAGCCGAACTCGCCCGCGAAGAGGAGTCCCGCTGGACCGCCGAACTGGCGCGCGTTGTGCCGCAGATCGTTTTGCCCGGAACTCCCGTCCGCGGCGGAGGACGATCCAGCTCCACCACTCCCGGGGAGCAGACTCGCGCTGTCGAACTCGAACGCCTGCGCTCGCTCGACCCTGCCCTGCGTCGACGGGTAGTCCGCGCCGCGGCCCGGCAGCTTGGAGCCAGACTCACCTTTGAGGAGACTGACCGTGCCTTGCACTTCGCCGGCTGCGCACCCCCCGGCGTTGCGGGGCTGGCTGGAGCCAAGGCAGGCAGCAAGTTGCGCCTCGCCCACGGACTCTTGCTCGAGCGGACCCTGCGCGAACTTCGCCTCTCCATGGTAGTGGACGATGGGGCTAACCAGACCAGCACCAAGGTTGGAGAGTGACTCCCTCGAAAGCGTGATCTTTCTTCCGTCAGAATCTTTTGATGTGGGAGTAGAATCGAACAAATATCGGTTAAGAAGATGAGATACGGGACAAAGCTGTCCGCTCAAACTCTTCTCGGAAGATGTCTAATGAGTAAGGCTGCTGCTCTTTGTCCTTCCGCAGCTACTACGAGGAAATTAGCTTGAACTCTACGGTAAAACAACTTCTTCTCTGGGTATCGCTCATCGCCGGCCTCTTCATCCTTTGGCAGTACGTTGCCAAGACGACCGGTGCCGGCAAGGACGAGACGGTCGCCTACTCGCAGTTTCAGAGTGATGTGGACGCTAGCAAGGTCGCCGACCTTAGCGTCAGCGGCACCGAAATCACGGCCCACTATAAAGATAAGAAGGAAATATTCCACACCATCATTCCGGCCAACTTTACGCCGGCGAACTACCCTGATCTCTATAAGTCTCTGCGAGAGCACGGCGTCACCATCTCGAACAAGGATCAGACTCCCAGCATTTGGATGAATGCGATCGTCTCCCTGCTGCCGGTCGCGCTCCTGCTAGGCCTCTTCCTGTTTATGATGCGCCAGATGCAGTCGGGCGGGAATAAAGCCATGAGCTTCGGCAAGTCACGTGCTCGCCTGCTCTCCATGCAGCAGAAAAAGATCACCTTCAAGGATGTCGCCGGCGTCGACGAGGCGAAGGAAGAGCTGAAGGAGATCATCGAGTTTCTGCGCGAGGCTCAGAAGTTCCAGCGCCTTGGTGGACGCATTCCCAAGGGCGTTTTGCTCGTCGGACCTCCTGGTACCGGCAAGACTTTGCTCGCCCGCGCCGTTGCCGGGGAAGCAAACGTTCCCTTCTTCTCCATCTCCGGATCGGACTTCGTGGAAATGTTTGTTGGTGTTGGTGCCTCGCGCGTTCGCGACCTCTTCGAGCAGGGAAAAAAGAATGCTCCCTGCATCATCTTCATCGACGAGATTGACGCGGTCGGCCGTCACCGTGGAGCAGGACTCGGCGGCGGACATGACGAGCGTGAGCAGACTCTCAACCAGCTACTTGTGGAAATGGATGGTTTTGAGGCCAACGATGGCGTGATCCTCATCGCCGCCACTAACCGCCCCGACGTGCTTGATCCCGCGCTGCTCCGGCCAGGCCGTTTTGATCGTCGCGTTATTGTCGACCGCCCCGATATCAAGGGACGTGAAGAAGTCCTCCGCGTTCATTCTAAGAAAGTCCCGATGGCCGAGGATGTCAACTTAAACGTCCTTGCCCGCGGAACCCCGGGCTTTTCTGGAGCCGACCTGGCCAACATGGTCAATGAGGCCGCGCTCACCGCTGCTCGATACAATCGCAAGTCGGTTCATATGTTTGACTTCGAAACTGCGAAGGATAAGGTTTTGATGGGCGCGGAACGCAAGTCCATGCTGCTTTCCGATGAGGAAAAGCGCGTGACCGCCTACCACGAGGCCGGGCATGTTCTGGTGGCTGCCATGCGTGCGCACTCTGATCCCCTGCACAAGGTCACCATCATTCCTCGCGGCATGGCACTCGGCGTAACCATGCACCTTCCTGAAGAGGATCGCCATACCGTCACCAAGGACTACCTTGAGACCCAGATGGCCGTTTTCATGGGAGGACGTTGCGCCGAGGAGATCTTCCTTAAGCAGATGACCACGGGTGCCGGCAACGATATCCAGCGCTCCACCGCACTGGCCCGCGCCATGGTGTGCGAGTATGGCATGTCCACTCTCGGGCCTCTTACCTTCGGCAAGAAGGAGCAAGAGGTGTTTCTCGGTCGTGAAATCGGTCAAGCACGCGACTTCTCTGACGACACCGCTAAGCAGATCGATGAAGAGGTCCGCAAGTTTGTGGATGCCGGTTACCAGTCTGCGTACTCAATCCTCGACGGCAACCACGACATCATGCACCGCATGTCAGAGGCTCTGCTTGAACGCGAGACGCTGGACGCGGCCGAGATCAAGCTGATCATCGAAGGCAAGCCACTTCCTGCACTCCGCTCGCCTCTTTCGGCTGTCGATCCCGGTCCGGGAGGCGATGTGCAGAAGATCCTCAAACCCGAAAATGGTCGCAAGCCGGGCTTCAATGAGGGTCAACCTAGTCCCGCATAATGACTCAGAGTCTGCTAACGATGCACCAGTGAGGCGACCCACATCGGGTCGCCTCATCGTTTAAAAGCATTTGGCTGAAGTGCGACAATCAGCATGTGCGTCCTCATCCACTTCTCGTCTCACCGCTCCTGCTTCTCGCTGGCTGTGGATACCACAATGTCGGCTCCGCAGCCCACCTTCCTGCGAACGTCCGCACCCTTGCTGTCCCTGCCTTTACGACCCGCGCCCAGGCCTTTCACACCGAGTTTGCCTTCACCCAGGCGGTCGTCCGCGAGCTGAATACGCGTACCAAGTACCACATCCTCACCAGCGAGAGCGCCGACGCTGACGCCACCCTCCGCGGAACCATCCTTTCCGAGACCTCCGCCCCACTCACTTACGACTCCTCCTCCGGCCAAACCTCGAGCTATCTGATCACCATCACCGCCCGGGTCATCCTCACCGCGCGCGACGGCCGCGTTCTTTATCAGAACGACGCACTTCCCTTCCGCGAGCAGTACCAGTCCACCCAGGACGTCTCCGCTTTCATCCAGGAGGATGGTCCCGCCGTCCAGCGGCTCGCTCGCGACTTCGCCCAGGCTGTCGTCTCCGCTGTGCTGGAGTCCTACTAGTGACGTCGGCCACCTCCATCCGCAGCTTCGCCGGTGCCGACCGCTTTCTCGCCGAGCTGGGCACACCCGACATGCGTCCCGGCTACGTTCTTATCGGCGATGAAGCCTTCCTCTATCAGCGCTGCCGCAGCGGCGTCCTCACCAGGCTCGCTCCAACCGAGCAGCGCGAGTTCTGCCTGCACGATCTAGATCTCGGTGAAACCACGATCTTCGATATTCTTGATCGCGCTCAGACGCCATCGCTGATGGCTCCTTTTCAGGTCTTTTTTATCCGCAACCTCAAGACGCTCTACGGCCGGGGTTCGAAGAAAGAGGAGTTCGCCGCGCTCGACGCTTACTTCCGCCGCCCGAACCCGCAGGCGCTCCTGCTCTTCGTGGCCGACCACCTCTCCATCCCTACCGATCTTCGCAAGATGGACTTCCAGGACAAGGAGCGCTTCGAGCGCATCCGCGAAACCCTGGGCGACTCCTGTGGCCTCGTCGAACTCGCCCGTGTGGACTCCGGAGACGCCGTCCGCTGGCTGATTGAAGCCGCCCCCGCCCGCGGTGTCGGTATCACTCCGGATGCCGCTCGCGAGCTCGTCGACGCACTCGGCGCGGACATGATGCTCATCGCCTCCGACTTCGAAAAACTTTGCCTCTACGCCCAGGGCAAGCAGCTGCTCACCCTCGGCGGCCAACCCGCTGTCGCTCTCCCCGAGATCACCCTCGGAGACGTCGAAACCATGGTCCTCGCGGCCAAGCAGCGCTCCCTGTACGAGCTCACCGACGCCATCAGCCGACGCGACCGCCCCCAGGCCCTCGCCCTGCTCCACGGCCTGCTCAACGCGTCCGACGGTGGCGAGGACTCCGCCATCGGCCACCTCTACATGCTCGCCCGGACCTTCCGCCAGATGCTGGTCATCCTCGAAAAGAACGTTCGCGACTCCCGCGCCCTTTGGTCCGTGCTTTGGCAGGGCTTCCGCATGCCTCCGTTCGCCGCCGAAGACCTCATCCGCCAGGCCCGCCGCTACAAGTCCCGCACCGAGCTCACCCGCGCCCTCCGCCTCATTGCCCGCGCAGACCTCGATCTTCGCAGCTCGCCACCAGATAAGCGCCTGGTTCTCGAGCGCCTCGTCCTGGCCCTCGCTGCCGATCCGCAGAGCGCGACAAAGACCCGGTCTGTACCTCCCAACGGGCAGTTCCTCATCGAACTCTGACGCATGCCTCAGCGCAGATTCATTCGCAGCACGTCGGCCAAGCCTTCCAGGTAAAACGCATGCGCCACCACCCAGGGGAGCGTGCACGCCAGCACTGCCGTCCCTCCCAGCGCGCCCATCAAGACCCCTGTACGTACGCCGCGGGCCACGCTTTCAAGCGCAGTCCGCACCGGCCGCATACTTTCCTGAAGAAGTATTCCCAACAATGGCAGCACCGGTAGCCAGTATCGCGGCTGCACCCCGTATACAACGCCGCCTCCCGGAGGCGTCCAGATGATGTACTCCGCAAACGAAATCCCCAGCAGCGGCGCAAGCGTTGCTACGGCCAGCAGCCCACGGCCTCGCCATGTATGGAGCGGCCATGCCGGCGCGAACAGCAGCAACCCAAGCCAGCACGCTCCCACCGCCGCCCGCAACGCCACCGGCGCCAGCAGGTCATTCCACCCCACTACGTAGAGCCCCCTGCGCGCCAGATCCACGGCAGCTGCTCCCGTGCCCTTGGCCACAGACCACGCTCCCAGCATGGGGTGCTCCCGCAGGAATCCGTATTGCTCCTCCGGGTCCGCGCCGATCCCCGTGTCGAGCCCGAACGGCAGAACCAGATGCCGCCACGCCGCGCTCACCACCACCACACAGGCGAAAGCAAGCAGCGGCCCCACCCACCGCCTCCACCCCGAATCGCGTGCACCTGCGCCGGCCCCCTCTACGCCCGGTAAGAACAGCAGCAATCCAAGCGCAAGATACGGCGGC
>CAXTQE010000035.1:21343-29289 GCA_964246225.1 uncultured Acidobacteriaceae bacterium | reverse complement strand
CCTGCTTCCCAGCCGCCGCGACTTCCGCTTCAACGAGCGCACGGTGCTGCACCCTGATGTAAAACAGAAGTACATCACGCTCGACTCCATCGTTGTCTCGACGTTCATTCTGTTTCATGTGGGCAGCCGTGCCGTGGGTGCCGGCGCGAAGATTCGCATGGAGGGAGCGGACCGCTTTGCTCCCTTCGCAACGCTGCTCTCGCATCTGTTCACGCCGCAAAATGGCATGGCCTGGCGCATCTTCGGCTACTGGGGCGCGCTGGGGAGCGTGCTGGCGTTCCTGGTCTATTTCCCTTATTCGAAGCACATCCACATCTTCATGGCTCCGGTGAAGTACCTGGTAGCCCGCCCTGTCGCCTCAGGCGTGTTGCCTGCTGTCGAGCTCGATATGGAAGCGGAGTCGCCGAAGCTCGGCGCGGACAAGCTGGAGGATCTGGCCTGGCCGCGGCTGCTCGACGCCTACGCTTGCATCCAGTGCAACCGTTGCCAGGATGTGTGTCCCGCAACGGCTACCGGCAAGAGCCTTTCGCCTTCCGCGCTTGAGATCAACAAGCGTATGGAGTTGAACGAGATTGCCAGGCATCTTCCGGCCTTTGAACACGGCCAGCCGAGTCCCAACCCCTTGCTCAGCTTTGCGTTGTCGCCTGAGGCTGCGTGGGCCTGCACGACCTGCGGGGCCTGCATCGATGTCTGCCCCGTAGGCGATGAACCGATGCTGGACATCATCGACATCCGGCGGCAGCAGGTCATGATCGAGGGCGAGTTCCCCGCGCAGCTGCAGAGTGCGTTTCGCGGCATGGAGCGCAATCAGAATCCCTGGGGCATCAGCCAGGAGAAACGTCTGGACTGGGCCGAGGGTTTGAACGTGAAGACCACCGATCAGAATCCGGAACCCGATGTGCTCTTCTGGGTAGGTTGCGCGGCCAGCTACGATCCGCAGTCGCAGAAGACCGCGCGAGCGTTTGTGCAGCTGCTTGACCATGCGGGCGTCGACTTCGCCGTGCTGGGCAAGCGCGAGTGCTGCACCGGTGACAGCGCGCGCCGGGCGGGCAATGAATACCTGTACCGTCAGCTTGCGGAGACCAACGTCGCCACGCTGAATGAGGTGAAGCCGAAGCTCATCGTCGCCACCTGCCCGCACTGCATGAACAGTGTCGGCAAGGAGTACAAGCAGCTCGGCGGCGACTACAAGGTGATGCACCACACGGAGTATCTGGAGACGCTGGTCAAGAGCGGAAGGCTGGTGGCGGACTCCGCTCCGACAACGGTCGCGTATCACGACCCCTGCTACCTGGGGCGGCACAACGGCATCTACGAGGCTCCGCGCAACCTGCTGAATATTCTGAGCAACGCAACCGTGGAGCTGCCCCGCAATCGCGAGAACTCGTTCTGCTGTGGGGCCGGGGGCGCGCAGTTCTGGAAGGAAGAGGAAGAGGGCGCGGAGCGCATCTCGGACAATCGCTATCGCGAAGCTGAGGCAACACTCGCCGGTGCCGGGGAACGAGTGCTGGCGGTAGGCTGCCCGTTCTGCAAGAGCATGCTTGAGAGTACTCCCGGCAAAGGCGCGAATACCCTCGCCGTGCGCGACGTAGCGGAGCTGTTGCTTGAGGGTGTCGAGCGGCGTGCCGGTACTCCGCCGCTTGTGCCCGCACCTGTCCGAGAGCAGCAGGCCGTCCTCGGTGAGCCAGCCGTGAGGTTGACTGCTGTCGAGCTTCCAACGCAAGCCGTTACAACTGACTCTTTTGCGAAGGAAATAGCTGCCGAAGCTCCGGCGCAAGCAGAGCAGGGGACACGCAAGAAGTGGGCTCCGAAGGCTGCCCCGCAGCAGCCAGCCGCAGACACCGAGGCGCCTGTGGCAGAGCAGGCCATCTTGCCCGCGACGGCTTCAGAGCCGAAGCGCAAGGCTTGGACGCCGAAACAGCCAGCACAGAAAGTAGTAGTTCCAAGCCCGGAGCAAGCTACCCCCGACCTGCCCGCGGTCGACACTGCGCCGGCGGCGGGTGAAACCCCGAAGCGCAAAGCCTGGACACCCAAAAACGCCTCGGGCAAACCAGCCCAGGCTACGCGAGAAGAAGACGCTCCGTCGGAATAAATGCAATGTTCAACGTGCTCCAGGTGAGGCGGCCACGCAGTCGACTGCTTCGACCCGCGCAGCCGGCAGCTTACGCGATCGGGTCCGGGAAGCAGCTCGCGCAGGCGCACAGCGAGGAGTGCGCGGAAACGTTCATTTTTCTGGGGACCGGTTGCTCATAGAGCGAGGCCAGGTACGTGCGCCCGCTGGTGGGGATCTGCTGTTGAGAAACAATGCTGGAAGGGATCGGCGATGCGTTGGTCATGGGCACTCCTTCTGCTGCAAGGTCGGTGGAGCCTGGGGTTTACGTGAGGGAAGCAGCTGCGTGCCGTCTGCTTGCAAACAGTTCTCTTCCTCCCAAACGTATGCGGAAGCGTGCTGGCCAGGCAAATTCTGAAATCCGATTCGGACGGTGGACGAGCGAGCCTATCTCGCTTCTCATCCGCCGAGACCGAAGCCAGACCGCCAATCGTCTATGCTCGAAGGCATGCAAGTACTCCGGGGCTTTTGTATGCTTTTGCTTTTTCAGTTTGCAGGCCTTGTTTTAAAACTCTTCACGCATAGTCAGCTTCCCGGTCCTGTGATCGGAATGGCTTTGCTTGCGCTCTGGCTCCTGGTCCGCAGCAAGCAGTCGCATGAAGACCTGTACCGCGTATCGAATGGTTTGCTCAGTGTGCTTGGGCTGCTTTTCGTTCCCGCCGGTGTGGGAATCGTAGTTGATCTCGCCATCCTGCGTTCTTCGTGGCTGCCGTTGACAATCGGCCTGGTCGGCTCCACGCTGATCTCTCTCTGCGCAACAGCCTGGGTGATGAGTTCGCTTCAGCGCCGAAGCAGCAAGCCGGGCGCGCTTTGACGCCGGCGTGGAAGGCTCTGGAGCAACTCTGCTCGGGAACGCCGGTGTTTCCCTTGGCACTGACCCTTGGGACGTACCTTGCAGGCGTCGCCGTGCAGCGACGAACCAGATGGGCTCTGGCGAATCCGGTGCTGCTCGCCATTCTGATGATTGCGTTCACATTACGGGCGTTGCACATGCCGTATGCGACCTACTTTGCGGGTGCGCAGCTCTTGCATTTTCTCCTCGGGCCGGCGACTGTGGCGCTCGCGATCCCACTGGTTGGCGCGATCGAACACATTCGCCGGAATCTCTGGCCGATGCTGTTCGCGCTGCTCGCCGGCTCGGTGACGAGCATGGTCTCCGGTTATGCGCTGGTGCGCGCCTTCGGGGGAAGCCAGGTGCTGGCACTGTCGATGTTGCCGAAGTCCCTCACGACGCCGATCGCACTTGACATTGCGCAGAGTATCGGAGCGATTCCATCGCTGGTCGCGGTGTTAGCGATTCTCGCAGGCATTTTGGTTGCGGTGTCAATCAGTGGTGTCCTTCGCTGGATCCAGGTCACGGACCCCAGCGCTATCGGCCTTGCCGCCGGAACCGCAGGCAGCGGGGTAGGAGCCTCGCGGGTAATTGATCTGCACCCGCTCTCGGCGGCTTTTGCGGCGGTGGCCATCGGCCTCAATGGCCTGATCACCGCATGGCTGGCTCCGTTCTTCGCGACGCTGTTGAAACGCTGGTAGATCTCTCTCTCTCGACAAGAAGCTCTTCGGCTTTTGTGTGGAGCCGCCTGGGAACGCAAAAAACCCCTCACAAGGAGGGGCTTCGCAGAGGAGCCGAACTTTTCGGTTATTGCGTAAAACGACGCCGTGCCGCACCGAGCAGGCCGAGAGCGCCGGTGCCGAGGAGCAATAAGGAGGACGGCTCCGGGGTAACTACCGCGGAGGCAAGCGGTGCCACGGTCAGAGTATCCACGGCCGCGCCTGTAATCGGATCGGTCAAGGTAAATGTTCCTTGCAGGAACGTTGGGGCTCCAGCCGTGCCGGTGAATACCTGGGGGCCGTAAACATTCAGGAGCAACACATCCTGAGGCGTTTCAATCTCCAGGCCGCCGAAGTCGCCTGTACCAAAGAGCAGCACATTGTCTGTTCCGATACTTGTGCTCACACCGTAAATCTGGAAATCTACCCCATCCGGATCCTCGGTAATCGACGTCGGAGAGCTAGGAAGCTGAAAAGTAATGGCTGTGCCGCCAGCGGTCGGCGTCACGGTGAAGGTATCGATGGTGGCGGCGTGCGCACTGACGGACGAGAGCAGAGACGCCGCCGCCGCCAGAAGGAGAGTGCCAGGATGACGCATGGGGAGACCTCAGGGCCGACTAGTTTGTGAGGTCAGGCGAAGCCCGCTTCACGTATCTAAAAACTAACACGAAAGCACGATCATGCTTACCACAAATGTTGCAGCGACAGCAAATTATTTCGCGCAGATCAAGCGGAACGTTGCCTACATTAGAGGCTTATGCGGCTATAACCGACAAGACTTGGTAATGCTGTCATACCATTCCCCATTGCAGCGTCTGGATCGGCTTTGGTTTAGAGCTAGGCGTGGCTCGTGTGTGCGGCTGAGTGACGCTGCACGAAATGATACGGAGGCCAAGGTCCGGAAAGCTGCATCCGGCATTCCTTCAACTCCTGGGTGGCGGACGAATACTTGTTCTGGTAACGCGCAACCGTCTTGCCGTCAATCAGGTGCGCAATGTCCAGAAGCATTTTGCCCGACTCCATGCGCTTGCAGCTAATCTCTTCGGCCAGCGGCAGGAACATGCGATTCATTTGTATGGAGAGTGCGCGCGCCTTCGATTGCCGCTCCCGCTGCCGGCTCGCGCTTTCGCGCAGGCTAATCAGGTATTGCTGGCCGACGGTCATGTCGCGCGCCGAGGTTCCGGGGCAGGTATCGTCCACCAAAACCTTCAGGTGCATCTCCGCTTTACCGCGCAGACGCTCCACATTGGCTAGAAAATGTTTCTGGTTGGAGCGTACTGAACGCCGTAAGCTCTCGTCATCGGCAAACGTTGTACCAAAACGGAAGGGAAGCACGGTGGACAGATGAAAGCAATCTGCGATGACCCGGGCATGGTCTTTCGAGGCTTGCTGATCGAACCGGTTGCCATCGTCCTGCGCATGCTCGGAGACGATGACGGCGAGATCGCCCGCAGGAAAGAGAAATGTCTGGTTTCCGAACAGCCCGTTGACTGCGTTCAAGGGCGTCGGACGACGATGGCGATTCAGTTCTGGGAAGGACTGACGTTCAGCGATGCAGTACGCGTACCAAGCCATTTTATTTTTCACTCCAAAGAAACACGCAGGCGGTTTGTCGTGCCCCGTTATGCGTTCGTAAAGGCACAGTCCGTGCCGCTTCGCAATCTCTCCCGCTGCTCCTCTAAAAGGAGCGCAGGCATAACACTGGAGCCCATTGTTGGGGCCACACCAGCTCTCTGGCGCGTCTGCAAACACTCAGACTGTACCGAACGAAACGGATACTAAGCCTAACCAAATACGGTTGGCAATCCTTTCTTTGGGGCATAGCCGCAGGAACGCGTGGAGCCATTAAAGACAGCACACTCCCTCCGGCAAGAATGCGCTGCACCGGCTCCGGCAGCGGCTGGTCCGCGTTCTTTAGCAGCAGCGCGATGTTCCACATCTGCGCCTCGCTGTACAGAGGTCCATACCTCGCGTCTTCCTGTCGAGGGTTCGCTCGCGCCGGGGAGCCGCGAGCAGTGTTCTAATAGCAAATAGGCGTTCAGCCCGTTGCCGGACATCACTTCGCCAGCGAGCCGCATGCCAGAAGCGCCGCACCACAGCACGTCAGGAGCAATACGTTGATTTTGGGTTCGTCGCGAACAGTTGGCTTCGGCTCGGCTTTGAAGCTGCTCTTGTCTTCCACGGCGCTGGTCGCCCTCTTCGGTGCCACTCTCGCAGCGCCCGCGCAGAGCACGCGCCGCCCACGCCGGGAGTCCAGCGCAAACCGCAAAGCGCGTATCGCCCGCACCATCGCAAACACCTACGGACATCGCTACGAGGTCGCCGGCGGCGGAGGCTTTGAGCGCTATCGCAGCGGGCAGTACCTTCAGCAAAACAATGAGGTCAACTTTTGGGCCTCGACGCTCTACGCGCTCAATCCCCGCCTGGGTGTGCTCGGCGAAGTGCGCGGCGCTTATGGTCAGGCCAAGATCGGCAATCTGCTTCCCAGCGGCAACGTTCTGACCTTCAACCCCGAGATCTCCGAATACAACTTCATGGCCGGCCCCAGCTATCGTCTGGTCGCGGTTGAGAAGTTTGGCCTCGCCGCCTTTGTCGAAGGAGGCGTTACGCTCGGCAAGTTTGCCGGAGACTCCAAGGGCCTTACCGCGGCCCAGATTGGTGTCTGGCAAGGCAACTATGCGGCGGCTTTTTCCGCTGGCCTCAACTTCGACTACAACCTCTTCCCAAACGTCGCTCTCCGCGTCACGCCGACCTATCTGGGCTCCACCTTCGGCGGAACGATACAGAACACCAAGGGCTTGAATGTCGGCGTCGTTTATCGCTTCGGGAGAACCAGGTAGCTAAGCTGTTAGGCGGGAGGCTTCGCTTCCGGACCAGTTGTTTGCTTTGGCTCAGGCGCGTGGGTCCGGTAGGAGATGACGACATCCTCGACCTTGCCTACCTTCAGCACGGCTCCATCAAGGTCGCAGCCCTCGCAGATAATCGTCACCGCGAGCGAGTCTCCGGGCTCCCATTTCACGGCGACGGGATGCTCGCCATCGACCACCAATACGTTGTCCTTGTAGGTTGCCACCTTGTTGCGCGACCGATGCAGGCTCACGATCGTTTGCGGCGCGCCGACGCCTCCCGGGTCGCGGCTCACGGTCTCAATGACATACTTGCCGTGTGGAGAAGGGAACCGCCTGACAGCCGCCTGCGCATACGCCGACGCTGAAAACAGCAGCAAAACAGGCAAAGTAAACGCGGCCAAAAGACTCGGACGGCAGATCGCAGGATTCATACTCATGGCTTGCACTCGCGGCGGTTTGTCTTGTGTTCAGGCTAAAGATGGATCGTCCAGCCGAGTTCCCCCAGCTTTTCTTCAAGGTCTGCCAAGGCATTTTCAAGCGCTGTGCGCCGATGCGGATTCGACGTGCGCTCGGACAGCACGCGCTCCCGCTGCAATTCCAGGGCCTGCCGCAGGCGCTTGCGTTCCGCGTCCGCCAGACGGCTGCCCTCGACTTCGGCTGCGCTGGCCCGGCTCTGCGCACGCTGCTCTGCCGGAGTCACAGGCAAGTCCACGGAACGTTCTGTGGGAATCTCGAGCGACTTGTCTTCCACTCCGTCGGTCATATGTGGATTTTATACCCGACCGATGCGGTTCAAGTACCATGAAAGCCTGCAACCAAGAGGAGTTCATGGCAGCCATGCACCACGCACGTTGGGCTCTCCCGGCGAAGCTCTGCTTTACCCTTTGCCTGATGGGTCTCAGCATTCTCAGCGCGGCTGAAGCATACGCCGCTCCGGTAAATACCGGCATCTCTCGCGAGCTTGCCTCTGCCCGCGCCGCGCGGCTGTCGGACCTCCACTACGCGCTCTCCTTCGATCTTCAGCCGCACGCACCCACCCTCCCGGGCCAGGAAACGCTCACCTTCCTCGACAGCGGCACGGGCGACCTCGCGCTCGACTATCGCGACGGTACGCTCTCCTCCGCGCAGCTCAACGGCCAGCCGATCTCCACTGCGCTCGTGAACGGCCACCTGATGCTGCCCGGCGCAAAGCTGATCCGTGGCTCGAACGAACTCAAGCTCAGCTTTGCCAGCAACGTCGCCGCCGCGGGCAAAGCCATCACCCGCTACACCGATCGCGATGACGGCAACGAGTACATTTACACGCTCTTCGTTCCGATGGATGCGAGCATGGCCTTTCCTTGCTTCGATCAGCCGGATCTGAAGGCGAAGTTCAAGCTGCGCGTGATTACTGTTTCCGAGTGGACCGTCATCTCGAATACTTCCATCGAAGGACA
>CAXTQE010000035.1:0-21243 GCA_964246225.1 uncultured Acidobacteriaceae bacterium | reverse complement strand
TCCTGATTCCCGGCTTTCCCTTCGGCGGCATGGAGCACGCGGGTGCCACCTTCCTGAACGAAGACGGCGTCCTGTTCCGCACCGCGCCTACGGCCAGCGACTACTTCCGCCGCAACACGCTGGTGCTGCATGAGACCTGCCACCAGTGGTTCGGCGACCTGGTCACCATGCGCTGGTTCGACGACCTGTGGCTCAAGGAGGGTTTCGCGCAGTACATGGCCTATAAGGCGCTGGCGGAACTCGAGCCCGCGTCCCAGCCCTGGAAGCACTTCTACGAGGACATCAAACCCTCGGCCTACGGCATCGACGAGACCCAGGGAACAACGCCCATCTACCAGGTCATCCCCAACCTGCTTGACGCCAAGTCCGCCTACGGAGCCATCGTCTATCAAAAGGCCCCCGCGGTCTTGAAGCAGCTTAACTTCTTCCTCGGCGAAGATGCCTTTCGCAACGGGCTGCGGCTTTATCTGAAGCAGCACGCCTACGCCAACGCGCAGTGGGCCGATCTGGTCGGCGCGTTCGAGTCGGCAAGCGGCACGCTCGGTCAACACAAGGACGTGCAAACCTGGGCCAAAGCCTGGATCCTCCAGCGTGGGATGCCGGAGATAGAGGTCCACTATCGCTGCAATGCGGCCGGTGAAATTGAATCGCTCACGGCGACGCAGAGAGATTTGCTTGACCAAGGCGCAGTCTGGCCCATCGCAAGCGAATGGCTGCTTGGTTACCTGGACCCTGACAAGGTCGATTCGGACGTGCCTCTGCGCGTCGAGTGGAACGGGCCGAAAATCGATGGTAATAAGCTTGGGCTGATTGGTCGTTCCTGTCCAGCTTACGTCCTGCTCAACAGCGGGGATTATGGCTACGGACGCTTTCTGTTAGACGCGGGCTCCCAAACAAATCTGAGTGCGGTTGCGAGCGCGGGCGGGGCCGGAAAACTGATTGCGGCGATCACTCAAAAACCTGGAGGCAGTTCCTTTGCAGCGATCACGGAACAAACGATCGAGCCAAAGCTCTATGTCGACACCCCGATAGGCCGCTCCATGGTCTATGGAAGTTTCTGGGAATCCGTTCGGGTAGCGCGTATGACCGCGGCTCAGTACGTCGGGTTAGCTACGGAAAGTGTGCTGCGGGACGAAGATGAATCGCTCACTCGCATCCAGGGTTCACGATTTTCAACCGCGCTCCATGCGTATCTTGGCCCTGGTGCTCACGCCAGGCTGCTGCCTGATATCGAGTGGGCAGTTGGTCATCAGATGTTCGGAGCGGACTCGCTGGAGCTAAGAATCGTTAACTTCCGCACCTTCACTGCCATCGCTGAGTCACCTCAGGCCTTGAGTTATCTCAAGGCCTTGCTCAACGGTACCGAGTCAGTGCCGGGCATGCCGCTCAAGTCACTGGACCGCTGGAACATTATTGGACACCTGATTGCCATGCATGACCCGGATGCGGGGACGTTGCTTGCCGCCGAGAAGGACAATGATCACTCCGGCGAAGGCCAGAAATACGCCTACGCGATCCAGGCCGGCACGCCTGATGCCGCCACCAAAACCCGTTACTTCGCCGACTATCTCAGCACCACCAACGGCATCCAGGAAGACTGGCTTACCCAGTCCCTGCGCCCCTTCAATAGCTGGAACCAGGCGCCGCTCACCGAGCCATACCTCACCCAATCTCTCGACGCTCTCGCGCAGATCAAGCGCACCCGCAAGATCTTCTTCCTCGGCGCGTGGCTCTCGGCCTTCCTTGACGGCCAGCACAGCCCCGAAGCTCAGGCCGCCGTCCACGCCTGGCTCGCCTCGCAGACCACCGACCCCGACCTCCGGCTGAAGGTCCTCGAAGCCTCGGACGCGCTCGATCGAACCGTGCTCATTCGCACAAGGTTCCCTGAATGAGCCGCATCGGAGTCGACACCGGGGGCACCTTTACCGACTTCGTGCGCGTCGACGAGCAGGGAATTACGGTCCACAAAGTTCGCTCCACGCCTGACGATCCCTCGCGCGCCATTCTGGCCGGCATACGTGAGATCGCCGGCGCATCGGCGGAAGCGGAAGTCACTCACGGCAGTACGGTTGCGACCAACGCCCTGCTCGAACGCGAAGGCTCCCGCGTCGCCCTCATCACCACGGCCGGCTTCGAGGACGTCCTGCTCATCGGCCGACAAACCCGCGCCGAGCTCTACAATTTCATGGTCGAAGGGCGCAGACCCCTGATCGAGCCCGGCCTGACCTTCGGGGTGCGGGAGCGCCTGGCCGCCGACGGTTCCGTGCTCACCCCACTCGACCTCAGCGCGATCCCAAGCCTCATTGAGAGCTTGCACGCAGCCAAGGCCGACTCCGTCGCGGTCTGCCTGCTGCACTCCTACGCCAACCCCATCCACGAGCGCATCCTCGCTGAAGGCCTCCGTGCTGCCGGCTTCCTCGTCTCCGCCTCACACGAGATCCTGCCCGAGTACCGCGAGTTTGAGCGCTGGTCGACGACCGCCGTCAACGCCTACGTCACGCCGCTCATGGCCAGCTATCTTTCGCGCCTCGCCGCAGGCCTCGGTTCCACCGCAGGCGCAAGCACGCTGCGGATCATGCAATCGAACGGCGGCTCCATCTCCGCCGCGTACGCCAGCCGCGCCGCGGTGCAAACCATCCTCTCCGGGCCGGCTGCCGGTGTCGTCGGTGCGCAGGCCGTGGGCGAAAGCTCCGGCTTCCCCCGCCTCATCACCTTTGACATGGGCGGCACCTCCACCGACGTCTCGCTCATCGACGGAGCCATCGGCACCACGGTCGACTCAGTTGTCGGCGACTTCCCCGTGCGCCTGCCCGTGCTCGACATCCACACCGTCGGCGCCGGCGGCGGCTCGATCGCCTGGCTCGACTCCGGTGGGAGCCTCCGCGTCGGCCCACGCTCCGCCGGAGCCGACCCCGGCCCCGCCTGCTACGGCAAAGGGACGGAACTTACCGTCACCGACGCCAACCTCCTGCTCGGCCGGCTCGACCCGGCCTACTTCCTCGGCGGCCGCATGGCGCTTGACCTTGACCGCACCCGCGCCCTCGCCAAAGCTCTCGCCACGAAGCTAAACCTCACCGAACGCACGCTTGCCGAAGGCATCGTGCGCATCGCCAATGCCAACATGGAGCGAGCCATCCGCGTGGTCAGCGTCCAGCGCGGGCACGACCCCCGCGACTTCGCCCTGCTCGCCTTCGGAGGCGCGGGCGGCCTGCACGCCTGCGCCCTCGCCCACTCCCTCGACATCGCGACCGTCCTCATTCCCGAGCACTCCGGCGTGCTGTCCGCCCTCGGCATGCTGCTCGCCGACGTCAGCAAGGACTACTCCACGTCCATCCTCAAACCCACCAGCGCCGTCACCGAACGCGAGCTTCAGCAAGCTCTCGCGCCGCTCAAGGAACGCGCCTGCGCCGACCTCGGAGCCGAGGGCTTCAACGTCATCGACATGCTGCTGGAGCCCTCGCTCGACATGCGCTATCGCCAACCCCGCACGCCCCACCGAGATCGTCCAGCTCCGCCTGAAAGCCACTGGACGCACCGACAAACCCGCACTCGTGCCGTTTCGTACGCCTGTCGCGTCGATTGCTGTGCCTGAACCCGCGTCCATTCGCCCAACCATCTTCGGCAAACACACGCTGCCCACCCCCCTCTTTCATCGCGACCAGCTCACCGCCGGGCACCACGGGGAAGGCCCAGCCCTCCTCATCACCGGCCAATCTACCAACGTCGTCCCTCCCGGCTGGAGCTGGAAGATCGACAGCGCCGGCACGCTGGTCGCGACCCACGAACGCCGCCAAAGGGAGACACATGCGCCCTGACCCCATCGAGTTCGAAATCTTCAAAAACTTCTTCGTCTCGATCGCCGAGGAGATGGGCGTCACCCTTTGCCGCACCGGTTTCTCGCCCAACATCAAGGAGCGCCTGGATTATTCCTGCGCCCTCTACGACGCCGACGGCCACACCATCGCGCAGGGCGACCACCTTCCCGTGCACCTCGGCGCCATGCCGCTCTCCGTCCGCGCCGCCATCGACCACGTCCGCATGGAGCCCGGCGACACCGTCATCCTCAACGACCCTTTCCGCGGCGGCACCCACCTGCCCGACATCACGCTGGTCACCCCCGTCTTCCTAGCCAAGAAGAGTTCGGGTGCCCCATCTCAAACGGCTTCATCGTTTGAGGTGGGCTCCACAAAACTAAAACCAGCCTTCTTCGTCGCCAACCGCGCCCACCACTCGGACGTCGGCGGCATGAGCCCCGGCTCCATGCCGCTCGCGCGCGAAGTCTTCCAGGAAGGCCTCATCCTTCCGCCGGTCAAGCTCGTCAAGCGCGGCAAAATAGACGCCGAGATCCTCGCCCTCATCCTCGCCAACGTCCGCACCCCGGACGAGCGCGAAGGCGATCTCACCGCCCAGATCGCCGCCAACCGCGTCGGTGCCACACGCCTGCTCGACCTCGTTCGCCGCTACGGACACAAGCGCACCGCGCACTACGCCGCCCTCACCCAGGACTACGCCGAGCGCGTCCTGCGCCAAACCATCCGCGCCATCCCGGACGGCACCTACGACTTCTCCGACGCTCTTGATAACGACGGCTTCAGCGACACGCCCGTCTGCATCCGCTGCGTCATCCGCATCGTCGGCGACTCCGCCGAGGTCGACTTTACCGGCACCGACCCGCAGACTACCGGCGGCGTCAACGCCAATCTTGCCATCACCCTTTCCGCCACCTTCTACTCCTTCCGCTGCCTGGTTACCGAAGACGTGCTTTACAACGACGGCATCGCGCGGCCCATCCGCGTCATCGCTCCGCCTGGCACCGTCGTCAACGCGCAGCATCCTTCCGCGGTCGCCGGCGGCAATGTCGAGACCTCGCAGCGCATCACGGACGTTGTGCTGGGCGCGCTCAGCAGGGCCCTGCCCGACCTCATCCCCGCCGGAAGCCAGGGCACCATGAACAACGTCACGCTTGGCGGCGCCTTTCCCCCAGGCGACCCACGCGCCGGCCAGCCCTTCGCCTACTACGAAACCGCCGGCGGAGGTATGGGCGGACGCAACGGCCTCGCTGGCCTCAGCGGCGTGCACACCCACATGTCGAACACGCGCAACACGCCCGTCGAAGCGCTCGAACAGGCTCTTCCTCTCCGCATCACGACCTATGCGCTGCGCGAGGGGAGCGGAGGCTGCGGACAGTTCCGCGGCGGCGAAGGCCTCATCCGCGAGTACGAAGTGCTCACCGAAACCAGCGCCACCATCCTGACGGATCGCCGCGAATCGCAACCCTACGGCGCCCCTTTCGGCGACCAGTCCGGAGCCCCCGGCGCTTCCGGCCGCAACATCCTCATTCGCGCGGACGGCACCGAAGAACGGCTTCCCGCCAAGACCCGCTTCGAGCTTTACCCAGGCGACCGCCTGCGCATTGAAACGCCCGGCGGCGGCGGCTTCGGCAAAGCATGAGCCCCGACACGCGCAGCGTCCAACACCCCACGATGCGGCGCCCGTCCGGCATCAGGACGCACCTGTCGTTGCATTGGCTCCTGCAATCTCCAACGTCCGCCAAAAAGGCTCTCCTCGCCGCCTCGCTCGGCTGGATGCTCGATAGCTTCGACGTTATGCTTTACTCGCTCGTCCTCGCCTCCATCCTTACCGACCTGCACCTCACCAAGTCCATCGCCGGCATTCTCGGTTCCATCACACTTGTCGCCGCAGCCCTCGGCGGCCTCGCCTTCGGCCTCATCGCCGATCGCTTCGGACGCACCCGTGCCCTGATGGCCTCGGTCCTTCTCTACGCCGTCTTCACCGCCGCCTGCGGCCTCGCGCAAAATGTTGTGCAGCTCGCCGTGTTCCGCATCCTTCTCGGCCTCGGCATGGGCGGCGAGTGGGCCTCCGGCGCCTCGCTCGTCTCAGAATCCTTCCCCGCCGAGCATCGCGCGAAAGCGCTCGGCCTCATGCAGTCCTCCTGGGCCATCGGCTACGCTCTGGCCGCGCTGGTGGCTTTCCTGGTCATGCCCTACTGGGGCTGGCGCGGCGTCTTCTTTGTCGGCATTCTTCCCGCGCTGGTCACGCTCTGGATGCGCCGGAGCGTAGAAGAGCCCGAAGCCTGGCGCGTCCTGCAAACACCGCAAAGCAGTCCAGGACCGTACGAAGGGCTGCCCACCCGGCGTCAGGATGTTGTTGCTTTTACCTCCCAACCAGGATTTGCCTCCCTCTTCCGCGCACCGCTTCTTTCCCGACCCTGGCCCTCACCGCCATGAACGCCTGCTGCCTCTTCGCCTGGTGGGGCTTCAACCTGTGGGTGCCCGCCTATCTCTCCCTTCCCGTCTCCCGTGGCGGCATCGGCCTGCCCGCCCACTCCATGACCGCCATCGTCATCTTCATGCAGCTCGGCATGTGGCTTGGCTACGTCACCTTCGGCGGCCTGGCCGATCTCTTCGGTCGCAAGCCCACCTACGTCGCCTATCTCCTCGCCGCCGCGGCGCTGATGCTTCTCTTCGGACGCTTGCGCTCACCTCTCCTCATCTTCCTGCTCGCCCCATTCCTCGCCTTCGCCGCCACCGGCTACTTCACCGGTTTCGCCACGGTCACGGCCGAGATCTACGAGACGCGCATCCGCTCCACCGCCCAGGGATTCACCTACAACACCGGCCGCATCGCCTCAGCCATGGCTCCTTTCGCGGTTGGTTCCCTCGCCGATAAACACGGCCTCGGCGCCGCTTTCCTGCTCAGCTCTGCCGCCTTCCTGCTTGCGGCATTTCTCTGGTTCTGGCTCCCTGAAACGCTCCGCGCATCCGCGGATGCCAACGCCTGAAACCCGTTCCGGGATGTCTTTAGGAAAGCCTGGCATCCCAGTTCCCGCCGCCGCCGGTCTCCGACTCCTTGGCAGCCAGCAAAAGAGGTTTGTTGATTTCCTTGACGGAAGTTCCTGTACAAGCCGCGCCAATCACCCTTCCCGCGGCGTCCAGGATAGGAGCGTAGGCGCACAGGAAGGGCAATCCGAAAGTGTATACATAGCCGTAGGTGGATTCTCCCTGGAGAAGCTTCTGAGCGGCATTTCCCCGGGGATTCAACTGGGTTCCTACTGCCCGCTGCCCATCGTTGCGGCGCAGGGAAGTGGCGATCCGGTAAAAGTTTGGCTCGGCCCCTTCGGAAAGCACGAAAAGCGTGGTGGACAGTCCTGTGCTGCGGCTTAGCGAGTCGATCTCGGAGTAGTTTAGCTTCGTGCTTATACCGCCGAAGCAGAGTTCGGGCATCGCTGAGACGTGATTGACGGAAGCATGGCGGGATGCTTGCCCCTGTCGCGTGCAAAAGGTGAGCAAATCATCGAGAGATCGCAGGATGTGCGGTTTCAGGTGATTTAGTTCGGCAAGACCGGTCTGATTGCTACAGGAGACGGCAGCCTCTTGAAGCAGCCTTTGCTGCCCACTCAGCGCGAACTGTTCCTTCGGCGATCCCATCGGGAGGTGGGTCGCAAGTGTCCCCAGACTCTCGTTGAGAGTGACAGAATGGCAGACGGCCTGCACGGTTCGTTCTGCTGCTGCATCGGCACTGAAGGTGCATTGGCGCGCTTCTTCTCGAAGGGTGCGCCACTCCTTCCTGAAGGTCTCGACGCAAGAATTTTGGGTTTCGACCTCGCCGAGGGTCTGGGAGGCTGCTTCGTCTACCTGCCCGAGAAGTGTATGGCAACGTCTCATATTTTCGAGGCCGCGCAGACCCAATTCGTCGTAGTTGCAAGTCCAGGTTGTGGCGTCATGCAAAGATGTGGAGGTGGCGATGCTGGACTGACGCATTCCCTCGGTGACGGCGAGTATTTCCTTCGTCGCTGCCTCGGTTCGGTCGGCCAGCAGGCGCATCTCGCGGGCGACGACGTTGAACCCGGCACCGTGCGCCCCAGCTCGAGAGGCTTCAATGGCCGCATTGAGCGCGAGCAGGCTGGTCTGACTGCCGATCTGTTGGATCGTGGCGACAAAGCATTCCACTTCGCCGACTCGAGCATTGAGCGCCGCAAAGTTTGTCTCGCTCTTCCGAACGTTCTGAAGCAGGTCCTGAATTAGATCTGTACGGCCGTCGCTGATGCTCTTGCAGTCGAGAAGAAGAGTTCGCATCTCGCCGGTTTGCGCGCGAGAGGCCTCCGCTGTCTGACGACACCTTTCTGCCAACCCGCCAAGCCCATCGACGGCCGTGATCTGCTGCCTTAGGCGATCGGCCACGGTTTTGGCCTGGCGCGCGAGCTGCATGGACACGGAGAAGGAGTGCCGGCCCTCCGCGGCGACCTCTCCTGCAATCCGGATGAGGGAGGTGAAGGAGTCTCGCAGCGCTGTGCTGCAGGAAGTGATCTCGGAAGCAGAGCCGGTCTGCCTGAGGAACGGGACCCAGCGCCTCCACGAGGAGCGGGTCGTGGCAGTGCGAAGGTTCATTGGTTCCGGAGCGGGTAATGCCACAGGGATTGGCTGGATATCTGACCAGTTGCCGACTTTAGCTTGCATGTTTCCTCCCACAGAGGAGTTATCGGCAGCTTGCGGATTTTCTTGAGGACTTTTCTTCGGGAAAACGAATCAGGACTTCGCGGCGACGCGCAGACTGAGCTCGCGGAGCTGGTGATCGGTGGCCGGGGTGGGGGCGTCGACCATGAGATCGATGGCCTTGGCGGTCTTTGGGAAGGCGATCACCTCGCGCAGGCTCGAGGCACCGGCGAGGATCATGACGATGCGGTCGAGGCCGAGAGCGATGCCGCCGTGGGGTGGTGTGCCGTAGTCGAGCGCGTCGAGAAAGAAGCCGAAGCGGGCTTTTTGTTCTTCCTCGTCCATGCCAAGCGAGCGGAAGATCTCGGCCTGGACGTCTTTGCGATGGATGCGGATGGACCCGGAACCGAGCTCGGTGCCGTTAAGGACGATGTCGTAGGCAAGGGCGCGGACCGCTCCTTTGTCGGAGGTGAGGCGTCCGGCGCGGATATCTTCCTCGTGCGGGCTGGTGAAGGGGTGGTGGGCGGCCTGCCAGGTCTTCGCTTCCTCGTCCCACTCGTACATGGGGAAGTCGGTAATCCAGCAGAACTTGAAGTCGGCTGCGGTCCCGGTTTGGGTGAAGAGGCCGTGCTTGTCGGCAAACTTTTTGGCGAGTTCCAGGCGAAGGGCGCCGACTTTTTTGTAGATCCACTGAGGATCGTGGTTCCAGCGGGCGGGGGTGCCTAGTTTGGGGGTGATGACGATGGTGAGGTCAGAACCATCTACGTAGAAGTCTTTTCTGTCGACTCCGAAAAAGCTTGCGTGGGAGTCTGAGACTGCTCGACCAATGGGCATTGACAATGCAGCGAAGTCAGGCGATTTCTTGAGGCGTTCGGTGTCCAAAACGTCTAAGCCTTTGTCTCCTAGTGTTGATCGAACTTCACCGAGCAATGTCTTACGAGCAGTGCCCGAGAGATCTCCCACGTTGGGGATCGTGATTCCGAGCACCGGAAGATTCTGTTCAATTCGAAGGCTGTCCCGTAGTTCAGGTGTGAACATCTCGCTCAAGTCCAAAATGGCGGGCAGGCGCATGTCCGGTTTGTCGATGCCGTAGTTCCGGATCGCGTCGTCATACGTCATGTGGACGAAGGGCGGTTGAAGCTCGATGCCAGCGGTATGGAACGCGGCAGTGAGAAAGTTTTCGACGACCTTGAAGATGAGCTCCTGCTGCGGAAACGTCATTTCGAGGTCGATCTGGGTGAACTCGGGCTGGCGATCGGCGCGGAGATCTTCGTCGCGGAAGCAGCGGGCGATCTGGAAGTAGCGGTCGAAGCCGGAGATCATGAGGATCTGCTTGAAGATCTGCGGCGACTGGGGGAGCGCGTAGAACTCGCCTGGGTGAACGCGGCTGGGGACGAGGTAGTCGCGTGCTCCTTCCGGGGTCGACCGCGTCATGAACGGCGTCTCAATCTCGAGGAAGCCGGCGTCCGAGAGGCTGTTGCGGATGGCGCGGGCGACCTCATGGCGCAGGCGGAAGTTCTTCTGCATCTCCGTCCGGCGCAGGTCGAGAAAGCGGTACTTGAGGCGAACCTCTTCGTTCGCAATGGCGTCTTCCGCGGGTGAGAACGGCGGCGTCTTGCTGTCGTTGAGCAGCAGGAGCTCTGTCGCGGCGACTTCAATGTCGCCAGTGTCCATCTTGGGGTTTTCGAGGCCGGCGGCGCGGCGGCGGACCAAGCCCGTGGCGGCGACGACGAATTCGGGGCGAGCGGCTTCGGCCCGGGCGTGGGCCTCGGGGGAGAGTTGCTTGTCGAGCACCACCTGGACGATGCCGGTGCGGTCGCGGACGTCGAGGAAGATCAGGTCGCCGTGGTCGCGACGGCGGTTCACCCAGCCCATCACGACGACAGATTCTCCAGCATTGGCGGCGCGGAGCTCTCCGCACCGGTGAGTGCGCTCCAGGGTTCCTAGGAAGTCAAGGGTCACGATGACTTCATTGTACGGAAACTGGCTGCGAACACGAGCCCTCGCCGACGCATCGAAAGGGACATGGCATCGATAGACGTGCTGAAGGAGTTGTCGGTATCGGATGAGCCGGCAGAGATCGTGGTGGATCCGCAGGCGAGCGCCAAGGCGGCCGGTCTACGCTATGTAACGGACGCAAAGCCGGGAATTGGAAGGCTGAAGACGGCCAAGAGTTTTCGCTTTGTGAGCGCGGACGGCAAACCGGTGAAGGATGCGGAGACTTTGGGCCGGATCAAGTCGCTGGTCATTCCTCCAGCGTGGACGGATGTATGGATCTGCTCTCAGCCGAACGGCCATCTGCAAGCGACCGGGCGAGATGCGCGTGGACGGAAGCAGAGCCGGTACCACCCCAAGTGGCGTGAGGTGCGGGACGAGAATAAATACGAGCGCATGATGCTGTTCGGCGATGCGTTGCCCCAACTGCGCGAACGCGTCGACCATGACCTGGCACGGGCAGGGCTGCCCCGCGACAAGGTTCTGGCGACGCTGGTGCGGTTGATGGAGACGACCTTTATCCGCGTCGGCAACGTAGAGTATGCGCGCGAAAACAAGAGCTATGGCCTGACCACGATGCGCAATCGCCACGCCCATGTTGAAGGGACGACGATCACGTTCGATTTCACCGGTAAGAGCGGCGTGCACCATACGATCGATGTGCAGAACCGCAAGCTGGCCGGGATCGTGAAGAAGTGTATGGAGCTTCCCGGGCAGGAGCTGTTTCAATATGTCGACCAGGAAGGCAACCGGCACGGGGTGGACTCGCAGGACGTCAACGACTACCTGCACGAGATTACGGGGCAGCACTTTACGGCGAAGGACTTCCGCACCTGGGCGGGCACGGTGCTGGCGTCGATGATGCTGAAGGAGTTTGAGCCGTACGAGACGCAGAGCCAGGCGAAGAAGAACGTGGTGGAGGCAATCAAATCAGTCGCCAAGCGGCTGGGCAATACGCCTTCGGTGTGCCGCAAGTGCTATGTGCATCCGGTGGTGCTGAATAAATACCTGAACGGCGAGATGCTCCAGGAGATGGAGGCCGCGGTAGAGCGCGAGGTGGACCGTAAGCTGCATGCGCTCCGGGACGAGGAGTTCGCGCTCCTGCGGCTGCTGGAGCACAAGGTGGCAGCATAGCTCGGCCGTTCTGGAGAAGTCTGCTGCTTGCACCCCTGTGTGAGGGAGCACTGATCCTGCTGCCCGCTTTGGCGGCCTGGAAGACGCACCAGCCGCTGCTGTTTGCGAGTCTTGGGCCGACGGCCTTTGAGCTGATCGAAGCGCCAAAGCGCCAAACCGCGCGTGCCTGGAACGTGATTGCCGGCCATGCGATCGGACTGCTGTCCGGCTTTGCCGCGCTGGAGGTAACGCACGCGTGGGCGGCACCGGCGGTAGGGGGCGGCGCGCCGGTGCTGGCGCGGGTATGGGCCGCGGTGCTCGCTGTCGTCGTAACGGTGTTTGGGACGCTGCTGGTGCGGGCGACGCAGCCGGCGGCGATCTCGACGAGCCTGCTGGTGTCCTTGGGGACGATGCAGCGGGGGCGGGATGTGTTCTTTATTCTGGGCTCGGTGGTGCTGATGGTGGTTGCGGCGCGGCCGCTGCGGCGGTTGCGGGTGGCGGAGGATGCAGAGGACGAGCAACCGGGGCCGGCACAGTGACTGGACTAACCCAGTTGGTCACTACTTGCATGGTGCCCATCGTCAACGCTTGCGCGGGAAGCTGAAGCAGCTAGCGAATCATGCCGAGGAGTGCGGAGGCATCGAGGACCGACTCAGTCATGCGAAGCTTCAATATTTCGCTCGTCCAGCAGTTCCTGGACGAGATCGCGGTTCGTACTATTCGCTTCCCGAACAACGCGCCTGATCGACTGCAGGGAGGCACGACGGCTTTTATTCGGGCTGGTCGCTGCTCAAGGAGAGAGGCTCTCCGAAAGTGCGTGATAGAGGAAGCTCACGATGTACTCGTGAGCCGCTGTTCGACCAAATCGCGGTTATCGCGGAGCTCAATGAGGGCACGATCGAGGATGGACCATGCGGGAGTTCCTGCAGCATGGCTAGAGAGTTCATTCTCGCCTTCATCGCGGCTTCAATCGTTGCGTCAGCTGCTCTCTTTGTACTTGGACCTGCTGCCCGGAAGCAAATGTTTTGACGGTAAAGAGATTCGTGGCAACTTCATCCTCGCCGAGCAGGACGATGTTGCGGGCGAGCTTGTCGGCGGCTTCGAAGCTTTTCTTGAGGCGAAATTCACCGTCTCCAACTTCTATGGACAGCCCCGCGCGGCGGAGATCGCGGGCGAGGGCGAGCGCGGCAGAGTTCTGGGCGGGGGAGAGAGGGGCGAGGTACGCGTCCAGCTTGGGAGTGACTTGCTCCTCTGCCTGCGCCTGCAAGGTGAGCATCAGGCGGTCCTCGCCGATGGCGAAGCCGATACCCGGAGCCTTCGGGCCGCCCAGCATCTCGCTCAGGCCATCGTAGCGTCCGCCGCCCAGCAGGGCATTCTGTGTGCCGAGGCCCGAGCCGTCGGGCACCGTGAACTCAAACGTGGTGCGGGTGTAGTAGTCCAGGCCGCGAACCAGGCGCGGATTCACGTGGTACGGCACGCCGCAGGCGTCGAGCGCGGCAAGGACCTGCGCGAAGTGCTCGCGGCTGGCGTCGTCGAGGAAGTCTGCGATTTTAGGCAGACTGTTAATAAGGTCCTGGTCTTCGGGAGCTTTGGAGTCGAGCACGCGCAGGGGGTTAGTCTCGGCGCGGCGCTGGTTGTCCTCGCACATCCGGTGCTGGATGGGGGCGAGGGCTTCACGCAGGGCAGCTACGTAGCGGGGCCGGTCGGTGGAAGAGCCGACAGAGTTGAGTTCAAGTCGCCAGCCCTGCACGCCGAGTTCGTCCAGCAGCGAGGCAAGCATCTCGAGCACTTCCGCATCGCGCAGAGGGCTCTCGGAGCCGGAGGACGTGGGTCCGAGGACCTCCACGCCGATCTGCCAGAACTGGCGGTAGCGGCCGCGCTGGGGGCGTTCGCGGCGGAACTGCGGGCCGATATAGAACAGCTTCTGCAAGCCTCCGGTTTCGCCCAGTTTGTGCTCGATATAGGCACGAACCACGCCAGCGGTATTTTCCGGGCGAAGCGTCAGCGACTGCGCTTTTTCGCTGGCGGCGCGGGCGCGATCCTCCCACGTGTACATCTCTTTCGACACGATGTCGGTCTCCTCGCCCACGCCGCGAGCGAAAAGCTCTGTGGCTTCAAAGACCGGCGTGCGGATTTCACCAAAGCCGTAGCGGGCGAACAGGGCGCGGGCAGAAGCCTCAACTTGGTTCCAGAGCCGGGTCTCCGGCGGGAGCAGATCGCGCGTGCCGCGCACGGCTTTCAGGGTCGACATAGACTTCAAGTCTACGCACTCTCTCCCTCAAAGATAATCTTAAAGGCGAACATAAGGCGAATATAATCGCGGAAGCCCGCTATGCCTTCGCCTCTCCAACTGGACCGCTTTACCGCTCTGCATATCGACCTGAACAGCTTCTTTGCCTCGGTCGAGCAGTTCTTGCACCCCGAGTACCGGGGTAAACCGACAGCGGTCGTCCCAATTCAAGGCGACACCACCTGCTGCATTGCCGCCAGCTACGAGGCCAAAGCCCTGGGCATACGCACGGGAACCCGGGTGAGCGATGCTAAGAAGATCTGTCCCGAAATCATTTTGGTTCATGGTTCCCATGCGGTTTATTCCAAGTACTCGCATGCCATCACCGCAGCCGTGGAACGCGTTTGCCCGGTTGCGCACACGCCTTCCATTGACGAGATGATCTGCCAGCTGATCGGCCGCGAGTGCAGACCTCCAGTCGCGCGCTCGATTGCGCTCGACATCAAGCAGGCAATTCGAAAGGATGTAGGTGAGACCCTGAACTGCTCGATCGGCATGGCGCCGAACCGGTTTTTGGCCAAGATCGCCAGCAACATGCAAAAACCCGACGGGCTGATTGGCCTTCTGCCCTCGCAGCTTCCGCGTGCCATCGCGCACCTTGAGCTGCGCGACCTGCCTGGCGTAGGCTCCCGCATGGAGGCGCGCCTGAACCGTAAGGGCATTCACACCATGGAGCAACTGCTGGCGCTCGATCGAGTAGGCATGCACAGACTGTGGGAATCTATTTGGGGTGACCGGCTCTATCACTGGCTGCGCGGCGTGGATACGGGCGACGATGGAGCGCCTGTGGCAGGAAATGCTCAAAAGAGTCTTGGCCACTCGCACGTGCTCGGCCCGGAGTACCGTACGCTCGATGGTGCCTGGGCGGTGGCGCATAAGCTGCTGCACAAGGCCGCCATGCGCCTGCGTATGGAGAAGTTCCATACCGGTTCCCTTTGCTTCAATGTTCGTTTCCAACTGACGCGGGCGCAGGTCGCTCAAGTGGAGAAGTCCGGGCATCATCACAGCGGCATTGAGCACGCCTCCTGGGGCATGGAGGCGCGTTTTCCGCCCTGCCAGGACACGCTAAGCCTGCTTGAAGCCCTGCAGGGTATCTGGCAGCAGTGCCCCAAGGGCGCTCTGCAGCAACGGCCGTTCTTTTTGGCCATCACGATGCAGAACCTGCGGCGCGAATCCGATCTGCAGACGAATCTGTTTGAAGCACCCGGCAACCGCAGTCAGCTCTCGGCCACCATGGACAAGCTGAACCTCAAATTCGGTCATACCACGGTGCATTTGCAGGAATGTTGCCCGCGCGTGACTCCGCACCAACGCGCATCGCGTTCACACAGATTCCGGTACTCTACGGTGCCGAGTACATGTAACGATTGCGGGGACATGAGTGCCGGGCTAAGGCAAATGGTAGAGGGCAGAGGCATTACCGCGCAGGACCTGACGCGCAATCTGGTTGGCCCGCTCGCGGTTGATCTCGCCATCGCGCAGCATGCCGGTCAGGGCAAGGCCGAGGGCCTGGCGGGCGTTATGCGCGGCGATCCAGGTCGACTCCTCCCAGCCCATTGCGTCCGAGTACGGGTAGCCGTCGGTGCCGAAGAAAACCTTTTCGGGGAAAGTCTCGAGCCACTCGCGCAACCAGCCGGCAAGGGTGCGAGGCGGGAAGGTAAGACTCTCCTGCGAGAGGTCGAGAAAGACGTTCGGCTTCTGCAGCAGCGAGCCGGCCTCGCGTATAAAGGGCCAGCCGCCGTGCAGCATCACGAAGCGGGTCTTGCGCAGGCGCGGGTCGTTGAAGAGCGGTTCGAGCAGCAGCGGGTTGTCGCCGCCGATGTGGAAGTAACCTCCTCCTCCGGACATCGTGTGCAGGTGGATGGGCGTGCCCAGCCGGCCGCACTCTCCGGCGATGTAGCGGAAGAGGAAGTCCTGCAGGACTTTGTAGGCGGCGTCCGGGGGAACGCTGCCGCGATACTGCGCGTAGATGCGGGCGGCGTCGGCGGGCGAGGGGTCGCCGAAGTCGAACGAGCGGAGATAGGCGATCTCGAACTTGGCGGCGACGGCTCCGGTGGCGTGCTGGCGTTCGAGCGTGGGGGTAACGACCTGGGCGAGGTACTCGGGCAGGGTGGCGGGGACGGCAGAGAGACCGGCGGCTCGAAGATAGCGAGCGCGGACGCGGTCCTCGAGCGGGAAGAAGAGTTTGCGGTCGGGGTTCTGCGCGGCTAGGGCGGTGTTGTCGAGCGGAAAGAGAAGTGCATCGACGTATGGAACCCAGAGGAAGCTGGGCGGCGCGAGGCCGGCACCCATCTGTACGCGATTGGCGAGCATGGTGCCGATGCCGGCCTGGGCTAGGATCCACTCGGCAAAGTGGGTGCCTTCGCGGGCTTTGACGCGGGCGCGGGCGGCCGCAAGCTGCTGCATGCCGGCGGCATCAAGCGGCGGAGAGCCCTGGAAGTTCCAGAGCGCCTGCCAGGCGGGGGCAAGCTGCGGGTTGTCAGGGCGCCAGGCGAGGACGTCGGTCTGCGGCTCCATGCTGTCGACGGGCAGCGCGTCAAAGTCGCGGTCGGTCGTGTCGTTGGGCGGAGGCAGGACGGGGTGCGCGTGGTTGTCGATGGCCGGGGTGGAGGCGATGAGCGCGGCGAGCTCGGGATCGATGTCGCGGGTGACGGCGTTGTCTGGTGGAGGACTGAGAGTCGTCGCCGGGGATCGCCGAACCTGAGCCGCCCCGAGCAGGACCAGCAGCACAAGCAAAAGCAGCGATAGCCGGCGTTCCAGGAGGCGCTTGAGCAGGCTCACAAACTCAAGTTAGCATTTGAAGCGCAAGGATTAGAGGTAATCTACGCGCATGCTTTGCGGCAGCTCAAGGCTACGCCGATGTGCGGAGATCGAGCTGAGAGTGGACGTATCGGAACGAGTAGGAGGAATAGATGGAATGCTGGCGGAGATGGGGTTTTGCAGCGATTGCGTTGAGCATAATGGGCATTGCGGATGCGTCTGCCGGACAGAGCGCCGATGAGCCCGGCAAGGCTGCGTCCGTTGTGGTCATCACGCCAATCTTTCATCAACTCGTGGCATTCCGTCAGCCCGCCGAATTCGACGTGCGCACCACAAGCGAGAAGACGCAGGGTAAGTCTTACCTGCGCGAGGTGGTTCTGCATGGTGAAACGGTGGAGCGCTGGACGCAAATGCTCACCGTAACCGGGTATCGCGGGCTCGCGCAAGTGGCGGGAGTGGCGCCGGAGCGCATGGGCGAGAACATGGCGTCTGGCTTTCAGAAGGCTTGTCCGGAGAGCTACACGGCCAAGGCGTTAGGAAAGCTCACGATTTCGGAGAGGCCGGCGTACCTGGAGCTCCTGCGCTGTGGAAACGTTGAGGATTACCATGGTGAGCTGGGTGCGAGGCACAGCGAGACGGCTTTGATTGCGGTGATCGCCGGGGACGAGGACTTCTACACCGTGCAGTGGGCGGAGCGCGGAGCGCCGCTCGAGACAGCGGCCGGGTTCGACGAAGCGAAGTGGCAGAAGCGTTTTAAACAACTCAATCCGATTCGGGTTTGTCCTGTTGTGGAAGGTGAAAAGGCCCCCTATCCGAGCTGTGTCGGGAACTGAGCCAGAGCATCTCAGTGGGTCATGGCGTAGACGACGTAGTTGACGCCGATCTTCAAGCCCATCTGCGAGTATTTCAGCGGGTAGCTGGGAGTGTCTGCCCACTCCCAGGAGTCGCCCAGGTCGGAGTTGAGCGAGATCGCGACCAGGATGCGGCCTTTGTCGTCGTAGATTCCTTCCCAGCGGGCGACCCGGCCATCCTTCTTATAGCCGGTGCGGAGGTGCTCGGCGCCGGGAACCTGGAAGCGCTCATCGAGGTCGAAGACGGTGTGAAAGATTCCGTCGCCATTGGGGATGTCGACGATGGGGCGCTCGGGGAAGACCTTGTGCATGGTGGCTTCGAAGAAGGCCTGTTCTTCATGGCCGTGGAAGTCGTCAGCCATGAAGAAGCCTCCGCGGAGCAGGTAGTCGCGGAGCTTGGCGCACTCGGCGTCGGTCAGTCCCCATTCGCCAACCTGGACGGCGTAAAGCCAGGGCCAGTTGTAGATCTCGTCGCCGTCGTCGAGCGAGACGTCCTGCTCGACGGAGCGGGCATCTACGCGCGTAAGCCGATGGACGGCGGCCTCGAGCATGCGGTCGGCTTTAGGGCCGTCCTGGGTCCACAGCGAGAGACCCTCGTGCCAGTCACCGTCGAAGCGGCCGGCGTAGCCATCGAGCGGGCCGGGCGGGTACATCAAGCGGGCGAAGGTCCACTCACCCTTACGCTGCCAATCCGGGGGCATGGGCTCGGTCTCGTAGCCTTCGACCGACGGGTATTCACGATAGGCCTTCTGGGCGTAGAGCGCGCCGAGAGCACCAAGCAGGAATCCCGCGAGAACCAGGGCCCAGCTGGATCGCCAAACGTTGTGCATGGGAGCTTGGACGCCCGTTTGCGGTTCCACGGTAGCACGTTCGTTTGTCCTCGCGATGTTGCTGGCCCTGGAGTGAACCGAGCCATTGACCTTCGGGGTGCGGAGTCTTAGGGTTAAAGGGTGTTGATTACTCCGTTTGATTTGCAGAAAGAGCCGCTCGTCTTCGCTGAAGCAATTCTGCCAGGCACGATCTACTATGCCCCCGATACGCGTCAGATAGGGCCTCTGCCGGTACAAGGCAAGGCTGATCTTCTCGTCGAACATCGCGGGCCGGAGGAGCAGGTCGAGGATATACGCGTCCGGGCCGAGTACCGGGGTGCGTTTGAGGTTATGTGCGCGCGCTGCGTGGAGCCAGTGGCAGTGCCGCTGGCGGGGGAGTTCGATCTGTTGTTTCGGCCGGAAAACGCCGACGCCGATCCCGGCGAGCGAGCGATTACGGAGGATGAGACGGAGATAGGGTATTATGGTAAAGGCGGTCTGCTGCTAGAGGATGTCGTGCGCGAGCAAGTGCTGCTCTCCCTGCCCGGACGTACGTTGTGCAGCCTCGACTGCAAGGGACTTTGTCCGCGCTGCGGGCAGAACCTGAATCTGGATGTGTGCCGATGCGCGCAGACTGCGGTCGACCCGCGCTGGAATGCTTTAGCTGGTCTGGCAGCACTCAAGAGTTCTTTATAAGTCACTCGTTTTTCGTTCACGTTCGCGTTGAACGCCTATTTTGAAGGGGAACTACGATGCCTAATCCGAAACGGCGCCACTCCAAGCAACGGACTGCGAAGCGCCGCAGCCATGATTTTCTTACTCCGGTCAACTCGGCCGTCTGCCCAAACTGCGGAGAACGCAAGCTGTCCCATCGGGCCTGCCCGAAGTGCGGCGAGTATAAGGGACGCGCGGTCATTGCGGCGGCACAAAAGGCAAGCTGAGCGCCAGGCAATTGCCTTGCAGTCCTTGCGTCGCCACTCACTCCTACAAATTCCATCTTGATTGCTTCGCGTTCGTGAAAAACTCAGTAAATCCTCGATCCCTCAACCTCGGACACGCCCAGAGACCTGATGCCGGTTGAGATCGTCGTGGATGCAATGGGATCGGACAACGCCCCCGAATCGGAGATTCAAGGGGCGCTGCTTGCGTCGCGTCTGCTGAATGTCCACGTAACTCTGGTGGGTCCTGAAGACAGGATTGTGCCCGCCCTTGAACATGCGCAGCACAACGGCGGCCATGTTTTTGAGCGATTTACGGGAGGAGCCGGGCTGCCGGTCTCCGTGCTCCATGCCAGCGAGTGGATCACGATGGAGGATAAAGCCGCGCAGGCGGTACGCTCCAAGAAGGACTCCACCATGCGGGTGGGCCTGAAGCAGGTGAGACAGGGTGCGGCGGCTGGATTCTTTACGGCGGGAAATACGGGTGCGGCGATGGCCTCGGCCAAGATGGTGCTGGGAGCGCTGAACGGCGTTCAACGGCCGGCGCTGGCGACGCTGCTGCCGACCACCAACGGTGGACCCACGCTACTTTTGGACGTCGGCGCCAACGTCGACTCGGACCCGGAAAACCTAGTACAGTTCGCGGTCATGGGCTCCATGTACATGCGCAACGTCATCAAGGTGGCCAGGCCGCGGGTGGGCCTGCTGTCGATCGGCGAGGAGGACTCCAAGGGCAACATGCTGACGCGGGACACCTTTCCCCTGCTGCGCGCGTTACCCGGAATCCATTTCATCGGAAATGTAGAGGGACGCGACCTGTACGCGGGCACCGTGGATGTGGTGGTCTGCGACGGCTTTGTGGGCAACGTAGCGCTGAAGACGAGCGAAGGAATCGCCAAGCTGGTCAGCGTCTCGTTGCGTGAGTCGTTGAAGCTGACCGTGACCTCGCAGCTGGGGGCCTTGCTGTCTCAGGGGGCGTTCAAGGCGTTCCGTAAGCGACTGGACTATTCCGAGTATGGCGGAGCGCCGCTGCTGGGGGTTCGTGGCGTTTGCATCGTGGGCCATGGATCTTCGAACGAGAAAGCGGTCATGAACGGAATCCGGGTGGCGGCGGAGTTCGCGCAGGCAGAGGTCAATGGCGGCATCGAGGCGGCTCTGCTCCAGCAGGAAACAAAGTAAGTCGCGCTGTTCAACCCCTAAAATGTGCTCATGAGCGAGTGGAGCCTGGCAGAGATCCCGTCACAGGCAGGCAGACGGTTCTTCATCACAGGGGCAAACAGCGGCGTGGGCTATGCCGCGGCGGTCGGGCTGGCGCGCCGTAGTGCCACGGTTATTCTGGCATGCCGCGATGTAGCCCGGGGCGAGGCCGCGCTGCAACGGCTGCAGGTGGATGCCGCCGGGCCGGACTCGGCCGCCGAAGAGGCGAAGGTTGTGGAACTCGATCTGGCATCGCTCGATTCCATTCGTAAGGTCGCAAAGGCGGAGGTTGCGCGCGGGGAACCGCTCTATAGCCTGATCAACAACGCCGGGGTATTTTCCCGGAGCGAGCGGCGCGAAACCCGGGATGGGTTCGAGTTGCACTTCGGCACCAACGTGCTGGGGCACTTCGCCCTGACCTGCGAGCTGGTGCCGGCGCTTGAGATGAGTCGGACCACGGCTGCGCAGGATGCGCCCCGCGTGGTGACCGTGGCGTCGATCGCGCACAAACGAGGCAAACTTCCCTTCGACGACCTGCAAAGAGAGAATCGGTACCACGGGACGGCGGCTTATGCGCAATCCAAGCTGGCGAACCTGATGTTTGCATTTGAGCTGGAGCGCAGGCTGCGGCTGGGCCGGTTCAGCACGAAAAGCCTTGCCGTGCATCCGGGAGTAGCGCGGACGAACCTCTTCAAGATTGGCAAGAGCGCGGGCCTGGCGCGGGTGGGCGAGCGAATCATCAGCGGGGCGGTCGGGATGCTGCTGAGTTCAGACGAGGAGGGGGCGCTGCCGACACTGTTTGCGGCTACTTCTCCGCACGCGCAGGGCGGCCAGTAT
>CAXTQE010000034.1:0-29313 GCA_964246225.1 uncultured Acidobacteriaceae bacterium | reverse complement strand
GCGTTCAGCGTGAATCTCGTCAACGATGTGAACGCGGCCACTTTGGCGGCAAAACAGAGTGCGTTGACGGCATCCGTTGCGGCCGGTGACATCCTGATGGTGCATGCCGACTACTGGCAGACCAATAACGACACGATTGTGACGATTTACCGGGATGCAAGCCTGGCAAAGTCAGCGATGAAGGCAGCGAGAACTACGATGAGACCTTAGCGCGGCAAGAGCGTTGCGGCAGATTCCTTTTCTGCATGTAGGAACACTGTAGCTGGCGATCTTCCAGATCGCGCGTTCCATGGAGCTTACGAGTGCGACTCGGTCAGAAGACGACTGTGGGAGGCGGTCTTCGAGTCGGGCCGGCCATCCAGACCATGGCGGCGCTGCTGAAGGGCGTCCATCATGGCTGCGGCGCGCGTCTGCCAGGTGGCTTGATGACTGGCAAGCCAGCGGGTTTCTGTGAGACCGTCATCAAAGTTTTGTTGATCGAGGTCGCGAAGAGTCTCAATCATCTTCTGAGCGTTGGGCGTGAGATAGAGCAGCGGCTGCTTCCGCACCAGTTCTTCAAGTCCGTCCGTGGCTACCATGACTCGGCAGGCGCAAAGGTGCTCATAAAAGCGGGTGCTCGATCCGGAGTAGGTCGGCTCACAGCGGAGGTAAGGCAGCACGGCCACGTCGAAGGAGCGCGCAAAGGCGGCGAGGTCTCCATAGGGCTGCTTGCCAACAAAATGACTGCGTGGATGATGCATCACGCGGCTGCGAGCGGCATTCTGCCTGGGATCCGGAATGGCCATGGTGGTGGGACCGACAAAGGCCCACGAGAGCCGCGGCAAAGCGTTGACAACCTCTTCAATCAGCAGCCAGTCCATGTTTCCGGCAAGATTGCCGATGACTCCCGCAATCGGTCTAGGTACGTCTTGCAGCGAAGCAGGCAGAACCCCTGGTCGCTCGGGGATGCTTGTGAGTACGTTGGCAGCGCGCGTGGCATTTGGAAGAATCTGAATTTTACTTGGATCGCAGCCCGCTTCCTCAATGAGGTACTTTCGGAGACGCTCGGAGTTTGGGCAGACCAGGGTCGCTCGACGGCACATGCGCCGGTCAAGCGCACGAATGTCGATGCCATGCGTGTCCGCGTAGGCCGCGATGAGATCGGTAAGCCAGTAGACGACAGGGCCCTTCCAGCGCTCGGCCACGGAGGCAAAATACGGTACGGTACAGACGAGGGTAGAGGCGTTTTCCTGAGGGGTTTTGGCGCGCATCATGGATGCAATGGATGACCCGCTTGAGGCAAGCCAGCGTAGGCCAGTCCGTGCATAACCGCGCATGAGCGGGAAGCTCACGCGTTGGAGGTTTGTGAGGCCGTCTACCGTCTCGGCGGGAGAGGCCCGGCGCACCCATGGGACAAGGGTGCGCCGTGGCTCCCACATAATGACTGGCGTCAACTCGGCCAGGGCGCTGGCAAGCTCGGAGTCGAGGACATCCGAAACTTGCAACAGATGCCATGGAGCAATTCCATCTGACATCCCTAACTCCTAGGCCGCGTGCGTGAGCGAGTCCGAGCTGGCTTCGAGCAGAGCGTGCTTCTCTGAGATCGAAACCTGCAGATGGTGCAGGACGGACATGGTGAAGCTGGGTCGAGACGTTTGGGCGACGCGCGTCAGTAACAGGCTTCCACGCTCCCCGAGTGAAAGATCAATGGTGCAGAGTGGAGTCTCGTGGCTAAGTGTGAACGCCTCTTCAAAGCGCGCTCCATCAAGCCGCAGGATCACCCAGGAGAATCCGAAGTCCTGGGCGATCAACCGGATCACCTGCCAACACTCTCCGGGCGTCTCCACGCCGGCGAGTGTCTTCTCCAGGTCGCGGATATAAATCTCTTCTTGGACGGCGCGCAGCATCATCTTATGCGAGATCGTTCGCCACGCAGCGGTGAACTCGATGTAGTTGAGGCGGCTAACGCCGATAAGCACAAGCAAACAGAACAGAAACAGAATGGGCCAACCGACTCCGGTGCCCCCAAAACTTTCGAACAGGGCGAAGGAGGCAGACAGTCCGCAGACGCCATAGAGTAGGAGCGCTGCACCGCGCGTGGTGAAGCCGAGACCGAGCAGCATATGGTGAATATGCGAGCGATCTCCCTTGAAGATTGGCACCCGGCGCAGAAAGCGGCGGCCGATCGCGAGAGTTACATCGATCAGAGGAAGGGCGAGAGCCATCAACGGGGCGGCCATCCCCAGCATGGTTCCCGACTGCCGGCTCCAGATCAGCCCAAAGCAACCCAGAATGAAGCCGATGGTAAGACTGCCGCAGTCTCCGAGAAAGATGGAAGCGGGAGAGAAGTTGTAGCGGAGAAAGGCAAGCAGACATCCCACCAGGGGCATCGTCGCCATGGCCAGGCCCATGTTGCGGGTGATGATGGCCACCAGCAGCGTGGTCGTGGTTGCAAGCAGACCAACGCCGGTGGCAAGACCATCCATGCCATCAATCAGATTAACCGCGTTGGTGCAGCCAATCAGCCAGAAGATGCTGAGCACCACCGACACCCAGACCGGCGCGTTGCCGATGGACATACGGGCGCCAAGCGAGACGGCGAGCACTGCGGCCGCAACCTGCCCGGCCAGTTTCTGCCAAGGCTCGATACAGAAGATGTCGTCGATCAGCCCGGTCAGGAAGACCAGGCCGGCAGCCGGCAAAAGCGAGCGCAAAAGCGCTCCGTGCTGGATATAAATCTTTGAGCCGTTGGGAGCGAAGAGGTAGACCAGCCCAAGCGCGCCCGCATAGGAGAGCACGATGGGAATGCCTCCCATCCGCGGGACAGCCTTGGCATGGGATTTGCGACCCCCATCCGGGCGGTCGAGGATGTCGGCGCGCTTGAAGACATCGCGTAAAAGGGGCGTCAGGCAGAGACATAACAGAAAAGCAGTGATTCCTAAAGCCAAAATCGCAAACATGGATCCCTCCTCGGGAGCTATCGTTCCTGGTTGGGAGCTTCTACAAGTACGTCAGGGGAAACAGTAGACAGATGCTGCAAAACTGGTTTTCCATCTTTACCTTCTAAAACTCGAGCGATCCGTGCTACTCCCAGCGGAAGATCGTAGTTTTCCATCAAAGCCTGGCGTGCCCGTACTCCGGCGGCACGAACCGCCCCTAAGTCAGAGGCCAGATCCAGCAGAAGTTCAGTCAACCCCTCTACATCGCCGCAATCCACGTGCCAACCACAACGATGCAGTTCAATGGTCTGGGCCGGGGTCGCTCGCCGTGGACCTATAAACAATACGGGCCGACCGGCCGCAAGGATTCCATAAACTTTGCTTGGCACCACGGATCCCCAACAATCATCACTTTGAGTCACCAGTCCGACGTCGCCAACGGCCAAACCTTCATTCAGCTTGTCCCGATCGACATAGGGGCGGAGCTCGAGCGAGTGAATACCCTGGTCTGCACAGAACTTCGCCAGCTGTTGACGCTTATTCCCGCTCCCGACAAAGATGAAGTGAAAGCGCGGATCGTCTTTGAGTCGGAGCATGGTGCCGGCAAGTGTGTCGAGGTCATGCGCGAGGCCAAAGTTGCCGGAGTAGAGAACGACCAGGCGAGAGGGATCGCCTGGGCGGGCCATGGGCGTGATCGCCTCCCCGTTGGCCCAGTTTTCGGTAATGTAAATCTTGTCCGCGGGCACGCCACGGTCGATCAGACGATCCCGCATGCAGGTTCCAAGGGCGAGAATGCCGTCCGCATGCCTACGCGAAAAGTCAGCCAGCAGGCCGACGACACGGTCAGCAATGCCGCCGGCACGGAAGTAGTTCAGACTGATGGCCACGTCGGGGTAGATATCCTGCTCCCAGATAAAGTGCCGCGAGCCGCGCAGGATCTTCACCATGGAGCCTAAAAGAGAGATCAGCGGAGGAGTCGTGAGCGAGACGACGACATCCGCGCGCTTCATGGTCAGCGCCCGGAAAAAGGCTGAGACGTAGAAGGAGAAATAGGAGAGCACGCGCCCGACCAGGCCGCGGGCGAAGGGCAGCGAGCGCACGCGCAGGATCTCGACTGGAGGCTGTTCTCCGCTGGCGGCCGCAGCGTATCCTCCATCTCCGCAGATGACCGCGATCTCATGACCTCGGCCGGCCAGGCCCGTGGCCAGGTCAGTCAGCTGTTGGCTGGTGGCCGAGGAGTCCGGCCAGAAGAACTGGTTGATAAAGACGATCTTCATAAACGCACCTCCGCAGTCATCTCGTGAAGCTCTCCGGCCGCCGGCCGGATCTCGCGCCGGCGAACAAAACGCGCTGGGTTGCCGGCGTATATCTCGAACTCGGGAACGGTCCCGGTGACGACGCTGCCGGCGGCCGCAATCGCTCCTGGTCCAAGCACCGCGCCAGGAGTAAGGATGCACTTGGCTCCGGCCCAGGAGCCGTCCCCGAGCTGGATCGGCGCCATCATCAGGCCAAAGGCCGGGTCGCTCCAATTGTGATTGCCGGTGCAGAAGTACGCACCCTGGCTGACACAGACGTCATTTCCCAACCGAACCGTGGTCAGATTGTCGATCCAGCAATGTTCGCCAATCCAGCAGTCGTGGCCGATCACCAGGTGCCAGGGATATTTCACGTCAACCGACGGCTTGATCACCACTCCGGCGCCGATGCGTGAGCCAAAGGTCCGGAGCAAGCTCACGCGAAGACGCGAGGATGGGATCCAGGCACAGCGCAGGATCGGCTGGCCGAAGAAGAACCAGAGCACGCGCTTGAGAAAGGTACCTCCCGGGTCGTACCAGGAGTTGTCATAGCGGCCGAGTTGGACGCGATCGTTATTCATGGCATTCACCGGAAGCTCCCTTCGACATGGCGGGGCACGGGTCCGCCTAGGACCCAACGGTAGACCTCGGCTGTCTGGCGGGCGACAGCGGCCCAGTTGTACCGTTGTTCGACGAGCCGGCTCCCAGCGAGGCCCATCTCACGATTGACTTCCGAACGGCTTTCGAGCAGCTCATCGAGAGCCTGGATAAGCTGCTTGTAGTCGGGCTCGATCGTCCAGCCCGCGCCATACTGCTTCACTTCGGGCAGATTGCATTGCCGCGTGACAATCACAGGAAGGCCCATGCCCATCGCCTCCAGCACGCTCATGCTGAGACCTTCGGAGTGAGAAGGGAGCGTGAACGCCTCGGCCGCAGCCAGCGCGCTCCATTTTTTCTGGTCGTTCAGCATTCCGGTGAACGTGACCTGACCTTGCAGACTGTGCTCGGCAACCATACCTTCGAGCAGCGCACGGGTGCCGTCGGAGTCTGGCCCGGCGACAACCAGATGCGCCTCCCGGTGCCGCGGCGCAACCTCGGTCCAGGCTCGCAGGAGCAGATCCACGCCCTTCTTCGGGTGCAGCCGACCCAGAAACAAGATCAGCCGCTGCCCGCGAAGCTCGGGAAACTCAGCAAGGAAAGACTCCGGGTCCCTCTGCCCGGGGAGACTGACCCCATTGGGGATGATGGCAACCGGCCCTGCAGAGCCGAAACGCTGGTAGTCGCCGGCCTCCGCCTCGGTCAAGGCGAGCCGACATGCGGCCCCACGAACGTTCGAACGCTCGGTCAGCGCGGCGTAGAGCAGCTTTTTCCAGCGTTTGTTGCGCAGCGCCCAGCGCTCCAGCATGCCATGCGCGGAAAGCACATAAGGCTTGCCCGCCACAGACGCCGCCCGGCACGCTTCTAACGTGCTTTGCTCCCACAGACCATGAATGTGCACTCCGTCTACACCTGCGATCCGCTGCTCAAAACTGCTCTTCAGCCGCTGGTTGTGCAGCCAGCTGCCCCGGCCCTGAGGCCAATAGCTTAGGGCGGATTGAGCCAGGCCGCGAGGCTGAAAGTGCTCTCCTTCCACGCAGAAGGCGGCAATCTCCGCGCGGCAGTTGGTCCGCTCCGAGAGCGCCTGCCCAAGTGCCGGTACGGCGCTGCTTAAGCCTCCGTACTTTGGATCGAGATGGGTCACGACATGGAGCCATCGACTTCTCGCGACGGGCAGTTCTACCGGTCCGGAAGGCATGGTGTGTTCCATCCTGGGCAACGCGAATCCCATATTATTTGCTCCCTCTGAGTGCGCCGGTCATGGATCGGCCAGCAACTCGGCTAGTTTGGGCCTCAAGAGCCTGGTATCGAGCATCTTCGTCTCTGGAATCCCGATTTTGCAGGCCCGCCGGCTCTCGCAGGTCGGCTTGCTCCGAGTCGGCGATGCGGGCGATCTCCAGCCCGAAGCTCCGGGGCGAATAGTGGCTGACCAGGCGGCGAGATTCAGCTCCCATGGCGCGGAGTTCCGCGGGACCCGAAGAGGCGATCTGGCGCATGCGCGCGATCAGAGCGAGCCCGTCGGCGGGAGCAAAGACAAAGCCGTTGCGACCTGACTCAACTAGATCAACGGCGCATCCGCACCGGTCAGAGACCAGAACCGGCAGCCCGGCGGCCATGGCCTCGTTGACAACCAGCCCCCAGGGCTCGCGCGTACTGGGGAGAACGAAGCAGCCTGCGAAGGCGTAGTACGGGAGCAAGGCACGCGAACTCTTCAGCCCGGGAAAAAACACATCCGCGCCAAAGCCAGAGGCGGCGGCAGCCTGCCGTAACGCAGCGGCGAGAGGGCCATCGCCGACCAGCACCAAAGGCCAGGTACCGCCTCCGCGGCGATACGCAATCCAGCTCTCAAGCAGGCCAGAGATGTTCTTCTCTTCGGCAAAGCGGCCGACGTAGACGAAGTACGGTTCCGTGGGGAGCCCGAAGTCAGACGCAGACTGGCCGCGCAAGGCGTCCGTACCTTGGGCAAACAGCTCGTTGTCCACGACATCGTAAAACCGCGCCGTGCGATCGGTGGGAAAGTCCAGCTGCTCGAGATACTCCAGATGCTCCTTGCCGCCAGCCACCGCCCAGTCAAACAGCGCTCGCAGCAGCAGGCTCTTGGCCCATTCCTTCCACGCCACACGGGGATGATCGTAGGCGGTGCTCTCGGTCATCAACACGCTTACGGAACGATGGAACTTTGCCCAGAGCGCGGCCGCGATGGCTGGCAGGGTGTAGTAGCCGGGCACCAGGACCACCTCGGGCTCAAGCTCCGAAAGCCGGCTCCAAAGCTGGCGCGCCAGTTGAAGTTTGTTGGCCTGCGCCCAGCTGCTTTGCGGCTGAAGCGTCTCAATGGCGAGTTCCGGGGGCAGATCTTCGCGGAACTTGAGGCCGGCGTGCACACCAACACCGCCCACCAGCTCAAGACCCGCGACCTTGCCGGCCAGCGTTGGAGCCGCATTCAAACCGCGAAAGCGTGCGACGTGATAGGCGTACCAGTCGATCCAGATTACGGCCACGCGGCAGCGTGTCCGTGAGATTGCCGAAGGTTGCGTGTCAAGCATGGGTCAGCCCCCTTGATTCACCAGAGCCGAGTTGCGTCCGGCGTCGGAAAAGACGTGGACGATTCTGGGGTTGAGGCTCGCTCAGCGCCCAGCGAAAGGTGATCCAGCACGGGATCGAAAGCAGCAGCGTACGAAAGATGACGGCCTCCATCGTCTGCATAACTAGGTAGATGGAGAGCGCGGAGAGGATGACGTACTGCGCCGACCATGGACCGCCGCGCTCGACCGCCCGCCTCCAGACGAAGCCGTAGATCCAGCCCAGCAGGGCCATGATCCCGATGGCCAGCCACCACACCTCGACAAAGAGATCGGCGATGATTCCCGGCGCGGAACCGTTGGCGCCAACCCATCCCAGGGCGTCGCCGAAACCTTCGCCGGTGCCTGCATTATTCAAGAGCTCGGGCACGCCAAAGTCTTCATATTTGCTCGGCCAGAAGGCGCTCGGAATCGGGCGAACCATGATCTGCGCCAGATACCGCCGCATCCAGAAATAGTGGTCGCGCTTCTCGGTGGCGATGACGGTCCCGGTGCCGTAGATGAACTCATTGCCGGTGTCGGGCTTATCAACCACAGCGCTCACGTCGGTCTTCATGTCAAAGTCCGAGCCGATGTAGATGCTGCTTCGGTTGGTGACCAGAAACATAGCCAGCCAGCCCAGACAGACTCCAGCCAGGCCAACCGCAACCAGAGGAGGCCGCTTTACCCGGTTGAAGTACCAGCCCATGGCCAGCACCACGACCAGGGCGAAGGTCGGTCCGCGCCGGCCCATCAGTAAGGCGCTCGACGCCCACGGAAATCCATAGAGCGCGACTACAGGAAGACCAAGCCAGCGTGGTCCGCCAGCCGACAGGGAAAGCATCGAGAGCAGGATTCCGACCAGAAGCAGCAGATTCCCATCGCGCACATAGCCGCTGTCGTCCCAGCCGCCGCCGTAGGAGTTGCTGAACGCGGCCGTGAATCCGCCAACGTTGACAATGGAGATGCCCCAGCAGGTAAGACCGATCGTTCCCGCGATGGCCGAACCGATCATCAGGCGGCGCAGTCCAAGCGGAGTAAGCCGCGGTCGCTTGGAGGAGTCGATTCGCTTGACCCGTAGTCCCACGCTGAGGCAGGCCAAAACAAAGGCCGCCACGCCACAGATGTTCAGGGTCTGCACATGGATGAGTTGATCGGAGTCGAAGAAGCGCGCCAGCCCATCGGCCTGAAGCAACTTGAACGGCATCCAGCCATAGAGAAACGCCATCATCGGGCCAATAAAGATCAGCGGATGAAAAACGTCTCGGCTGCCGTCGAAGGCAATCGCGGTGCCGCAGATGGCGATGGCGGCCGCGGCAAGCAGCATGAGCTCAAACATGGCGAGGCCTCCGGAACGCGGTCAGCCGTGTCCAGCCGGTACTGGCGGCGCGCTGGAGGGTCGCCAGCCGAGGCAGCCAGCCGTAGCGGCGACCGAGCGAAAACAGCGCCCACAGTGCGCACAGAACGACCACCAACATCAGGCCCGTCGTGGCCCACGGCGAGTGACTACGATTGCGCACGAAAGCCAAGACGATCAGCAGAGCACTGTTGCCTGCGCCGATCAGGTAGCTCGCGATCATGCCCTGCGGGACGTGGTCCTTGCGCTTAAGCGTGAGCAGTACAAGACCGCCTGCGAACAGATGCGCCAGAAAGTAGATCGTCATCGCCGCTGCAGCGCTGCCCTGGCGAAAGAAGAAGATAGAGGCTGCCCCGGCGACGACGACGGCCCAGACGGTATTGATTATGCCGGTCGCTCGGATGGAGACGATGGTCAAGCGAGCGGCAGCAGGCGCGTTTCCCATGTGAACCACAGCCACGGCCAAGCCACAGGCGGTGGCCAGAGCGGCCGAGTCGTAGGTATGGCCATAAAGCAGACGCAACACCCACGGCACTACCACAATGCCGGCGCTGGCCAGCAGAGACGCCACGCCTAGAGAGGCAAAGCTGCACAGCGCCATCACCTGATGAGGTGTGCGCGAGCCTTCACCTTCAGGGTCGGCCATCACGGCATAGCTGCCCTCGGTAAGCAGGCCGGGAGCGATTCCGGCAAGATTGCGCAGCTGGCTGGCAATGGCGAAGAAGCTCATCTGGACCAGCGTGGTATCGGCGCGGGCGACCAGGGTCGTGAGCCACCAGCCGGCCAGATTTGAACCGATTAGACCGGACAGCTGCACAAAGCCGAAGGACCAGACCTCGCGCAGCATGGGCCCGAGAGGCAGCGCGGGAGCCGGTGCGCTCTGGCTGCTCAACAGTCCCAGGGGGCGAGCCAGAAGCAGGCAGACCGCTACCGCCGAGGCAGTAATCAGACCTTGCGAGACAATCATATGAATGGGGCTGTGCCGATGCGCGGCGGCCGGCAGCAGAGTGATCATGCCAACCCCGACCAAGACCGAAAGCAGCACCAGAGCTCGCAGCCGGCGCTGCCCGACAAAAAAGCCGCGTGCGCACTCGAGCAGAATCATTCCGACTGCGGATAGAACAGCCCACTCAAGAAGTCGAGTCAGCGCCGGTTTGCCAAGTAGATGAGCGATTGGCCCCGCACCCAGCAGGAGACCGGTGGCCGCAAGCAGCGCCGAGGTGACGGAGACGATTGAGAGCGCGCGCGCCAGGGTCGGGTAACCGGACGAGCCATAGGGGTATTTGCCCGAGAAACGGGCGGCGGTCGAGCCGATCTGCCCGGCTGCGTAGGTGGAGATGTTGTTGGCCGTCGAGATAGCCAGCGAGTAGGCGCCGAAAGTGGAAGCACCTGCGAGCCGGGCAGCAAGCACATTCGCTAAAAAGCCGCTGCCTCGCTCAATGAACATACCCAGTCCCAGAGCGCTAGTCCCAGTGACCACATGACGAGTCACATGCGCGGGCAGAGCAGGACCGCCACCCGGAAGCGGCTGAGGCTCAACCACGGCACCGGCCGCGACCGCCTCGGGATCCGGCTCGACCGCCTGCCCCGCGCCTTCGAGCACAGACGTGGTCATGAACCCACCGTAGCTGTTTCCACTGCATCCGGATTTGTGTGGTAGCGATAGTAAGACTCGTAGTAGCCCGGCTTGCCTTCGCGCGCCGGATCGAAGTCATTCAGGATTGTGCCTACTAGGCGAACACCGTCATGCTCAAACAGGTCGCGGGCCGCGGCAGCCTGCTCGCGATCCGTATACCCAGCGCGGAAAACGGCAATCACGCCGTCACTCTGCCCGGCGAAGATGCGGGCGTCGGCCATGTGTAGCACCGGCGGCGTGTCGATCAGGATGATGTCGAAGTCGTGCGAGAGGCGAGTCAGCAGATCGCCCACGTAGGAGGAATGAAGCAAGCCAACGATGTCCTCGCTTCCGCTGCCGCACGGAATGACGAAGAGATTTGAAATGTTGGTTCGTTTCGCGTAGGAGGCGACGGGGGTCGAATCAAGCGAAACTTCCCCACGCAGAATATTGCGCAAACCGAAGCCGCTCGCCACGCCGAAGGCTTTGTGCAGACTGGGTTTACGTAGGTCTCCGTCAATCAGCACCACGCGCAGCTTGGACTTGCTCAGGGCTACGCCAAGGTTCGAGGTCACCGTTGTCTTGCCTTCGCCTGCGGTCGGACTTGAGACGACGTAGGTACGGGTCCGTTTGCCGGAATCGGAGAGCAGGATCGAGAACGTAGCGTTGCGGTAGGCCTCCGCCATGAGCGAAAAGTCATCCTCCCAGCGCGCCAGGGTAAGTGCCTTGCCGGACTGCAAACCTTGCTCGCTTGTTCCCTGCAAAGCAAAGACCGCTGCTGGCTGCCGCTTCGCCGCCAAGCGCGTACTGACCGGTTGCGCCGCCGGGATCACTCCCAGTTCGTGCACGTGCAAGTAGCGAGGGACGTCGCCCGGGACGCGGAAGACGCGCGACGAACGATCCTTGTAGAAGGCCAATCCGACACCCAGCAAAGATCCAAGCGCGATGCCTGCACTGGCCGAAAGCTTGCGTTGCGGCGAGAACGGAATCCGGGGAGCCTGAGCCGGATCGACTACACGCACGGTGGACGCCTGCAAGGCAGACGCGAGACCCGCTTCCTTCGAACGCTGCAACAGGGTCTGATAGAGCGTTTGTTCCGACTCCACCTCGCGCCGCAAGAGGCTTACCTGGGCCGCCCGCTGGAGATCGGACGAGACACTCGCCTCCTGCGCGCGATAGGCAGCGGCCAGCAGGTCCTCGCGGTGACGGGAGGCCTGAAACTCGTTCGACTGCCGGCCGCTGCTGACCTTGCTCGATGCTTCGAGACCTGCTTCTGCCTCCCGGATCTCAGAGCGGAGGTGGATGACCTTGGGATTATCTTCCGTCAGCGGAGGTACGAGCGATGCCAGTGTCCCGCGCAACTCCGCGAGCTTGACCTGGTAAGCACGATACGCCGGACTGTCCATCACATTCGGCAAGGTATCCACCTGTGCCCGGCTCGCTACCTGCGCGTCGGCCTGGCGCGCCATGCGATCAGCCTGCGCCTTTACCAGTTCATCCTGCAGTTCGCGCAGCCGCTCTTCGCCTACACTCGAGCCCTGCGTGCTAAGCACCAGACCGTTGCCGCCGGTCGCGGCCTCGAGCTTGTTTTCCGACTCCTGCGTCTTCGCCCGCAGTTCGATCGCCTGCTGATTGAGCCAGTCGCTCGTGCGTCGCGCCTGCAGGGTTCGCGTATCCAGATCCCCTTCGGCAAACTTTGAGGTCAAGGTGTTACAGAACTGTGCTGAAAAGGCCGCAGTGTAGGAGTCGCACGTAATCTCGACCAGCCGAGTCACGCCCATCGGTTTGACTTTGACGCGCAAGGCCGCATCGTCAACCAGCGTGTCGTATGGCATGGGCTTGGCCCCAGGAAGATGCAGAGCCCGCTCCAGGCGGGACAGGAGATCGTCGCGGTCGAGCGTGGCCGGATGGGGCATCGCTTTCAGAACTGCCACGGTCTGCTTCATCAAGGTTTCGCTCTGCAGCAGCTTGATCTGCGTCTGCAGATTGAGATCCGCGGCCTGCGCCGTGTTGTCGCCGGAGACGGTGACGCTGCGCGAATCGAGGAAGTCGCTGTTCAGACCCTGAATTTCGATCGAGGTCCGGGCCCGGTAGAGAGGCTGGGAGCTCACACCAAAGGCGATCAGCAGCAGCATCCCTCCGAGGGCGCACGCCAGAATCAACAACCGATGCCGCTTGAGTGTCGTCAGGTACTCCGCCGGCAGCGTCTGCCTGTGCGAAGCCGCGGAGTCAGACCCATCCGCCGCAGGCAGGATCATCGGACCACCATCACGGACCCGGTCCATTCGGCGCAAACTTCTCTCGTCGTGTTCTTCGTTGAACATGGCTTCTCCAAATTCGGTTTCGCAGTTGTTTCGCTACGGAGGCCCTACTGCCGGTAGATTGCAACGCCCGCGGCTACACCGAGCGCCGTCTCAAACGCTCGTTCCGAGATGGCCTTGGCAGCACTATTCGGAATGAAAAGGACATCGTTTGCGAACAGCGGTGGATTCGGAGCTTTGCCCGCCATGATCTTGTCTACATCGACCACAATTTCTTTGGGAGTTCCATCGCCTCCCGGAGCGGGACGTAGAATCCGGGCACGCTTGCCCGCAGCATGCGGACCCATTCCCTCGGCCAAGGTGAGCGCCTGAAGCAACGGCAAGCTGCTGTGACTGGACAACGTGAACCCACCCGCTTTTCTGACGTCGCCCACCACGTAAACAAGCTCAGCTTTTGGGATCGAGATCACATCCCCAGCCTCCACAAGAATATTGTCGGCAGGATTGCGCGAGTTGATCAGGTCGTCCAGCGAAAATCTTGCCGTACTATAACCACTGCTCAACTCGGTGTGCCCGTTGGACATCATCAAGGGAAGCCGCCCGGCCTGGCGCGTCACGATAACCTCACCGCCCGCGTCCGGCCGGGTACCGCCTGAAAGCGAGATCACCTCGAGCAGACGTTTCGGACCATCCAGCTGGTGCACTCCCGGCGTGTTGACGGAACCCATTACGGAAACCGGAGTGCTCTGGTTCTGGGTGAGATTGAGCATGATCTGCGGAGCAGTGATGTACCTGCTCAAGCGAACAGCCAATTCCGCTTTCATCTGCGCCAGAGTAAGCCCGCTTGCGTGAAACTGCCCGATCAGCGGCAGGTCGACGTCCCCATCCGGATCGATCTGCAAGGAGCGATTAGGAAAATCATCAAGATCCGTTACCTGGACCAGAATCTGGTCTCCCGGACCAAGAACGTACGCAGCGGAAGGATTGTCCCGCCGCTGCAAAGAATTCTGCGCGGGACATAGACAAGAGAGAGAGAAAGTGAGGCAGAGCAACGGTAACGCTAAAGAATACTTCATCATATTATCCAGTTGAATCTTGATACGAGTAAAGTCGATGCCCGGATGTGGCGCGTCGTCTGCCGTCGACACCCCGGAACAAATTGTCTAACGAACGAACTCACACGGCCTGAGAAAAACCATTCGCAAAGAATTACTGTTCACCTCATCTTAGTTACGTCTCAAAGGCTGAATGGTTTGCTTCCGTTCGTGATTAGTATCCCTTACTTTCCCGTCGGACCCCATATTTTATGTAATTTTTTCAACGTTCTATTCCAAAGTGGGAATATGTTTCTAACCAAGAGGATGTATTCGTGCTGTCAGACGGGTGATTCTTTTTAGGGGTTGTTGCAGGTAAGCTAGACTCTGAAATTGCTGTAACGCTTCTCCGAGACGGAGAGATGCGGGAATCGACCTCTTCCCGTTCACTCGCTGGTTCTCGGAATCTTCTCCGGAGCTCTCTCTTGCTCTCTGATCTGGTGGCCTCAGATAAAAGAACGGTACTGGCGGGACCTGCGGATTCTGATGGCCTGGAACGATCACCCCTCAGACTGCTGGCCTACGTGCACCTGAGAAACATTCATAGCTCCACCGGCGCGGGCCGAACCGCACGGCAGCTCACCGAGCATCTGGCCCGACGACCGGATATTCAGCTCCGGGTGCTGGCTGATGCCGGAGACAAGACCCGCATTTTGCCGTTGGTAGGGGAGCCGTGGACCTCGTTTGCCTATCATACGTTTTCAGACGATACATCCCGGCAGCAGGCACGCTGGTTTCTCCTGAACGCTCCACAGGCTGAACGTTTTTGGCCAGCGGCACAAGTTGTTTTTTGCACTGCGGAGTCCTACGTGCCAGTCACCAAGGCCCGCCTAGTGGTGACAGCCCACGACGCGGGCTACTTCGAGCAGGTGGCGCACCGCCGCGAACTGGCGTTCTGGAAGACCCGTCTGAAGTGGTCGCTGCTTTTTGGCCGGCTGGCAAAGAAAGCAGACCTGTTTCATACCGTATCGGAGTTCTCGGCTGGACGCCTTGCCCACTTCTTCCCGGAGATTGCGAGCCGCATTCGCTGTGTCCACAACGGGGTGACTCCCCACTTCTTCGATCCGGTGCCTGAGGCCGGGATAGAGTACCTGCACCAAGTGGGACTTGCTGGGCGCCCATTTTTGCTGATTCCGGGCGGGTTGCACTTTCGCAAAAATGCAGAGCTGATCCTGGCCGTGCTTCCAGCCCTGATTAAGCGATTTCCGCACCTTATCGTTGCGGGAGTCAACCACAACGATCCTGTCTACCTTAAACGTGCTGCCGCACTGGCCCCCAACCTCCGCCTGCTCGGCTTTGTGTCCGAGGACGCGTTGCAAGCACTTTATGCCGCCGCGACGATTGTCTGGTATCCCTCGCGCTATGAAGGCTTTGGACTTCCGGTCGTGGAAGCGATGGCTTGCGGCGCGCCGGTGGTCGCCAGCAATGGATCCTCGATCCCGGAGATTGCCGGTGAGGCGGCTTTGTTGGCCGACCCGGCAAGCTCGGACGCTCACCTCGCTGCGCTCTCGAACCTGCTTACGGACGAGCGGGCGCGCAAACAACTTTCCGCAGCCGGACGCCTTCAAGCTCAGCAGTTTACCTGGGAACGCTCGGCTGCAAAGCTGAAGCAGGAGTTCGACAAACTTCTGTAAGTCTTGAATTTCACTCACTTGGAGCTTGCCAGGTCTTGTCCAGCGACGCCGTCCAACAAAGCCTTCTTCCAGAGTTGCCACCAGGCGTGCCAACCCGCCGGGCGGTTGTGGTTCATGCCGGGGCGCGCGACGCATACCAGTTGGCGTTGGCGTTAAGCGAAGCCGGTCTTTTGGAGGCGCTGGTCACCGACCTGTTTTGGACGAGGGACCGCTGGTGGGCACGGATGCTTGAGCGCCTGCTGCCCGCGAAGGCAGTGCGCATTTTGCGCCAACGCAGCGTCGCGGGTCTGCCGTCGCGAGAGGTGCGGATGACGCTCGCGGCCGGTATACGCACCTTGGCTCTTGAGAAGCTTCGGTCAGTACCTGCCTCCGTGCGCAGGCGAGCCCAGCGGAGGGCGGATGCTACCCTGGGCCGCACAGCGGGCCGACTAGCACAGCGGCGAGGTGCGGTGCTGGTCAGCTACAGCTACTACGGCTTCGACGCGTTCCGCCACTACCCTCATCCGGCGATGCTGTTCCAGATGCACCCTCATCCGGCGACGATGCGGCGCATTCTGTCTGAAGAACTGGCCGCCCACCCCGACTGCGCGGCGTCGCTCCAACAGGAGTGGGAGCTGGCGCTGGAGCCGGAAGACTTCGACCATCTGGTCCAGGAAACCAGGATGGCGGCCCGCTTCCTGGTCGCGTCCACCTTCACGCGCGACAGCCTGATTGAAAATGGCGCTGCGGCTTCTGCGATCACGGTGATCCCATACGGTGTGGATTTAGAGCGATTTCGCCCGGCTGCTGCTCAGACTCCGCCCTCTCCCGGCAAGCTAAAACTGTTGTTCGTCGGCCGGATCAACCAGCGAAAAGGGATCAAATACCTGCTTGAGGCGCTGCGGCTGTTGCAGACACAGGACTTTGAACTGACCATCTGCGGCCGCGTCCTCGATGATCTCGCGCTCTTCAAGCCGTTCGCCGGTCAGATTAAAATCCGACCGTCAGTCAGCGCCGAGGAACTTGTAAAGGCTTACCAAGCCGCTGACCTGTTTGTGTTTCCATCCGTGGCGGAGGGGTTTGCGCAGGTGCTTCTGGAGTCGCTGGCCTGCGGCCTTCCCATCCTCTCGACCACGCACACCGCCGCACCTGACCTGATTGAAGACGGCGAACAGGGATTTATCGTAGCGCCGAGGAGGCCGGATCTGCTCGCTGAGAAGATCGCCTGGGCGGCGAATCACCGGCCGGAGCTGGCGCAGATGGGAGCCGCGGCTCGCCTGCGTGCCGAAACATTTACCTGGGAACGGTATCGCCGGAAAACCGCTGAGGCAGTACGTACGTTTATACAGAGAGGTTAGCGCTAAAGCAATGCGGCAGGTGACTAAAGTTCGTCGCTCTCCGGCAACTATTGCTGTACGTCGCGGCTACTCTGAAGTATTATCAGCGTGTCTAACGTAGGTGATGGGTGAGGGTCGTCTCAGACCGCGACTGTTGCAGGGTCATTAACTGCGAGCGGTCTGGGGTCCAGATCTGTCATCTACCAACCATGACATGCTGAGCTACCTGGGTAACTGGGAGCAGACGTTACAGCTTTTTACCTCTTTTGCCCGGAGTTGCTGCTATGAATCTTTCCCGACAAGTTAGAGAAGTTCCGCCTCTGACCGCCCGTACGCCACGCGATCCTTCTCTTTATTACCTACCAAGAGACGTCAGTTCCCGATTCGGGGTCCGTCTGCGCGAGCTTCGACGAGAGCGCAATCTGACGCAATTACGAATGGCAGTGGACTTCGGCATAGATCGCAGCTTCATCAGCGACGTGGAGCGGGGTCGTAAATCCATCTCGCTTCCTTTGCTGGAGGTTATGGCGATCGGTCTTAATATGTCCCTTTCCGATCTTATGAGGGATATCTAGCGATCTTCTGCCGGGCTCGTTCTTTCGCACTGAGACGATCCTTTCAGTCTCATCGTATCGGCTAAAAGCGACGAAAGTACAACCTTTGCGGAGTTTGCATCCAGAAAAATAGGTGTTCTTCTTCTGATGGAGAGGCGCTCTCGCAAACAGTCCCGGAGTGCGCTGAAGAGCGGATGATCATTGCAGAGGTCGTTGCGGTACGGATGGTAGGAGATGGTGTCTTCGTTGAGTTTGCGGACGGACTGGGAAGCTTCTTTTCAAGTGATTTTTTGCACCAGCATCGAAAAAGCAATCCAAACCAGCTCTTCGTGCCCGCCGTCGACGCGGCAGCGATGCGGCCGGATTTCTTGGCGCACTCCCTTCCGTTCGAACGAGACACAGAGCCGTCGCGCTCTCCTTTTCTGCTGATGTAATCGAACGGGGCACACTCCCGGCCGAAGGTGGCAGAGGCATCAGGAGAACTAAGCGAAAACGCGGCTCAAGTTTTGCGCCAACGCGCCGATATACTTGCTATGCCGACGAATAAGGATGTGTCTTGAGAATCTTCGCCGCTTCTCTTTTTCTGGTCAGCCTGGCTGCTGGTTCACAGGACGTCGCTCAGGCCACCGATCACAACGGCGGACCTTTGAGGCGCGCAGAGGCGGCGATTACCTCCGCCAATCTGCTGCGCCACATCACCGAACTCTCTTCAGACGCCTACATGGGGCGGGCACCTGGGACCGAGGGCGAGACCAGGAGCGTGGCCTACCTCATCGCACAGTGTAAGGCGATCGGTCTCGAGCCGGGCAATCCGGACGGAAGCTGGACTCAAAAGGTCGCGCTGTGGGGAACGCTTACCCAGGACAGTACACTCCAGGTCCAGATTCAGGGCAAGGAGATACTACTGGTCGCTGGTCAGGACTACGTCGCGTGGTCCGCGCTGCCGACGAGCAAGGTAGACTTGGTCTCAAGCAGCCTGGTGTTTGGCGGGTACGGCGTCGTGGCGCCGGAGTATCACTGGGATGATTACGCCGGATCGGATGTCCATGGCAAGACGGTCGTTTTGCTGAGCGGAGATCCTCCGGTCGCTGATCTCTCCAATCCCTCCAGGCTGGACGAGAAGATGTTTCTAGGGCGCGCTTTGACCGTTTACGGGCGCACGGGAACCAAGCTCGATACGGCCTTCCGTCACGGGGCGGCGGCGGTCATTCTGGTCTCTGCCACACCCCAGGCCAGCCCGGCGCTGTTTGAGAACTACACCCGCGAGGTGATGACCCTGCGAGGACCCGGAGAGCGCGACCATGTCCGGGCACAGACGTTGCTCGGCACGAACGAAGCGGCATCCTTGTTCTCGGCGGCTGGCGCCGACTTTGCAGCGATGCGAACAGCCGCAGCCCGGCCGGGGTTTCACGCCGTTCCACTCGCGGCCGAGGCGACGTTTCACATCCGTTCGCGAGTACGAAAGGTCGACTCCGCAAATGTGATCGCCAAGATTGTGGGCAGCGACCCTCAGTTGAAGAGCCAGTACGTGGTCTACAGCGGGCACTGGGACCACCATGGCCAGGTCGGAGACAGGATCTACCACGGAGCCAGTGACAACGCAGCCGGAAGTGCCGGTGTTCTGGAGCTCGCACGGGCCTTCAGAACCATGCAGCCCGCTCCGCGCAGAACGATGCTGTTTCTCTGGCCTACGGCGGAGGAAAAGGGATTGCTGGGGGCGCGCTTCTACGTTCTGCATCCGCTCTACCCCTTGGCGAATACGGTCGCCGATATCAATTTGGACTACTTCAGCAACTGGGGATGGGGGCGTACGCACGACTTCTCCATCGTGGGTCTGGGTAATTCGACCCTGGATGACCTAACAGCAGAGGCAGTGAAGGCTCAGGGCCGGGTGGTTACGGGCGATACGGCTCCGGAGCAGGGCTTCTACTTTCGCTCCGACCACTACGAATTTGCCCGCGGGAACGTACCCTCAATCGAAACCAGTCCGGGAATCGACTATGTCGGCAAGCCGAGCAGCTTTGGTTTGGAGAAGCGTGCGGAGTACATCGCCCATGACTACCACCAGCCTTCGGACGTGGTGAAGCCGGACTGGGACCTGAGTGGCGCCGTGCAGGATTTGCAGGTGCTGCTGGATGTGGGCTACCGGGTGGCGGAAGACGACGGCCGGCCCACGTGGAAGCCCGACGCAGTCTGGCGGCCTAAAGTCGAGTAAGGCATGCTACGCTTCGGCTGAACATGCAGAGCGAGCCTCCCAATGAGCACACGCCGCAGCTTTCTGTCCTTTTCCGCGTTCGCTTTATGGCGACCCCTGGCTTCTCTGGCGCAGGCGTTGCCGGCCGCACCCACAACGCGGCCAAAGATCGCGGAGATCGATCGCGACCGTATCCTGGCAGCCGCCACCCGTGCGCTGGGCGAACCGCCAAAGCCCAGCAAGGATCCGCAAAGTCCGGAGTACCTGGCCTTTACGTTGGCTATTCCGGCACTGGCGGCCGCGGCCGAGATCGACCCGGCGAATGCGGCGCAATATGGTGAGCACGCGGACAAACATCTTCAGGCGTGGCTCCTGGACCCGGAGACGCGGCTGCCGACGACCCCGGCGTATGCGGCCTTTGAGGGAGTGACGGATCGCTCGGCCCTGGCGGAGGTGGCGGTGGCGCTGCCGTTTCTCAGCCTCGATCCGGGCCAGTTGGCGAAGCTGAAGCTATGGTTCGCCGAGTATCTGGAGTGGCTGACGACGAACCGGACGGCGCTACTGGCGCGGGATGCGAAGAACCACCATGGGAGCTCGTGGCTGCTGCAGACTGCGGCGTTCGCGCGTCTGGCGGGAAACGACATGCTGGTGACAGAGCTGCGGCACCGGTTCAAAACGGTTACGCTGCGTGCGCAGATTGAAGCGACCGGATTCTTTCCGCATGAGCTGCCCACGCAGAACCCGTTTCGCGATTCCCTGTTCAACCTGGACCTGCTGGCGGGGGCGTGCGTGCTGATGACGACACGCTTTGAGAGCCCGTGGGATTACGAGTTGCAGGACGGTCCGGGGATGCGGGCGGCGATTGCGCGGTTCACGCCGTACATCGCAAACCGCGCCAAGTGGCCGTATCCGGCGGACCTGACGCATTTCAAGCTTTTGCCTGGGCGGCGGCCGGCGCTGGTGTTTGCGGGGCGAGCGTACCAGCAGGCGGACTATGTGGCGTTGTGGCGGACGCTTGATCCCGACCCAACGGACCCGGAGATTCTGCGCACGTTTCCGATCCGGCAGCCGCTGCTTTGGCTTTCGCAGCCCAGACCGCGCGACGCAGGCTGAGGTAGACACGGGGACCAGGGTGTGTGCAGGTTCTCCCCCTCCCCTCCGTCAATTTGTGCAAACTATTCAAAATAAAAAAGTTAGGTCTGGACTTCGGTGCTGTGGACTTTTCTCCATTATGTCCGGGTGGCTGTTGATTTTGGTGTCTCGCGCTGTCGCTGATCCCATTCACAGCTTGCGCCCAAGCGCGCCAGGAAACACAGCATAAGAAGTCATCCGAAACAACTCGGATTGTCTCGACAAAAATCACCAGATGGCATAGCACTCGAAAGTGATGATAAGAAACACGTTCAGGCCGATGTGCGCCTGATCTCCTCTCCTGGTAAGAATTGCGACAAAGCTGCCGTGGTAGTCAGCTTCGCGCTTACATTGATCGGAATTGCTGGAATCGTTGTTGCTGTGATCACGCTGAGAGAAGTCGAGCGCCAAACCAAAGCGACGGAGGAGCCGCTGAGAGCACTAAGAAGGGAAATTACATACTTGACGCACATCCTCAAGATGGGGATGATGGCATATGCCCACTAGAGCCAGAAGGTTGCAAGCACAAAAGAAGCACCAAGTTCGCTTATGGGCCATCATTGGGACGGTTGTCATGGCTGTAGCCCAATTCATTTTCCCCGGAAGCGAAGGGACGCTGATATCCGCTCTCGTAATAGTGTTCGCTGTTAGCGTCCCGCTTGCTCGTAACGGATACATCTATGCGGCCAAGTGGTACGTTTGGGTTCCAATTCTTGTCGCGCATGTGATCTTTTTAGGTCTTATTGGGTGGTGGCGTTGGCCCCGAATCAAAATTAGCCCAATGCGCATCTCTTTCAGGGGTATTCCTCAGGAAACGTATGACTTCACAGTTAGAAACGACACAGATTCAGAGGTCTATCTTGTCAGAATTCCTTTTCGGGTACCGAACGGGATGGATGGAAAGATTGAGCCGCATGTAGCGAAAGACGAAATAGACTCAGCACTACCGCTTGAAGAGTATGGATACTGTTACGGGAACGACGGGCATGAGTATGTTGTTGCGGAGATACCTGTACTTGGTTCCGAACAGAAAAGACGATTCTCTTTGATCTATTCAGGCGGTTCTCAAGCCGAGGCGACGGCTGAAGCAGTCACATCTGTTGACGAACAACCTCCACACTCACCGACACTGCAAGCTGGGGGGATCGCTGGAGATTACCGAGTTTGTCATATGCAAGGACATCTTAGATGAAAATTGAATAACAAGAAGGACCAGAGGCCCTAAAAAAGTTTGAGGACGGTATGAAGAATCTATTTCAGGCACCTAAGCCTGAAAGCCCATTCAAACCATCCCTTGCCAAACCGAAAGAACAAACCAGCAAGGACTAGTGTTTGCGCTTGCCCCGTCCTTGCCGTGGCTTAGCGTGAGGTCGCGGCTCCCGTAAGCGCGGCATAGGTCAGACGATGACCAAAGACGTTAGACATAGCAGTTTCAAAACGGGCCTGATCGTCGATGTTCTTCCGATTGTTGTAACGAAAGCTATGCTCATCGAGGTAGCGAAACAAATGGAATGGCTCAACGCTAACGTAGGTTCCGCTGATACCGCGCTTGAGCAAGCTCCAGAAGTTCTCAAGGCCGTTGGTGTGGACGCGGCCATTGACGTACTCAACAGCATGGTCTACAACCTTGTGAGCATACTGCCAGCGAGCCCGTCGTACGACAGCAGAGCATCCGTGTAGAGAGTCGCACCCGCCTCAACATGCTTCTTTACTTCCGACTGGAGAGCGGCTTTCTTGCGGCTTGCAACAACTGTCGTGCGGACCTTCCCGCCGCGCTCAAGGATTCCCATGACAGCAGTCTTATCCTTGGTCCCGGTGCCAGTGATGCGACGAGCCTTGACGCTCAAATGCATGTTGCGGGCCTTACCACCGATGAACGTCTCATCGGCTTCAACTTCACCGGAGAGCATGACGGTGGAAACATCGTGCATGGTCATACGGATGCGATGAAGCATAAACCATGCGGACTTTTGTGTAACACCCAACGTGCGGGCCATTTCGCAGGAGCTAAAACCGTTCTTGCTGTTGCAGATAATCCAGAAAGCGCACATCCATTTATCGAGTCCAAGAGGGGAATCCTCGAAGATCGTGCCAACCTTGAGGCTGAACTGTTTCTTGCATCCAGAGCAGAACCAAACCTTGCGGGTTTTGATGAAGGAATGCTTCTCAGAACCGCAACGCGGGCAGCTAACTACGCCGTTTGGGAAGCGCAAGTTGAGTGCGTACTGGAAAGCAAGATCTGCATCCGAGAAATAGATGATTGCTTGCTGGAGTGTGTAAGGGGCTTCCATTCCTCAGATATAGGCTTGATTGTTTTGTGTGTCAAGTATGTAATTGCCCGAATTGGGACACTACCTGGCACCTCGAGGGTGGGGATTTTGACTAACCCCTTCTACCAACGATGTACAAGATGAAATGAAGCATCCGCAGACTCACTTCCGGGAATGACAACAACGGTTCGGATAAGAAAAGAGAAGCTTGAATAGAGCCATCTCACAAGCTATCTACCTTCAGTATACGGGCCGAGAAAGAGTAACTATGCCAACTTTGTTTGGCCTACAAATGCTCTGCAATGAATGATTTAGATTGAGCGGGAAGACATTTGCCCCTTGACACAGTATAAGTGCACCTGGAGTGGGCGAATCTACGTAGAGGAGTTCTGCTGGACGCTCAGCCGCTCTCGGAACTTGTTGACGATGACGAGGTACTTGCGAGCGGTTTCGGTGATGGCTTCGGGACGGCCTTCGGCCATTGCCTTCGCGTCGACGAGGTCGGCTCCAACCCCGAGGGCGAAGGCTCCGGCGTGGAGAAAGTCCTCGGCGGTGGCGAGCGAGACGCCTCCGGTGGGGATGAGTTCGACCTGAGGCAGCGGGGCTTTGAGGCTTCTGAGGTACGAGGCTCCTCCCATGGCGCTCGCGGGAAAGACCTTGACGACGTCGGCGCCGGCCTGCCAGGCGGTGACGACCTCGGTGGGGGTGAGCGCGCCGGGGAGCGCGGCGACCGAGTAGCGGTGGCACATCTCGATGGTGGCCGGATTGACCGCGGGCGAGACGATGAACTGTGCGCCCTCCAGGATGCAGATGCGGGCGGTTTCGGGGTCGAGCACGGTGCCTGCGCCGATGAGGAGGTCGGACCGGGATTCGGCGAGACGGCGCATGACGTGGATCGCGCCGGGCACGGTCATGGTGATCTCAAGGACGGTGACCCCGCCGGCGGCGATGGCTTCGGCGAGGGAGAGCGCCTGATCGATGGAGCCGGCGCGCAGGACCGGGACGAGACCGATGCTCCGGATAGTTGCAAGGACTTCTGCTTTTTTCATTTGGGTCTCCTATCGTGCGACGCCTGCGCCGCCGCCGGCCATGAGCCGTTCCACTTCGGCGAGAGAGGCCATGGAGCTGTCGCCCGGGGTGGTCATGGCGAGCGCTCCGTGGGCGACTCCGGCATCGAGGGCCCACTGCATGCCGCGCCCGGTGAGCAGGCCGTAGATCAAGCCGGCCGCGAAAGAGTCTCCGCCGCCGACCCGGTCGAAGATTTCCAGGTCCAGGAAGTCCATGCTGCGGAAGATTTCGCCCTCCGCGTAGCCGAAGGCGGCCCAGTCGTTGCGATTGGCGGTGCGGGGACGGCGCGTCGTGGTGGCGATGACCTTCACATTGGGAAACTCTTCCGTGACGAGCGAGGCCATGGCGCGGTAACTGCTTTCGTTGTGCCAGGGGGCGTTAAGCGACGCTTCGCCCATGGTTTTGGCGATGTCGCCCACATGGCCGAAGAGTATGTCGACAAAGGGCATGAGGCTGCGGTTGACCTCGATCGAGCCCTGGCGTCCGCCCTGCTCCTTCCACAGCGACGGGCGGTAGTTGCAATCGAAGCTAACGAGGACGCCGTGCTGGCGGGCGGCCTGCATGGCCTCGAGGAGGACGGCCGGGGCGCTGGGCGAGAGCGCGGCCATGACGCCTCCGGTGTGGAACCAGCGAACCCCCTCGGCGGCGAAGAGGGCGTGCCAGTCGACCTGGCCGGGCTGGAGTTGCGAGATGGGAGTATGGCCGCGATCCATCATGCCCATGGCTCCGCGGACTCCCGCGCCGCGCTCGAGGAAGTAGACGCCATTGCGGGAGGCGCGGCCTACGCCGTCGTAAGGGACCCAGCGCAGGTGCGAGAGGTCGACTCCGCCCTGGAGCATGAGGTCTTCGAGGAGGCGGCCGACCGGGTTGTCGGCGAGCGCGGTGACGATGGAGGTGCGCAGGCCGAAGCAGCGCCTGAGGCCGCGGGCGACGTTGTACTCGCCGCCGCCCTCCCAGACCCGGAAGGTGCGGGTGTGGGCGATGCGTTGCTCTCCGGGATCGAAGCGGAGCATGACTTCGCCGAGCGAGACGAGGTCCCAGCGCGTGGCTGCAACGGAGCGGATGGTCAGCCCGGCCGTGCCCGATGCGCTCACTGCGGTGGCTCCGCGAAAGGGCCGACATTGCTGCCGTCACAGGCGTGGTTTTTGCGCGGCATGAGGTGAAGCTTCATCGTCGTTCCTTATGGGGGTGTCGCACTCCCATGGTACTGCGAAGCCGGCTCACGATGCGGTGGAGAGAGCGCGGACGAGACGCAGGCTCAAGCGAAGAGGAGCGCGCCTTTGCCCAAAGCTGAGGGCTACAGATCCCCGACAAGCCTTCCTGCCGAGGCTGGACGGTCTGCTGACTCCGCTTAGCATTTCTCTTGATTGCTGCACCGACATCGGCTAAGGTCGCAGAATCAGTTTTCAAATTTGCGAGCTTGCCGGTCTCTGCCCTCTTCGTCTCAGGATCGAGCGATGACGCGTTCGAAGACCCTTTTTTCTTTTCAGGTCATGCCTGAGATGCACTCCCGGAGGAACCGATGAAGCCTGTTCGCAGAGCAGCAAAATGTTTACTGCTGTCTGGATGCGTTCTTCTTGCACACAGTTCCAGCTTTAGTCAGAATGCCGTCTCGACGGGTGCCCTGACCGGTACGGTTCACGACCCGGCGGGTCAACTGGTTGCAAATGCATCGGTGATTGCGATCAATCTCGCGAGCGGGGAGAGAGTTTCGTCGGCTTCCAACAACTCCGGCATCTTTGTGTTTCCGGCCCTGCCTGCGGGCACCTATGACCTTGCGGTTTCCTCTTCCGGGTTCAAGACGAGTACGATCCATGGCCTTCTCGTCAGCCTTGGTCACACCTCGGATGCGAATGCCACGTTAGCGCTTGGGTCTGCGGATCAGACGGTGAATGTTTCTGCAGAGGAAGGGTCGGGCTTCGATCCTTCCGACACGACGGTCGGAACGCTCCTTGAAAAAGAAGTCATTGACGGTTTACCTCTGAGTGGCCGTCGCTATACCGATCTTGTGCTCTTGACGCCTAACGTTACGGCGGACGGAGAGTACGGCCATGTCAGCTTTGCCGGTCAGCAGGGTGGTGATCTTTCCGGATATCAAAACACCTCAGGCAGCGCTTCGAATGCCAATGGAGCCAGTGCTTTTACGGTCGATGGAGTCGATTCGACCAGCTACTACTACGGCGATAACCGTGGCTTTACCCGCATTCCGTACGTCTTCGGCCTGCAAGGCATCGAGGAGGTTCAGGTTCAGCCGACCGTTTATAACGCGGGCTACGGCGGTGCGGGCGCGGGCTTTATCAATAGCGTAACCAAGTCCGGAACCAACAAGCTGCATGGCGATTTGTTTTACTACAATCGCAACTCCGGCACCGGCGCCAACGATGCCATCGACAAAGCGGCGGGAAATCCTAAGCCGGTCAATGTGCTTCAGCAGTTTGGAGCCGATCTCGGCGGTCCGATTAAGAAGGACAAGATGTTCTTCTACTTCGACTACGAGCAGCAGCGCTACAAGGATCCGCTCTATGCCGTGAACCCTTCGCAGCAAGTCGCGAATGAGACTACTTATGGAGTTCCGGCCGGAACTCCGCTGCCGGCTCCAAACTCCCACTACCCGGTGCCCGCATCGATCTCGCAGGCGCAGGCGATGGCCAACCCGCTGAATCCGATCTACCTGCAAGGCGTGGCCAACGCGCTGAACGTGGTGAAGACCAACCTCGGCGAGCGTGCCCGCCGTCGCGACGACTATGAGTTCTTCCCCAAGTTCGACTGGAACATCAGCGATAAGACACACTTCACCGCACTCTATAACTACAACCACTTTCAGTCTCCGGGCGGAGTGATTACTTTTAGTCCGGAGTCCTTTGGCGGCGATGAGTGGCTGGGGAACAATGGGGTGCGCGATCATGTCGGCACCGTCCACCTTACCCATACCTTCAATCCCACGCTGGTCAACGATGCCTATGTCAGCTACGTCCGCGATGAGCAGCTTTACAGCCCTACTGGCCTTGCGCCGAGCGTAACGACTCCGGAGTCGGTCTTTGCGCCGAGCGGGGCTTCCGCGCTTCTGCTGGGCAATGCGACCTTCTCTTATAACAACCTTCGCGAATATCAGACCCAGTTTGCCGATCACCTGACTAAGACGCTGGGCACTCACCAGATCGACGCAGGGGTCAGCCTCAACTATGACTCGATTTCTAACAACAATCCAGGAGCATTTTTCGGGGAATATATCTTTCTTAGTTACCAGGCTTTTGCCCTGGGTAAGTGGAATATTTTTGAGCAGACTGCCGGCAATCCGAAATACAACTTCAGCGATCCTTTTGTTGGCTTTTTCATCAACGACACCTGGCGTACCAGCCACAACCTGACCCTGATTGGCGGCGTGCGCGAAGATTTCCAGAAGTATCCAAACCCGGCCGGCAACCCGCTGGTGCCTGCGACGCAGGTCTTTCATAACCAATACCAGCGTGTTTCCCCGCGGGTGGGTTTCTCCTACAATCCGATTCCGAGAACGGTTGTCCGCGGCGGCATCGGACTCTACTATGAAATTTTCGTAGGCGGTAACTACCAGAACTCCACGCAGCAGAATGGCGTGGCACAAACAGAGGCTGAGCTATTTGATTTCAGCACAGCCACCGTCGCCGCAAACCAGAGTCCCGCCTTTCCCGGAGCGCTGCCGAGCTCGAGCAGCAACTTTGCCGGCGGCGGCAATATCGTGACCATTGCTCCCAACTTCAAGACTCCTTCCGTCATCAACTCCAGCTTGCAGATCGATCAGGAGCTTGGCAATCATACGACTCTCACGGTTGGCTCTCTGTGGTCGCACGGCATGCATCTGACCGCGTCCACGGCCTACGACGAAAATCTGAAGGTTCCCGTCGGTACCACGAGTTATGTGCTGCCTAACGGCACGACGGTGACCGGGCCAAACCTCGACAGCAGCCTGCTGCAGGAAGGGCTCATCACTCCGGCTCTCGGCCAGATCAATGCTCTTATCAGCCCCGGCATCGACAACTACAACTCGTTTTTCGCACAGGTAAACCGCCAGGTTGCGCATGGGTTTAATTTCATCGTCGCGTACACGTTATCCAAGAGCACGCAAAACGGCGTTGACTTTTACAACCAGTTCGCAATCAACCAGACCCGTAGTCTCTCCTTACTCGATCAGCGCCAACGTCTTTCGATCGCAAGCGTGTATGCGCCCAGCCTTGGCTCGGCGAGTGAGTTTGCAAACAAGCTTGTAAACGGCTTCAGAGTAAGTCTGATTGCGCAGGTCAACTCCGGCCACCCCTACACTGGCTTCCTTGCCACCGCTCCGAGCGGAGCCTCGCTCAATGATTCGAACGCGAACGACGAGACCAACAACACTACGGGAGGTCTCGGAGGCAACAGCCAGCCTGGCTTCGGTCTTGCGCCGGGCGATGGACTCAATTCCTTTACCGGCCCTGGAATCAAACAGGTCGACTTTGGCCTGGAACGCTCCTTCAACACCGGCGACAAGGGCGCAATTACGCTCAAGTTCCAGGTGTTCAACCTGCTCAACTTCGCCAACTACTATGTGTACGCCGGTGCCGGACTGAATCAGGTGCAGTACACCTCGTCAGGAGCAACCTGCGGTGACGGGAAGACGTTGAACCAGACATGCATCCTGACGGCCAATAATAATGCAGGAGGGTTCCAGACCCTGAATGCCGTTGACCAGGCCAATCAGCCACGCATTATGCAAGCTGCGTTCGCGTACAAGTTCTAGCTGGCCAGGAACGGCAGCTAAGGTCGATACAAGCTAACCTAGAGGAGTGACCAACCTTGACCTAAGAGGACTGAGCCGCGAGGAGACAGTCTCCGCGTTGCGCCTCCTTCTACCGCATCTTTCGCCGGCAGACACCGCGGTGAGCCCCACGCTGGGCGGACGGGCGGCGGCCACCGCGACCCTGGTTCAGATCGATCCGCCCGCCTATGAGCGCAGTCGCAACTTCCTCGAAGGGGATGTGACACGGCTGTCGGCTTATCTGCGCCATGGAGTCCTTACGCTGGCGGAGGTGCGCGATGCGGCGCTTGCCCAGGTGAGCGATCCCAGGCGGGCCGGCAAGCTGATCAATGAATTTGGCTGGCGAGACTATTGGCAGCGGCTCTACCTGCAGCTTGGAGAGGGCATCTGGCAGGACCGCGAACCGTACAAGACCGGCTACCAGGCCTCCGATTACGCAACCAGTCTGCCACCCGAGATCAGCGGCGGAACCACCACGCTCAGGTGCATGGACAGCTTTGCCAATCAGCTGGTCGAGACTGGCTACCTGCACAACCATGCACGCATGTGGATGGCCGCCTATGTTGTGCACTGGCGGCGGGTCGCATGGCAGGCCGGCGCCCGCTGGTTTCTGGAGCACCTGATTGATGGCGACCCGGCCAGCAACAATCTTTCCTGGCAGTGGGTTGCTTCCACCTTTTCTG
>CAXTQE010000033.1:0-29594 GCA_964246225.1 uncultured Acidobacteriaceae bacterium | reverse complement strand
CCCACATCGGTCTCGAGAACTCGCAGGCCATCTCCCGCATCCGCGTCGACGCCTCCAACCCCGATCTCGTCTACGCCGCCGTCCTCGGCCACCCCTACGGCCCCAGCCCCGAGCGAGGCATCTTCCGCTCCCAGGACGGAGGCAAAACCTGGAAGAAGATCCTCTACGAAAACGATCGCGCCGGAGCCGAAGACCTCTCGATCGACCCCCGCAACCCCAGGGTCATGTTCGCCACCATCTGGGATGTCTGCCGCACCCCGTGGTCGCTCTCAAGCGGAGGCCCCGCCAGCCATCTCTATAAATCCACCGACGGCGGCGACACCTGGAAAGACCTCACTCGCAATCCCGGCCTGCCCACGGGCATCGATGGCAAGATCGGCGTCGCCGTCTCGGCCGACTCCAACCGCATCTACGCCATGGTCGAAAACGAAGACGGAGGCATCTTCCGCTCCGAAGACGGCGGAGCCACCTGGGCCAAAATCAACGACGACCGCAACGTCCGCCAGCGCTCTTTCTACTACACCCGCGTCACCGCCGACCCCAAAGACAAAGACGTTATCTATATAACCAACGTCCGCTTCTACCGCTCCGCCGACGGCGGCAAGACCTTCAAGTCCATTAAGCAGCCCCACGGCGACAACCACGACCTCTGGATCGACCCCGCCAACACCAAACGCATGGTCGAGGCCAACGACGGCGGAGGCACCGTCTCGGTCGACTACGCCCAGACCTGGACCCCCGAAACCTTCCCAACCGCCCAGCTCTACCACGTCGCCACCACCGCCGACATTCCCTACCAGGTCTGTGGAGCCCAGCAGGACAACACCACCGTCTGCGTCGCCTCGAATCAAGGCCGCAACTTCCACAACCCAGCCGAAAATCAGGGCCTCTGGATGTACGCCGTCGGCGGCGGTGAAAGCGGCTACATCGCCCCCGACCCCCGCGATCCCAACATCTTCTTCGCCGGCAGCCAGGGAGCTATGCTCACCCGCTACGACCGCCGCAATGGCCAGGAGCAGGACGTCCAGCCGTATCCCTTTTTCTTCTCCGGCCAGTCCGCCTCCACGCTCAAAGAGCGCTGGCAGTGGACCTTCCCCATCGTCTTCGACCCGCTGGACGCCGGCACCCTCTACTGCTCCTCCCAGCACCTCTTCAAGACCACCGACTCCGGCAAAAGCTGGTCCATCATCAGCCCCGACCTCACCCTCGCCGACCCCAAAACCCTCGGCGACTCCGGCGGCCCCATCACCAAGGACCAGAACGGCCCCGAGATCTATGGAACCATCTTCTCCATCGCACCCTCCCGCCTCGAAGAGGGCATGATCTGGACCGGCTCCGACGACGGCCTCGCCTTCCTCACGCGCGACGCAGGCAAGAACTGGACCAAAATCACCCCCGAAGGCCTCCCAAAGTACAGCCGCATCGGCATGATCGACGCCTCCTGGCATAAGCCCGGCACCGCCTATCTCGCCGCGAACCGCTACCAGATGGACGACCGCGCCCCCTACCTCTACAAAACCGAAGACTACGGCGCGCACTGGACCAAAATCACCACCGGCCTCCCCGCCGACGACTTCGTGCGCGTCATCCGCGAAGACCGTGTCCGCCCCGGCCTCCTCTACGCCGGCACCGAGCACTCGGTCTTCGTTTCGGACGACGACGGTGCGCACTGGAAGTCCCTCGCCTACAACCTCCCCGACACCCAGGTCGCCGACATCGCCGTCGAAAAGCACGACCTCATCCTCGCCACCCACGGCCGCTCCTTCTACATCCTCGACGACATCGACTGGCTCCGGCAGTCCTCCACCGAAATCGCAAAAAAACCCGCCCACCTGTTCGCCCCGCGTCCCGCCACCCACAACGTGGACGAAGGCGCCATCGACTACACCCTCGCGAAAGCCGCCGACAAGGTTACGATCGAGATCCTCGACCCCACAGGAAAGCTCATAGACACCTTCATCAGCCTGCCTCCCGGCAAGAAAGTTCCCGAGGGCGACGAGGAGAATCGCCGCGGAGGAGCCTCCAAGCCTCCCACTGCCAACGCCGGCCTCAACCGCTTCACCTGGAACCTCCGCTACCCCGGCCCTTATGCGTTTCCAGGCATGGTTCTCTGGGGGGCAGATGCCAAAATGGGCCCCGCTGCCGTCCCGGGCATCTATCATGTTCGTCTCACCGCCAACGGCGTCTCGGAACTCAAAGATCTCGCCGTCGACGCCGACCCCCGCGTCCCCACCTCGTCCGACGACCTCCAGAAGCAGTTCGACCTTGCCTGGAAGCTCCGCAACCAGCTCTCCGAAGCCGACACCATGGTCAGCGAGGTCCGGGAGGTCCGCAAAGAGCTCGCCGACCGCCTGAAAGCCAGCTCCGACCCCCAGCTCAAAGCCCAGGCCAACGCCTTCCTCAGCAAGCTGACCACCATCGAGCAAACCATCTACCAGGTCCAGAACCGCAGCGACCAGGACCCCCTCAACTTCCCCATCCGCCTCAACAACTACATCGGCGCCCTTGCCCGCAGTGTCATGTCCGGCGACGCCGCCCCCACCGCCCAGGCCTATGAGGTCGAACGCGATCTAGCCGGCCGCCTCGCAACGCAGCAGCAAACCTTTGATTCCACGGTCAGCGACAACCTACCGAAAATCAACGCCTTGCTCACCGGCAAAAAGCAGCCGCCCATCACGGTAGCCATCCTTCCCGCCGATCCCAACGCCCCTGCCGCCTCCGCAGACAGCGACGACGATCACCAGTGATTGGAACGGTATCAACTCTTCCTAATCCCGCCACAGCTCATCTGCGAAAAGCACAGGCCCGCAAGTTCGACACTCGCAGTTGCTCTTTGCGCTAGAAAACACATCGCCCTCACGCCCAAACTCCGCAAAGCCTGGCACCAGACGCGCCATAACTGACATGAATGCGACTCCCAAGTACCTATCGAGATAGTGGCAATTCTGCACAGGGTCTGCATCGGAAATGCAGCGGACTCTGGCCCTCACAAATGCGGTTAGCGGAGGTCGGGTGTCGCTAGACTGTCCTACATCGGGTCGCACCCACACTGATCTCGCGCCAGCCCTGGGCAGACACGTCCACCATCTGAGGCCGCCCCTGTCAGCGCCAACCCGTGACCGCGATCAGCGGATCACTTGCCGCGCCGTCTCGCAGAACCTCCGCACGGACGTCACGAAAGCCGGCGCGCTCCAGATACAGGCGAACCAGGGCAGCATGTCCGTGGTCATCAAGTGACCGCCAGATCGCCACCGCCTTCGTCGGAAAGCAGCGGTTGGAGAAGCTGACGATCAGCGGTGCGCCCGGCCGTAAGACCCGCAGGACCTCGGCAAACACCTCCAGAGGACGCTGCAGATATTGCACTCCGACGCAGCACAACGCCGCATCGCAGCTATCGGCTTCAAGTGGAAGCACGACGGGCGAGCGGTTCAGGTCCTGTACAAAACTCCGGCTCAGCCTCGGATTCGCCCGCAGTTCCTCGGCGTTCATGCCCTGACCGATCACCTCCTTGAACGCCATCTCCGGCGGCAGATGGCTCACCCAGCTCGACATCAGGTCCAGCAGCACGCCTCCAGAAGGGAGAACGGCCCGATAGCGCTCCGTAAGCGCGTCCGTCGCTGCCTCGTCGATGTGGGTCACCAGTCGGGCCGGCGCGTAGAACTCTGCGTCGTCGCCTCCGTCTTGTTTCTCAAAGGCGCTTGCCGGCAGGTCGGAAAGACGGTCGTTCATCTCTGTCATACAGTCTGTGATCCTTCTCGCATTGTTCCTACGACACTCTTGGATGCAGCCTGACCCTCCAGTCCCCGCCGAGACCCTTCCGTGCTATTCCCGTACCGTCCGCCCTCCCATATCCTGCGTCTAAGAGAAAGGATTAGATTCCCACGGAAACCAGGATGTCAGGCAGGTTGAAACCACTCCCAGTTCTGCAGGCCGCCATGTGCGCCGCCCTTCTCACCGCTTCTTTACACGCCGCTCCGTGGCTCGCTCTCGGACCGGACGGGGGAGACGCTCGCCGCCTCGCGCCCGATCCTCACGACCCCCGTCACCTCTTCCTTGGTGCGGTCGACGGTTGGATCTACGAATCGCACACCGCCGGCGAGAGTTGGCAACGCCTCGCCCAGGTCGGCCAGCGCGACGATCTCGTCCTCGACTCCATCGTCGTTGACCCTTCCAATGCCCGCCATCTCATCGTCGGTGCCTGGGTCCTCGATCACCCCGACGGCGGCATCTTTATCAGCAACGACGCCGGCCTGCACTGGACCAGCCAGGCCGAAATGCGCGGACAGTCCGTGCGAGCCCTCGCTATCTCCGCAGTTAACCCCAAAATCGTTGTCGCTGGCAGCCTCCAGGGCGTCTTCCGCTCACAGGATGGTGGCGGCCACTGGATGCAAATAAGCCCGCCCGACAGCAAGGAAATCCACGAGATAGCCTCCGTCGCCATAGATCCCAAAGACCCCAACACCATCTACACCGGCACTTGGCATCTGCCCTGGAAGACCACCGACGGCGGCGAACACTGGAACAATATCAAGCAGGGAATCATCGATGATTCTGACGTCTTCTCCATCATCGTGGACCCCGACTCGCCCAATACTGTCTATGCCAGCGCCTGCTCCGGCATCTACAAAAGCGAAGACGCCGGCCAGCTCTTCCACAAGGTTCAGGGAATCCCCTCGACGGCCCGCCGCACTCGCGTCCTGCTCGAGGATCCTCAAAATTCAAATATCGTCTTCGCCGGGACCACCGAAGGCCTCTACCGCACCGTCGACGCCGGCAAGAACTGGAAGCGCACCACTGGCCCTGAGATCACCGTCAACAGCGTAGCCATCGATCCTGTCACCCACCGCGTGCTGCTCGCCACAGATAAGGGCGGCGTCGTCGCCTCTGACGATGGCGGTGACACCTTCCACTCCGCCAACACCGGCTTCTCCGCCCGCCAGATTACCGCACTCAAACGGGACGCGCTCCATCCCGGAACGATCTTCGTCGGCGTCGTTAACGACAGGAACTGGGGCGGCGTCTTCCAAAGCGACAATGGCGGCTTCAACTGGACGCAGCGCAGCAGCGGTCTCGAAGGCCGCGATGTCTTCTCCCTCGGCCAGGCCCCGGACGGCACACTCATTGCCGGAACCGCCCACGGCCTCTTCCGTTTGAATACCGCTAGTGAGACCTGGACGCGCGTCGACGACGCCCCCGTTGCGCCGCCCGCACCGGCTGCGCATCCCATCGCCGTGGCTCCCCGCGGCCCCGTTCTGCCCGTTCGTCCTCCCGTAGCCGTTGCCCCGAATCGTTACACCCAGCGCACCGGCGTAAAAACCCGTAGCAGCAGCGCAGCAGCCCACAAGCCTGCGGCTGTTCCGCACAAAACGTCCGTTTCCAGGCCGTCCGCGAGCGCCCCGAAGAAGCCCGTTCTATCACCGAAAGCCTCCACAAAGCTCGCTGCGGTGCCTCACCCAGTTCCGGCCGTCCCAAGAATAACGACTGCCGCCCTTCCGCCCACCCCACCTCTAGTCGCGCACGGTTTCGACGGCGGGGTCTACGCCATCATCACCGCCGACCGTACCCTGCTCGCCGCTACTTCCACCGGCTTGCTCGCCAGCACCGACCAGGGCCTCACCTGGACCCTCGCCGGCCCTGCCAACAGCGCTAACTGGCGTCTGCTCGGCTCTGCCGGACAGAATGTCGTCGCCGGAACTATGAATGCGGTCCAGTTCTCCGCCGACTCCGGCAGGTCCTGGTCCCCCATCCAGGCTCCTCCCAGGCTCACCCAGATCGATGCCGTAGCCGTCGACCCCTCCGGCACCATCTGGGTCGGCGGCCCTCAAGGCTGCTTCGTCTCTTCCGACGCCGGTGCCAACTGGACCACCATCAAGAACCTCTACGTCCAGCGCGTCAATAATCTCTTTTACGACGAGTCCTCCGGCCGCATGACCGTCACCCTTGGCGGCGCCAACAGCACGATCTTCACCGTGCAACTCCCTCAGAAGACCATCACGTACGCCGACTCCGGCTGGAATCTCCGCTTCGCCCGCCCGCTCGGTGACCACCTCGTTGCCGTCACCTTCTTTGACGGTCTCGTCGCTCAGCCCCGCATGGTTCCCTCACCGCTCCCCGCAAAGACTCCCGCCGAGGCCGCCAGCCTCCCTTCCACCCCACCACAACAGCCCTGACCCGCACATCCGCCTTCGCACTCCACGGGACTAAAATAATGCTATGAGCGCGCCGACCTTTCGCCCCCGTCACGGCTTTCAGACCGACGACCCCGCCCTCTACCCCATTGCGGAAAAGATCCAGGCCGGCCATCGTCTCAGCTTCACCGATGGCGTCATCCTCTACCGCACCGGAGACATTCTCGCCGTTGGCTGGCTCGCTAACCTTATCCGTGAGCGCCTCCACGGCGATTTGGCCTACTTCAACGTCAACCGCCACATCAATCCCACCAACGTCTGCATGGCCTCCTGCCGCCTCTGCGCCTTTGGTCGCAAAAAAGGCGAAGCCGGAACCTACACTATGGCGCTTGAAGAAGCCTGGGAGACCGCCGGCACAGGCCTCACCGAAGCCGTTACCGAGTTTCACATCGTCGGCGGCCTCCACCCCGACCTCCCCGTCTCTTACTTTCTCGACCTCGTTCGCGGCCTCAAACTCCGCTATCCCAAGGTCCACGTCAAAGCGTTCACCATGGTCGAGGTCAACTTCCTTGCCAAGCGAGGCAAGATTTCCGTCCCCGACCTCCTCACCCAGATGAAAGCCGCCGGCGTAGACTCCATGCCCGGAGGCGGAGCCGAAATCTTCGCCGACCGCGTCCGCCACATCATCTGCGACCACAAGATCGACGGCTCCGAGTGGCTCGACACCGCGCGCCTCGCCCACCAGATGGGCTTCCGCTCAAATGCCACCATGCTCTACGGCCACGTTGAAAACGACGAAGACCGCGTCGACCACCTCCTCCGGCTCCGCGCCGTTCAGGACGACACCGGAGGCTTCCAGACCTTTATCCCGCTCTCCTTCCACCCCGACAACACCGCCCTTGCCCACATCCCTAAAACCTCCGGCATGCTCGACATCCGCCAGATTGCCGTTAGCCGCCTCCTGCTCGACAACTTCTCCCATATCAAGAGCTACTGGCAGATGGTCTCCCCGCGCATGGCCCAGATCGCTCTCCGCTTCGGCGCCGACGACATCGACGGAACCGTCATCGAAGAAAAGATCTACCACGACGCCGGTGCCACCACCCCCCAGGGCATGCGCCGCGCTGACCTCGTCCGCCTCATCACCGAAGCCGGCCGCGTCCCCTTCGAGCGCGACACCCTCTACCGCGCCGTCACCCGCAGCCAATCCGAAGACACCTTCACAGTCGCCGTTTAGCGCAAACGTCCATGAGCGGCGTAGAGCAGCCTGACCGTTTCGATGGAGAGCGGCCGAGTCCTTTTTGAGGCGAGTAGCCTTTGTTGTCCTTCCGAGGGGACCTGCGTCTGCGCTTGCTGGTGTTCCTTCCCTGCACCATCGGCAAATCGACTCTGGCTCTCTCGTAACTGCCCAGCCTGGCACCCATAACGTGCTTTGCACAGGAGATGGACTCATGCTCTCCACCTCGCTCCTTTCCCTCCGCGACGCCGTTCCGTCCGATCTCGCAGCCATGCACCAGCTTGACCAGCTCTGCTTCGCCGAGCCTTTTCGCTTTGATCGTCCAATCATGCGCCGCTACGCCTCCGAGCCTGGCGCTATCGTCCTGCTCGCGCATGCGGGCCCAGTGGACGGTCCGGAACTTCTCGGCTTCGTGCTGATCAATCTCCTCCGCCAGCGCACTCTGCCCCTCGCCTATGTCACCACGCTCGACGTCCATCCGTACCACCGCCGCCAGGGCATCGCCGCCGCCCTCATGCGCAAAGCCGAAGCCCGTGCCGCTGCCTCCGGCGCCACCATCCTGCGCCTCCACGTCTCCATAGCCAACCTGGCAGCGATCCGCTTCTACGAGCGGCTGGGCTTCTCTCGCGACTCGCACCTTCCAGACTTTTACGGAGATGGGCTGGACTCGTACGTCTACAACAAACTTCTCTCCTGACCTTCTAAGGGGAGACTACTTCTTCCCAAATACATCTCCCATCCGTCGAATCTGCGCGCCCACTCCGCGCAGCTTTTCCTCAATCCGCTCATAGCCGCGGTCGACGTGATACACCCGGTCGAGGATCGTCTCGCCTTCGGCCACCAGCGCCGCCAGTACCAGTGACGCCGACGCCCGCAGGTCCGAGCACATCACCGCCGCCGACTGCAGCGGAGTGCCGCCCCGGATCGTCGCCGTCCGTCCCTGCACCGTGATGTTCGCCCCCATCCGGTTCAGCTCCTGCACATGCATAAAGCGGTTCTCGAAGATGTTTTCGGTCACCGTCGTCGTTCCCGCGGTCTGCGTTGCCAGCGCCATATATTGCGCCTGCATGTCGGTCGGAAAGCCCGGATACTCCTCGGTTGAGATATCCGCCGCCTTCAACTCGCCTCCCGACCGCACCCGGATGTGGTCCTTGGCCACATCGATCCGCACGCCGCATTGTTCAAGTTTCGCAATCAGCGCGCCCAGATGGCTCGGATCGCAGCAGTCGATGTTCAGGTCGCCGCCCGTGATCGCTCCGGCAATCAGAAACGTCCCCGCCTCGATCCGGTCGGGATGAATCTTGTGCCGCGCCCCGTGGAGCTTGCTCACGCCCCGCACCTTGATGATCGAGGTACCCGCACCCGTGATCTGCGCCCCCATCTCGGTCAGCAACCGCGCCAGATCGGTCACCTCCGGTTCGCGAGCGCAGTTCTCAAGCACCGTCTCGCCCTCGGCGAGCACCGCGGCCATCAAAATGTCTTCCGTGCCGGTCACCGTGATCTTGTCGAACACGATATGCGCCCCGCGCAGCCGGTCCGTCTTCGCCTCGAGATAGCCATGATCCTGCGTGATCACCGCGCCCATGGCCTCGAGCGCCTTCAGGTGCAGGTCGATCGGCCGGCCCCCGATCGCGCACCCGCCCGGCATCGCCACCCGGGCCATCCCGGTTCGCGCAATCAGCGGACCAAGCACCAGCGAGCTGGCCCGCATGGTCTTGACAATCTCGTACTTGGCCACAGGATCGCTCAGTACGGCGCACTTGATACGCGTCCGGTGCTGCGCGCGACCATAGCCCAATTCCACCTCGGCACCCATGCTTTCGAGCAGCCGCCGCTCGGTCTCGATGTCGCGCACCTGCGGAATATTCTCGAGAATGACCTCATCCTCGGTGAGGATGGCGGCCGCCATGCATGGCAGCGCAGAGTTCTTCGCGCCGGAAACCTTGATCGTACCTAGCAGGGGATTGCCCCCGCGCACCACAAACTTGTCCATCCAACGATTCTACGAAGGATGCCTGCGCAAATGGGTGCCGATCTAGATGCAAGCTGCCATAGACGACAACGGCCACCGGGCTGGGGCTCGGTGGCCGTCGCAATCGCGCAAAACGTTATAGAGAAGGTGAGGTGGAAGGTGCCGTCTGCTGCTGACCTTCCCCGTGCCTTCCATGACCATGGTGCATCTCGGCCAACTGCTGCTGCTGCGCCGGGGTCAGCACTGCGTCCAGTTTCTGCTCGGTGTCCTCCAGAATGGTCCGCCGTTGCGCCTTCATGGAAGCCGGATCGCCCTGCGTCGAACTCAGCGCTTCCATGCGTTGCGCACGGTCAGCCAGGATAGGCTCAACTTGTGCGGCCTGGTCCGAAGAAAGACCCAGCCGCCTGGTCAGCATCTTGGTTTCACGCTGCGGAGTCCGAGCGTGCCGGTGGTGGTCTTGGCCGCCCTGAGGCGTCGCCTGCTGTGTCTGGTCCGGCTGTTGTGTCCCCGTCTGAGCCACTGCTGCCCCGCCGCTTACCGCAAGCGACGTCATTAGTACCGAGTGTAAGAATAGATTCTTCATTGCCGTTGTCTCCTGATTCCGCCTGCTTCGAGCGTGCTCTTGCAGGCTTACAGAGGGATAAACCCCGAAGTACGGCAAAGTTTCGGGTTTAGAGCTCCAGCCGCGAATCGTCGATCGCCAGCCGTACGTTGCCGTCCGACTTCGTAAGTCGCCGAACCGCTTCCATCTTGTCCACATTGGCTTTTACCATCACCACCGCGATTGGAATGGATTTGCCTGCTGACTTGATGGTGCGAATCGCGGTGTCGCGATCGATTTCACACAGGTGCATCAGCACACGGATCCCACGCTCAACCAGCTTGGCATTTTTCATGTGCACGTTCACCATCAGGTTGTCGTAGACGTAGCCAAGCCGCGTCATCGCTCCCGTTGTGATCATGTTGAGGATCATCTTCTGTGCGGTCGAAGCCTTCATGCGCGTCGAGCCCGAGATGACCTCCGGCCCAACATCGGCAACCACCGTCACATCTGAGACGTCGGCCAGCGGAGTGCCCTCGTTGCAGGTCACGCAGGCTGTTTTAGCTCCGCGGGCACGGGCATACTCCACCGCGCCGACCACGTACGGTGTGCGTCCGCTGGCGGAGACGCCGACGATGATGTCCTTGCGCGTAGGCCGGCGCCGCGCAATGTCTCGCTGTCCAATCTCCGGCGAGTCCTCGTTCACGTCCGAAGCCGAAGCGAGCGCCTTGGGGCCTCCTGCCATCAGGTACTGGACCTGCGAGGGTGCGGTTGAAAACGTCGGAGGGCACTCACTTGCGTCGAGGGAAGAGATGCGGCCGCTCGAGCCGGCCCCGACATAGATAAGCCGGCCGCCATCGCGCAGCGAACGAGCCACGGTGTCGATTACGATTGCGATCTCCGGAAGCGCCTTTCTGACAGCGGCGGCTACCCTCGCATCTTCGTGGTTGATAATGCGGGCAATTTCGAGGGCGCTCTTGGTATCCAGTCCCTGGGAGGCGGAATTGGGGCTCTCGGTGATAAGGGAGGAAAGGTCGTGATGACCGCGACCGTTTGAAATTTTTTCGGGCTTTTCAGACGGTGTCTGCTCTGACATGGTGAGAGTTGCCATATGTTTTTTCGACGTCCCGTACCGTACCCAGCTATTCTATTCCTGCACATCCCTGGATGCATACCCAGGAAGTAGACGACTCAGCCCACTCGGGGCAAGAGCGCGCCGCGGAAGTGTATTTGCCGGTTTAGCGGTGACGCTGAGTCGCGGAATGCAGCTTACCCCCGCAAGCGTCTAAGATAAGTGCTGCCAGGCGTAGACGGGCTTGGCGGATCGACCTCATGAACATCCCTCCATCGCAACATGTCGAAGCTTCTAGCCAGCAAACGGCCGCACCCGTAAGCCGTTGGAGCGTGCTCGCATGGATGCGCGATCTTGTGCTGTCGGTAGCCGTTTCGGGCTTCATCATCATCTTTCTTTATCAGCCGGTGCGCGTCGAAGGAACTTCGATGCTGCCCATGCTCGAAGATCAGGATCGGCTCTTCATCAACAAACTCGCGTTCCGAGTCGGTGAAATCCACCGGGGAGATGTCGTCGTCTTCCTGTACCCGCACGATCAGACCAAGAGCTACATCAAGCGCGTGATTGGGCTGCCGGGAGATCGGGTCCGCATCGATCATGGCCAGGTCGTGGTCAACGGCCATGACCTGGCGGAGCCGTATCTTCCAGCCCGCTTCTCAGACGAGCGGTCGCAGTCCGAGATGACGATTCCGCAGGACGAGTATTTCGTCATGGGCGACCATCGATCGATCTCGAGTGACAGCCGGGACTTTGGCCCGGTCGAACGGAAGCTGATCTATGGCAAAGCTGCTTTCGTTTATTGGCCCATGGACCAGGCCGGCGTAGTCCACTAGGCCTCAGCCGGGCGAGTTCCTGCTACGTCTGCGTCGCATACTGCACGAGTTGCGCGAAGGTCTCGGGATCGAGGCTGGCTCCGCCCACCAGGGCACCGTCGATATCCGGCTGCGCCATCAGCATGGCGGCGTTCTCCGGTTTGACCGATCCGCCGTAGAGAATGCGGGTCTCGGCGGCACGTTCGGGTCCCAGCCGCTGGGCCACTTCGTTACGGATCATGCGGTGTGCGTCCTGCACCTGCGTCGGCGTGGCGGTCGAGCCGGTGCCGATGGCCCAGACAGGCTCATAGGCAATGATGAGCGACTCCGAGCCAACTGGCTCGATGCCGTTCAGGGCGCAGGCGACCTGCCAGCGCAGGACGGCATCCGTGAGCCCGGATTGCCGCTTATCGAGCGTTTCACCGACGCACACGACCGGGGTCAGCGCATGGCCCAGTGCGGCTTTGAGCTTCCAATTGACCATGTCGTCGGTCTCATGCGCATAGATGCGGCGCTCGGAGTGCCCCAGCAGGACGTGCGTGCAGTGGATGCTCGCAAGCATGGTCGGCGAAGTCTGCCCCGTGTACGGGCCTTCGTTGAGCCAGTGCATGGTCTGCGCGCCGGCCCGGACGTTGGTGTTCTGCGTCGCATCGAGCACATAGCCCAGCGAGGACATGGTCGGGAACAGAACGATTTCGTCTCGCGTGTGATCTTTGACCAGGGGAAGAAAGCGTTCCAGAAAAGAGAGCGACTCCTTGGGAGTCTTGTACATCTTCCAGTTACCGGCAATCACGGGTTTACGCATGGGTTCCCCAGTATGGCATTGCGGAGGACGTGGAGGGAAGAGCGATCAGGGTTGGTCGGACAAAGCTTCGACGCCGGGAAGCGTCTTGCCTTCGAGAAACTCGAGCGAGGCACCTCCGCCGGTGGAGATATGCGTGATCTGATCGGCGAAGCCGGACTGGTGGATTGCGGAGACGGAATCACCGCCTCCAACGATGGTGGTAGCGTCTTGATTTTGGGCGACGGCCTCTGCGATCGCGTTTGTGCCGACGGCGAACGCCGGGAACTCGAAGACCCCCATAGGGCCGTTCCACAACACGGTCTGTGCGGAGGCGATCTCCGCGGAGAAGAGCTCGATCGTCTTCGGGCCGATGTCCAGGGCCATCTTGTCCTCCGGGAAGGCACCGGTTCCTTCAAAAGCGACTGGTTCAGCGTGGGCGCTGAAGCTGTCGGCTAGGACGTGATCGACAGGTAGCAGAAAGCGAACGCCTTTGTCTTTGGCCTTGGCCAGGGCGGCCCGGGCCACTTCGATCTTGTCTTCTTCGACGAGCGACTTGCCGGTGGACTGACCCTGTGCGCGGAGGAAGGTGTAAGCCATGCCTCCACCGATCAGGATGGCGTCGGCCTTTTCCATCAGGCTTTCGATCACGCTGATCTTGTCGGAGACCTTGGCCCCGCCGATGATGGCGACGAAGGGCTTGTCCGGCGCGTTCAGTGCTTTGCTGAGATGTGTCAGCTCGGATTCCAGGAGCAGGCCCGCGGCAGATTTCCCGACGAAGTGGGTGATGCCTTCAGTCGAGGCGTGGGCCCGGTGAGCGCTGCCGAACGCGTCATTGATGTAGACGTCGCAGAGCGCGGCGAGCTGCTGGGCGAAGGCGGGATCGTTAGCCTCTTCTTCAGGGTGGAAGCGCAGGTTTTCGAGCAGCAGAGTTTGTCCCGAGCCAAGCTGCGAGACAAGTTCGGTGGCGATCTCGCCGACGCAGTCCGGGCTGAAGCCCACGTTCTCCTGCGGGCCGAGAAGATGGTCGAGGAGCTCGCGAAGGCGGTCGACCACGGGCCGAAGACTCAGAGCCGGAACAGCTTGGCCCTTGGGGCGACCGAGGTGCGAGCAGAGAATAACCTTGGCCTTGCGGCGGAGCGCGTACTCGAGGGTGGGGATGGTTTCGCGGATGCGGGTGTCGTCAAGGATGCGCGGGACGGCTTCTTTCGAGAGCGGCACGTTGAAGTCGACGCGGATGAGGACACGTTTGCCGTGCAACTCACTGTCTTCGAGGTCGCGGATGGAGAGCTTTGCCATTTCGTTTACCTCTTTTTATTCGGGAAGGATCGCGTCAACTTCAATTTCGACCTTCCAGCGCGGGTCGAGCAGGCCTGCGACGATGACCATGGTGGCCGCGGGCAGGATCAGCGAGAAGAACTTTCCGTGGATGCGGGCGGCGGCCTCCCAGTCGTCGCGGCTGGTGAGATAGATGCGGCTGCGGACGACGTGCTCGAAGCTGGTGCCAGCCTCCTTGAGGATGGAGGCGATAAGGGTAAGGCACTGGTCGGTTTGCCCGGCGATGTCGGCGTCATCGCAGCCGACAGGACCGGTTCCGGAGACCATGACGTGGCGGCCGACGCGGACGGCGCGGGAAAACTTGATGATTTCTTCGTAAGGAGAGGTTCCGGCAATATTTTGACGCTGGGTCATTGGGCTTTCCTCTTGAGTTGCTGCGCTCTTACGACGGCTTCCGCGTCAGCGAGGTCCTGCAACCGACCTGCCGTTTGCTTATTGAGGATGAGATGTTCTGCGGAGATGTATCGAGCTGGAACATCGCCGTCGACCAAGTGCTCTTCGCTACTCAGATATGCCGTGTCAAAGCTGACACCATCGATCTGCTGCATGATCTCGACGCAGATAGGAGGTACACCAATCCGCAGAATGGAAGTCGGGATCAGGAAGTCAGTGGCTTGTACATTGTGCAGCGGGGCACCGAACTTGGCGAGCGCGGTGTGGACTGCTTGAGCATTTTCCGGTGACATGTCGATGAAGATGTCCAAATCTTTTGTCACTCGCGGCTGAGCATGTACTCCGACCGCATATCCACCGACGACGACATATCTAACGGCCTGCTCGTTCAAAGCGGACAACAGTTGTCTTAAGTTGCTGTCCATCTGGAAGGATTCCTTTATCCCGGTACACTTCAACGCTATGGTCGTAGATAGCTTGGATACGGGTCTCGGCGGTAACGCTCTGCCAATAACGGTATTCTTCGTCCTTTATGTCCTGGAACGAGGTGAATTTCCGCAGCGTCATTTCCATCGGCATAGACCCCATTATATGCGGTTTCGGTTAGCTGGTTCGCGAAGCTTTTAACGGAAGTGTTCGAACGATCCTTTAGGGAAGGTTTGCAGAGTCAACGTCGAGAGTGTGCGAGCCGGTACGGGTCTTCCTTCACTGATAAGAGCCGCTTACAAGCCCTTCTTCACCAGGAAGAGAATCAAATCCTTCACCCGGCTGGAGTAGCCCCACTCGTTGTCGTACCAGCTGATGACTTTGCCGGAGTTGCCGACGACCTTGGTGAGCTTGCTGTCGACGATCGAAGACAGCGGGTTGCCGCGGAAGTCGGTGGAGACGAGCTCCTCGTCGGTGTAGCCGAGGATGCCCTTGAGTTCGCCTTCGGAGGCTTGTTTGAGAGCTTCGTTGACGCTGGCAACGGTGATCGGCTTCTCGGCCACAAAGGTAAGGTCGACGACCGAGACGTTGGGCGTGGGAACGCGGATGGCAAAGCCGTCGAGCTTGCCGTCCATCTCCGGGATGACAAGCTTCAGGGCCTTGGCGGCGCCGGTGGAGCTCGGAATCATGGACAGGGCGGCAGCCCGGGCGCGGCGCAGGTCCTTGTGCGGGGTGTCGAGGATGACCTGGTCGTTGGTGTAGCTGTGAATGGTGGTCATGATGCCGGAGGCGATACCGAAGGTGTCGTGGATCACCTTGACGATCGGAGCGAGGCAGTTGGTGGTGCAGGAGGCGTTCGAGAGGACATTGTGTTTTGCCGGGTCGTACTTGTCATCGTTGACGCCCAGCACCACGGTCAGGTCCTCATTGGTGGCCGGGGCGGAGATGATGACCTTCTTCACGGTAGCGCCCAGGTGCGACTTTGCCTTCTCGCCGTCGGTGAAGAAGCCGGTGGACTCGACAACGATCTCGGCACCCACCGAGGCCCAGTCAAGCTTGGCGGGGTCGCGCTCGGCGAAGACTTTGACCTTCCGGCCGTCGACGGTGATGGAGTCCGCATCGGCGGAGATGGTCTGCTTCAGATTGCCGAGGATGGAGTCGTACTTCAGCAGGTGCGCGAGCGTGGCGGGGGTCGTCAGGTCGTTGACGGCGACGAACTCGATGTCCGGATTGCCCAACGCGGTGCGAAAGACGTTGCGACCGATGCGGCCAAAACCGTTGATGCCAACCTTGACTGCCATGCGCGCGTGCTCCTTGTAAATGCTTTGTGGATGTATGGGGCTTCCCCGGAAGGCTATCAAAGGATGAGTGGAGGCGCAATGAAACGGCGTGCCCAGGCGGAGACCGCGGGCGCAAGGGGAGTTTGCGGCGGGGGAAGCGCTGTGTTACAAGCGTGTTTAGACGCTGCGGGGCCATGAGATCGTCGCGGTGGAATATTATGGCTCGACCCTGCACGGGATCGCTGGGCCGAGCCGCCCGAAGAGAGTAAGCGCGAGATGCGCGATTGGATACTTGAGCAGATGAGAAGACGTTCCAGGCGTGGGCCGAACGAGTCGGAGTCCACCGGAAAGAGTGGTCAGGAGTTGCCTTCGGGGCAGTTGGCTCCGTTACGGCCGACGTACCCTGAACCGATGCGGCTGGCGGCAAGTGAGGCTGAGCCGACGAGGCAGGAGCCAGAGGTTGCGGAAAAGTCTGAGCTGCCGGTGGAAACGTCGCCTCCCGCACAGACGCCGGCTCCTGAACCGGAAGTAGAGCCCGCGGAGCTGGAAGCGGTGGCGGACTTTGCTCCGGCGGCCGAGGGCAAGGTGGTGGTCGAGACCCAGCCTGAGTTGCTTTCGACACCTCCCGCGGAGCAGGTTGCGGCCAAAAGTCCACGTGGCTATGTGGTGCTCACCATCGGGCTGCCAGGCTCGGGAAAGACGACCTGGTACAAGCGCCGAGGGGTGTCTCCGCTCTCAAGTGACATGTTGCGGACGATCCTTTTCGACGACATCACGGACCAGCGCTACCAGGGCCTGGTCTTCTCCACGCTTCGAAGCCTCCTGCGGGCGCGGCTGATTGCGAAGATGCCGTGGAATTATGTGGACGCGACCAACCTGAGTCCGCATGAGCGCCGGCAGTGGATCAAGATGGCGAAGAGCTTCGGCTATGAGGTGCAGGCGGTGTTCTTTGATGTGCCGCTGGCGGTGTGCCTGGAGCGAAACTCGAAGCGCGACCGGCAGGTAACTGATGAGGTGATGCACAAGATGGCGGAGCGCCTGCGGCCGCCGGTGTTCAAGGAAGGCTTCGACAAAATTACTGTGGTGCGGGTGAAGTCAGCCGCAGGCGAGGCGGCCGAGGGTGCGGCGGCTGAGCCGTCCCTTGAGCCTGCTGCGGCAGAGCCGGCGAGCGAAGCGGTTAGCCAGGCCTGAAAGGCGAGGTTCCTGCTTGACCGAGGCCGGGGTGGAGTTTGCGAACGTAAGCTTCGCCCCCGCCTCGGGTACCTCCGTGCTAGGAGGAGTGTCGCTGAAGCTTGCGGCGGGTACCACGACGGCGCTGCTCGGCCGGAGTGGAAGCGGCAAAACGACCCTCATGCGCATGGTCAACGGCCTGGTGATGCCGACCGGCGGGTCGGTGCGGGTCGGCGATCGAACCGTGCCGGAGTGGAATCTGCTGGAGCTTCGGCGGGGCGTCGGTTACGTGATCCAGGAGACCGGGCTCTTCCCGCATTGGACGGTGGAGCGCAATGTGGGGCTGGCGCTCGAGTTGCTGGGCAAGAAAGATCGAGGGCCGCGCGTGGCGGAGATGCTGAAGCTGGCCGGGCTCGACCCAGAGCTGGGGTCGCGGCTGCCGTGGCAGTTGAGCGGCGGGCAACGGCAGCGGGTGGGGCTGGCGCGAGCTCTCGCGGGAGACCCTGGTGTTTTGCTGATGGATGAGCCCTTTGGGGCGCTCGATCCGATGACGCGAGCGGAGATCCAGACCACGCTCAAAGAGTTGCTGGGGCGGGTACGAAAAACGGTGCTGCTGGTGACGCACGATTTGGATGAAGCGCTGTATCTGGCCGCGAGAGTGATCTTTCTTGAAGCCGGCAAGGTGGTCGCAGACCTCCGGTCGGAGGAGGTTCTAGGCAGCGAACTCGAGTATGTGAAGCGGTACGTGGCCGCGGTTCGCCGGGGAGATCGCGGCTAATGGGATTTCTGCGAGCCCATGCGGCGGAGGTCGGGAGGCTGACGTTTGAGCATCTTTGGCTTACGTTGTTTGCGATGGGGCTGGCCGCGGTGATCGGTCTGCCGCTGGGCGTCTGGCTGACCCGGCATGAGCGCTGGGCGAAGCCGGTGATCGCGGTGACCAACGTGATCCAGGTAATTCCAAGCCTGGCGCTGTTTGGGCTGTTGCTGCCGGTGCCGTGGCTGGGCGAGGATGCTGCGCGTTTGGCGATCCTGGCATTGACCGGGTACGCCCTGCTGCCGATCGTGCGGAACACGTATGCGGGGATTCGGAGTGTAGACCCGGCGCTGATCGATGTGGCGGAGGCCATGGGAATGACGGCGGGCCAGAGGCTTTGGAAGGTGGAGCTGCCGCTGAGCGCGAGCGTGATCCTGGCGGGTCTGCGGACGGCGACCGTGACCTGCGTAGGGGTGGCGACGATTGCGGCGGCGATCGGTGCGGGTGGGTTGGGCGAGTTGATCTTTCGCGGGGTGGCGTCGGTCGATAACGGGTTGGTGCTGGCTGGGGCAGTCCCGGCAGCGCTGCTGGCGCTGGCGGCGGATGCGGGGCTGGGCGCGCTCGAACAGCGGCTTTCGGTGCGGCGAGATGGTTAGGCTGCGGCTGCTCGGCCTGGCTTTCCTCCTGGTATGCGTGGGCTGCGCGCCGCCGCGAGGGTCGCGGGTAACGGTAGGCGCCAAAAACTTTACCGAGCAGGTGGTGCTGGGCGAGCTGCTGGCACAGGAGATTGAGGCGGTCTTCTCTGAAGAAGGCAAGGCGCAGCGGGTGGAGCGGCGGTTCTACCTGGCCGGCAGCTATCTATGCCAGCAGGCGCTCGTGAGCGGGCGCATCGACGCCTATGTGGAGTACACCGGCACCGCGCTGACGGCGATCCTGAAGCAGCCGCTGCCCGAAGACCGGAACCCCGCGGCAGTGTTTCGGACGGTTAAGTCCATGTACGAGACTCGTTTTCACGTACGGGTGGAGCCGGGGCTGGGGTTCAACGATACCTTCGCAATGGTGGTGCGCGGAGCGGATGCGGACCGCCTGGGGCTGCGTACGATCTCCGACCTCGCAGGGCACGCTGCGGCGATGCGGCTAGGCGTCGGGTATGAGTTTCAGGCGCGGCCGGATGGATTGACGGGACTCGAAAAGGCGTATGGGTTGCAATTTGGGCCGCCGCGCTTGATGGACCTGGGGCTGCTCTACCGGGCGCTGAATGGAGGGCAGATCGACATTGCTGCCGGCAACTCGACCGACGGGCCGATCCGGGCGTTTGGCTTCCGCGTGCTGGCCGATGACCGGCACTTCTTTCCTCCCTACGAGGCCGTGCCGCTGGTGCGGGAGGACTCGCTGCATCGGCATCCGGAGATACAGACAGCGATGGACCGGCTGGCGGGCAAGGTGACGGCGAACGAGATGCAGACGATGAACGATGCGGTAGACGGGAAGCACGAAGAGGTGGGCGACGTGGTACGGCGCTTCCGGGAAGGGAAGGGACTGTGATGGTGGAGCCGTGGCTGCGCGGAACGTTAGCCGAGGTGGACGCGGTGCGGCGGCAGGTGCTGCATGCGCTCGAGCTGGCGGGCGAGGATGCGGAACATTGGTGCGCAGGCTTGGCCGACGCGGAGATGGGAGCCCGTCCGTTCGGAATTGCGCCGGTAGCGTTTCATCTGCGGCACATGACGCGGAGCCTGGATCGCCTGCTGACGTATGCGGAGGGCCGGCCGTTGACGGAGCTGCAGTTCGAGGCGCTCCGGACAGAGCTTGCGGAACCGGTGGAAGTGGCCCAGGTGATGGAGGAGTTTCGCACGGGGCTGCGGCAGGCAATGGAGCGAGTGCGGGCGTTTTCGCCGGAATCGTTCGAGCAAAAGCGCGAGGTAGGACGAGGGCGTTTGCCGTCCACGGTAGGCGGCCTGCTGGTGCACTGCGCGGAGCATACGCAGCGGCATGTGGGGCAGGCGATTACGACGGCCAAGGTGGCGGTCGGTCTGCGCGCTGCCTAGAATGTGTGCGGGCCTGGTCACGATCCAGCTCGGACTTCCATTCCACGAAGCACTCTGCGGTGGTGCAGAAGCGGCTTAGAAGCGGAAGAAGGTTTGAACCTCGACGATGCGGTTGGCGGTGTTCGAGAAGCCGTTGGCGAGAGCGGTGGAATGACCGAAGAGCGGTGAGCCGAGGGTGCCCACAGGGGTGGAAAGATTGACGTGATTCAGCACGTTGTTGGCGTCGGCTGAAAGTTCGAGAGAGTACCTGTGGTCTTTTACGTCTCGGGTTGCCGCGCTCGGCGTTCCGGCGGCAGGCTTGTGAGGCGGTCCGAAGTTGAAGATGCGGCGGACCGTGAGATTGATGGTGAACAGGGCTGGGCCTTGCGCGAAGTTGTACGGGATGGTTTGCTGGCCGGCGAGCGGTTGGGTATCAAAGGCTCCGTAGCGAGTGAAGTCGACGCAGGGCCTGCTGAGGTCGGTGGCAAAGGTGGGCCGATCGTTGAACTGGGCGTCGCCATTGAGGTCGTAGTCCAGGGTGATGTTGAAGGGAAGGCCGCTGGCCGCACGCAGAAAGGCGAAGGTGCTGAACCCGAAAGGCAGAGTGCCGCCTCCGCCGAGAGTAACCTGCTGCCGGGGGCTGTTGGGGACAGGTCCGTAGTCCGCACGAAGGTTGTATTGATTGGAGGGGAAGTTTCCTCCATCATCATCGCTATTGGACCGGCGGTACTGGTAGAAGCCGTAGGTGTAAAAACGATTTTTGAACTGGAGATTGAGGTTGGTGTTCAGGCGAGTGTCCCGGTAAAGGCCGGCCGAGTCGTACTCGTACACGTTCTGCGTGCCGCCGAGAGGGCGGACGCCGCTGGTGGGATCGGCGACATTGTAGGTCCCGGGTAGCGGCGCGTTAATGTTGCGGGTCAGCTGGGTGTGGGAGCCGCGGTTACGGTTGTAGGACGCAGTGATGGTGCCGTGGGTGCCGAGCCGGCGCTCGAGGCTCAGGGTTGTGTTAACAAAATAAGGCGCGTGGTAGTCGGGGCTGATCCGAAATACGGTTGACCCCAAGGCGGGCTGCTGGGCAAGGTAGGGCGAGTTGATCACGTATTCCTGCTGCGTAATGCCGTTCTGGCGCACGGCCTGCAGGAGATTTCCCGAGGCGAAACGGTGATAGAAGATGCCGGCGCCGGCGCGGAGGGTGTACCGCGGCTGCTTGTTCTTACCGGTCAGTACGCTCCAGGCGGCCCCGAGACGAGGACCCCAGTCGGCGTGATCGTGGATGGCGTCTTGGGTCTCGAAGCGAAGGCCGCCGCTCAGGGTAAGGTTGGTCCGGAGACGCCAGTCGTCCTGGAAAAACAGCCCGGCGTCGACGACGGACACGGCGACATTGGGACTGCCGGTGGTGTAGCTGAACTGACTGGGACCTCCTCCGGCGGAGGCGATTTGGTAGGGAGTTTGCCCAACGCTGACCCCTTGCTGGTTGATCTGGTAGGAGGCAAGCGAGGAGAAGGTGTACGTGCCGTTGTAGTTGGCGGAGGAGCTGTTGGCGTCGCGGGTAGAGCGGAGCCGTCCGCCGTAGTTGAGGAAGTGTTTTCCGGCCGCCTCGGAGACATAGTTCTGCAGCTCAAAGCGGTCCTGGTTGTCGTGGTAGGATCCGCCGTTGTTGCCCCCGCCGGTGAAAGCGCCTTCGACGACGATGCTGGGCGCGTCGGAGACCGGAGTCTGATGGACGCGGCTGCGGATGTACTCGAAGCGGGTGTCGTTGACGATGTTCTTGGACAGGATCTGAGAGTTGGAGAGCTGGAGAGTCTGAGCGGTAGTTTCGTTGGTATAGCCCTGTGAGGCGAGGGCGAATTGACCGACTCCGCCATTAATCTGCTGGGTTTGATCGAAGGTATAGCGGGCGATGACGGTACTTTTCGGGCCGAGGCTGCTGTCAAGGCGCGCCGAGAAGCCGTAGGTGGTGGTGGGCGCGGAGATAGCGTCCGAGAAGGCAATCTGGTTAAGATTTGCGTCAAGGGTTTGGGCGTTGATGATGGCGTTGGACTGATCCGTCTCCTGGGTGCCGTAGAGGAAGAACGAGGTGCGCGGGGTAATGGGGCCGTTGAGAGTAGCCGCATAGTAGACGTCCTGGTAAGCGGGCTCCTGCGTGACGAAGGGATTCAGCGAGTTGAAGCTGGAGTCGTTGCCGCGAATGTATAGGCTGCCATGAAGGTTGCCGGTTCCCGGTTTGGTAAAGATTTCGATTTTGCCGTTGGTGGGATTGGTGTCGTTCTGGGCGGAGTAGGGATTATGATTGATGCGAATCTCGCGAATGGTGTCGCGCGGGGGAAGTGTGCCGTTCGAGAAGCCGTTGAGGTAAATGTCCGGGGAAGGGCTGCCCGCAAGGGCGGTGAGTTGCTGCTGCAACTCGACCGAGTCCAGTGGCAGCTGATTGATGGCGTCGCCTTTGAGCACGATGGCGTCGCCGTTCTGGTCGGGGTCGGTGCTGTCGCCGGCGTCAAGCGGAACGTCGATCTGCTGAGTTGCGGCTACAGTCTTCAGCTTCAGATCCAGGTGAATAGGTCTACCGCTCGAGGAGATCAGGCTGGTGACCAAGGGAGCGAATCCCTCCGCCTGGACGGTGAGGGTTACCTGCGTGCCGGGTTCCACCAGGAGGGTGTAGCGTCCGTCGCTGGTGGTCTGGACGGTGCGGTCAGGGCCATTCTGAGGATGTAGCAGGACAGAGGCCCGCGGGACGAGAGCGCCGGTGGGATCGGTAACGACGCCGCTGATGGAACCGGACTCCTGGGCGACGGCAACACACGCCGAGATCCCGAGCAGGAGCCGGGCTACAACGGAGCGAAAATAGGGTTCATCTCTAAGCAGAACCATTGTCGCAAACGCAAAGTGAAGTTGAAAAGCTCGTGGTGAAGGCCATAGTACGCCCTGGACGAAGTTTTGGATTGCACCTAACCTACGAATTGCACCCTAACCTACCAAATGACCCATTTTCTCGCGCTTGGTCTGGAGATAGCGCTCGGAGGCGGGCTGGGCGGGAACGTCGGCCCGAATGCGCTCAACGACCTGGATGCCGGCCGCCTGCAGAGCTTCGACCTTCTCCGGATTGTTGGTGATTAGGCGGACAGCCGGGATCTTAAGCAGGTTCAGGATGGCGGCGGGGAGCTCGAAATGGCGGCAGTCGGCTGCGTAGCCAAGTTCGAGATTGGCCTCGATGGTGTCGCGGCCCTGCTCCTGGAGCTCGTAGGCCTGGAGTTTGGCCATCAGGCCGATACCGCGACCCTCCTGATTCTCATAGAGGACGATGCCCGCCCCGGCTGCGGCAATCGTGGTCAGGGCGAGTTCGAGCTGTTCGCGGCAGTCGCAGCGAAGCGAGTGAAAGACGTCGCCGGTCAGGCAGGAGGAGTGGACGCGGACGATGGGCGGTGCACTGTAGATGTCCCCCATGACAAGGGCCACGGCGGACTCGACGCGGGTCGCGGGGGCAGGCGTGTCGGTCTTGCAGGGAGTGGGATTTTCGACGACGCCCTCAAAGCCGAGGATGCGAAAATCTCCCCAGCGAGTGGGAAGACTGGCGTCGGCAAGCTTGCGTACCGAGAGGAACGACATAGCCCCATTATACGAGGAATGAAGGACTCCAAACGCTGTCTGGAAGCCTGGATCAGGTGGAGGTCTGCATACAGAGAGTCGAATCGTCCCCAACCAGGCTCCAGGACACAGCAGCCCTGGAGCCGACACTGCCTTGCCTCTACCGGGCTTTCCTTACCTTCGTTCAGCACTCGATAATATTCAGAGCCAGCCCAGCAAGCGACGTTTCCTTGTAGCGCGACTGCATGTCCATACCGGTGCGGTACATGGTTTCGATGACCTGGTCGAGGGAGAGCTTGTGGCCTTCGGTTTCGTGCATGGCCATGCGGCAGGCGTTGACGGCCTTGATGGCGCCCATGGCATTGCGCTCAATGCATGGAATCTGGACGAGGCCGCCGATCGGGTCACAGGTCATGCCAAGGTTGTGTTCCATGGCAATCTCGGCGGCGTGCTCAACCTGGGCGTCGGTGCCCCCAAGCGCGGCAACCAGGCCTCCGGCGGCCATCGAGCAGGCCACGCCGACCTCGCCCTGACAGCCAACCTCGGCGCCGGAGATGGAGGCATTCTCTTTATACAGAATGCCGATGGCGGCGGCGGTTAGAAAAAAACGGATCAGGCCGTCTTCTTTCTCCTGCAATGACTTGTCGGTGTCGATGAACTGCAGGAAGTACTGGGCGATGGCGGGGATGACGCCGGCGGCTCCGTTGGTGGGAGCGGTGACGACGCGGCCCCCGGCGGCGTTTTCTTCGTTGACGGCGATGGCGAAGAGCGATACCCAGTCGAGGGGAGCGAGCGGGTCGCGGACCTTGCCAGAGGCCTCAAGCATCTGGATACGCTGATGCAGGCGCGGCGCGCGGCGGCGCACATTAAGGCCGCCGGGGAGAATTCCCTCGGTGACCAGGCCACGTTCCAGGCAGCTGCACATGGCTTGCCACAGGGCGAGGATGCCGCCGCGAACGGCTGCCTCAGGCGTTAGCGCGTCTGCATGGAGAGTAGGTCGAACCAGTGCGGGCGCGAGCTGGTTGCTACGCTCGGCGCTGAGCAGCGCGGCTTCGTTGGCCAGAACTCTTTCGGCAATCGAGAGCCCTGTCTGCGCACCCGCTGTGAGGAGTTCGGCGGCGCTGGCGAAAGGATACGGGACCTGATGGGGGGCGATCTGCTTTTCCTGGGGGTCGGGCGCAAGCTCGGCCGCGGTGAGAATGAAGCCGCCGCCGACGGAGTAGAACACCTGTTCGCGCAGCAGGGAGCCTGCGGCGTCAAAGGCGCGGAAGCGCATGCCATTGGGATGGGAGACAGCGGCGTTGGCCCCCGGAGGATACATCTCGGCGTGGTGAAACAGGAGGTCCGATGCTTCGCGAAACTCGATCTCGGTCACGCCGCCGAGGAGAAGCCTGCCTGAAACCCGAATGCGGTCGAGCAGACCCTGAACAGCCTCGGGATCAACGGTGTCCGGCGCCTCGCCGCTCAGGCCGAGCAGGACGGCGCGGTCAGTGCCGTGGCCGACCCCGGTAAGAGCGAGCGAGCCATAGAGCTCGGCCGAGACCTTCGTGACGGAGTTGTAGCGAAGGTCTTCCGCGAGACTCTGCACAAAGCGCAAAGCGGCGCGCATAGGACCCACGGTGTGCGAGCTCGAGGGGCCGATGCCGATTTTGAAGAGTTCGAAGAGGCTGGTGTTCATGGAAGCGCGCGCGTTTCGAGTATGCAGTCCAATTGTAGAGGTGGCGATCCCCGAAAGTTGCATAGGTGGGGGCTGAGGCCGATGCTACACTTCGGGCATTCTGCCGTACCGAGGGCTCAGGCGGGCATGCTCTTCAAGGCTTTCAGCGCGGCCGTGTACGGGATCGACGCGCACATTATCGATGTGGAGATCGACTTTTCGGGAGTGATCCTCGAGCGGCCGGAGTTCAATACGGTCGGGCTTCCAGACGCGGCGGTGCGCGAGAGTCGGGACCGGGTGCGCTCGGCGATTCGCAACTGCAACTTCGACATTCCGCCGACGCGCATTACGATCAACCTGGCACCGGCGGACCTGAAGAAAGAGGGCTCGGGCTTTGACCTGCCGATTGCGATTGGCATTTTGGGAGCGTACGGCGCCTTGCACATCAAGGAGCTCTCGGACTTTCTGCTGATCGGCGAGCTCGGGCTCGATGGCGCCCTGCGCTCCGTGCACGGCATGCTGCCGATCGCGATTGCGGCGCGTGCGCGTGGCATACGGAACCTGATTATTCCGGCAGAGAACGCGCGTGAGGCCGCGGTGGTCGAAGGTGTGAAGGTGTATCCGGTGCGGACGCTGCTCGAAGTGCGCGACCTGCTGAACGCGTTTGCGAAGGGCAGCCTGCAGGTGCAGCCGCTTGAATCGCACACCGAGGAGCTGCTCCAGGAGCTGCATCACTTCCCGCATGACTTCAAGGATGTGCGCGGGCAGCAGGTAGCCAAGCGTGCCCTCGAGGTGGCGGCCGCGGGCGGGCACAATATTCTAATGATTGGGCCGCCAGGGTCGGGCAAGACCATGCTGGCCAAGCGGCTGCCGTCGATTCTGGCTCCGCTGCGCTTTGAGGAGGCACTCGAGACGACCAAGATCCACTCCGTCGCCGGGGTGCTGAATGCGGCTGAGGGGCTGGTGACGCACCGGCCGTTTCGCGCGCCGCACCACACGATCTCGGACGCAGGCTTGATCGGCGGAGGCGCGGTGCCGAGACCGGGCGAGGTTTCGCTGGCGCACAACGGGCTGCTCTTTCTGGATGAGCTGCCGGAGTTCCCACGCAACGTCCTCGAGGTGCTTCGGCAGCCGCTCGAAGATGGACATGTAACGATTGCGCGGGCGGCGATGAGCCTTAGTTTTCCGGCGCGCTTCATGCTTGCGGCGGCGATGAATCCTTGTCCCTGCGGGTATTTCAATGATAAGAGCCGCGAGTGTATGTGCACCCCGCCGATGATTCAGCGTTATGTGTCGAAGGTCTCGGGGCCTCTGCTGGACCGGATCGACATTCATATCGAGGTGCCGGCCGTGCAGTACAAGGAGCTTCGCGGCGGTGCTTCGGCAGAGGGCTCGGCGGAGATCCGCGCGCGGGTGCTGGCCGCCAGGGAGCGGCAGCAGGCGCGTTTTGTGGAGGCAGGCGTGGAGACGCGCACGCGTCCCTCCGGACGAAGCGCGTCGCAAACCGTGTATGCGAACGCCCAGATGTCGACGCAGCAGATTCGCCTGTTCTGCGAGCTGGCCAGCGATGCGGAGCGGCTTCTGGAGCGGGCGATGCAGCAGCAGGGGCTGAGCGCGCGCGCCCATGACCGTATCCTGAAGGTGGCGCGGACGATTGCGGATCTTGAGGGCGCACCGGAGATCGTGGTGAAGCACATTGCTGAGGCGATCCAGTACCGGACGCTCGACCGCAGCTACTGGTCTTAGTTAGAGGGGCGTGGGTCCTCAGCCTCCACTTTCCCGTAGAGTACGATCGACCAGCTTCCAAAATAAGGATTGACGTGACTCGCCACACCATTTACTTTCCAAAAGGATCGTTTTCCATTTTGGCGGTATGAAATTAGGTGGAAGGGTCAAGAGCCAGGTTATGCCGTACTTCCGGCGTTTGTGGGTTCGGAGTGCGGTAATTGCATGTAGATTTTGAACGAATCGCAGATTAGATGGCATCCTGGGCAACAGGTTGGCGTCTAAACCTGTGATACCAAGCATGGTTGGACTGCGGACGGGGCGGCCTAAAATAAGCGTCTCATCTCTGCATTCCAGGTACGCCTGCACAAATCAGAAGCTACGGTGAGCCTCCCCAAGGCGTCAGCTCATCGGAGCGACCTTCAAGAAGGAAGAATAGGAGAACCACTATGCGCTCAGATCTGATCTTTGGAGCACTTACGCACGTTACAAATCGGTACCAGCTTTGCCAATTGGCTGCGAAGGCAACCCGCAAGCTGCACAAACCGAATACTCGCCTGCAGGACACGACGAACGAGGTTCTCGACCGGTTCAAGGATACGGTTCCCATGGACGACGGGGCCGAGCCAAAGGTAGAAAAGATTCTTCTGTCGGACCATCGCCGCGCGGCTTAGTCGCGCGGCAGTTTCACCCATCTACAACTTTTGTTCAGTTCACCGCACTTCGTTTCACGGTATTATTCCTGCAGCAACCCCCGCACACAATCCTCAATTTTCACAGTTCCCCCAATACCGATAGCGTGATCGCTCTGGTTTTCACGCCGGGCCCCGCCTCCTTTTCTAACTCCTCTGCACTCCATTTTCCCTCCTCCATCTCCCTCGAACACACTCCCAAAGAAAAGAACATACCCCCATGACAATCTCAGAGTTGAAAGAACACAACATAGCCGAACTGGGTAAGTTAGCCCGTGGCCTGGATATCGGCGGCACCAGCGGGCTGCGGAAACAGGACCTGATCTTCAAGATTCTGCAGGCGCAAAGCGAAAAAGAAGGACACATCTTTGCCGAGGGCGTGCTCGAAATCCTTCCTGACGGCTATGGTTTTCTTCGCTCGCCCGACTATAACTACCTGCCTGGCCCGGACGATATCTACGTTTCCCCGTCGCAGATTCGCAAGTTCGACCTTAAGACGGGCGACACGATCTCCGGCAACGTTCGCTCGCCGCATGAAGGCGAAAAGTATTTCGCGCTAGTCAAGATCGAGGCGATCAACTTCGAGTCGCCAGAGGAGACGCGCAACAAGATTCTGTTCGACAACCTGACGCCGCTCTACGCGCAGGAACGGGTGAAGATGGAGACAGTGCGCGAGCACATCTCCGGGCGGGTGATGGACCTGCTGACGCCGGTGGGCAAAGGGCAGCGTGGGCTGATCGTTGCGCCTCCGCGTACCGGGAAGACCATGCTTCTGCAGTCGATCGCAAACTCGATCACCTCGAACCACCCTGAGGTGGTGCTGATCGTGCTCCTGATCGACGAGCGGCCGGAAGAGGTCACGGACATGCAGCGCTCGGTGCGCGGCGAGGTGATCAGCAGCACGTTCGACGAGCCGGCGGCGCGCCATGTGCAGGTGGCCGAGATGGTGATCGAAAAGGCCAAGCGACTGGTCGAGCATAAGCGTGACGTGGTGATTCTGCTTGACTCAATCACGCGTTTGGCGCGCGCGTACAACACGATTGTGCCGCCTTCGGGCAAGGTGCTCTCAGGCGGTGTGGACTCGAATGCGCTGCAGCGCCCGAAGCGGTTTTTTGGTGCGGCGCGCAACATTGAGGAGGGTGGCAGCCTCACGATCATTGCCACGGCGCTGGTGGATACCGGCTCGAGGATGGATGAAGTGATCTTCGAGGAGTTCAAGGGTACGGGCAACATGGAAGTGATTCTGGATCGCAAGCTGGTCGACAAGCGGGTGTTCCCGGCGATCGACATTCAGCGTTCCGGCACGCGGAAGGAAGAGCTGCTGATCCAAAAGGACGATCTGCAGCGGATCTGGATTCTGCGCAAGGTGCTGAATCCGCTTTCGCCGACTGAAGCGATGGAGCTGCTGACGAGTCGGCTGGAGAAGACGCGGAACAACTCCGAGTTTCTGCACAGCATGAGCAACAGCTAGGAAGTAACTGCTACGAGCGCTACGCCTTCGTCTTGGTCCAGGTTCGTGAGTACCCCCTCCCCACACCAAAAGTATGCAAAGTATTCATAGAGCAAGACTTAAGTCCGGACTCCAGGTATGTGAGTCCGGACTCAAGCAAGCTCATTGCTGTGACCGCGTGAAAATGGCTGGCTGATCGTCCGAAAAGACCTAGATGAAATAAGAGACCGCAGACGCGCTGCTATTTCCGACCCATCCACTCCGGCACCTGAGAGGCTCCGGTGATTGGGAAATACGCCTATCTCTATCTTAGTCCTTTGAAGGACAGAGATATGCCAGGTTTATCTCTTTTGCAATGAATAGCTTAGATGCTTCAGGCACTTGACAGGATTAGTAGCCGTTCGCCAGCAGATAGTTTTCGGTGACGGTCCATTTCTGAGCGGCCATGTCTGCGCGGCGGGCTTCGGCCTGCTTTTCGGCGTACTTGGCGAGGGCATCTACTTCTATGTTCAGGGAGCTGCCGGGCTGCAGGGCGTGCAGCGAGGTGACGGCATAGGTGT
>CAXTQE010000032.1:21941-29700 GCA_964246225.1 uncultured Acidobacteriaceae bacterium | reverse complement strand
CCTCAGCTAAGGTCCCCGTAGCTTGCAAGCTCGTCGTTGATCTCCACTTCAACTTAGTCCCACATACAACCCAATGATTGCTGGCCTGCACTCCCCTGCCACTCCGGTAGAATCGACTCAAAGCCAACGAAAGGCAAAGTGGCACACAGCCTGTAAACCTGTGATTCTGTTGACCAGACTCCGCCCTCAGAATGGGGAGTTGAGGTCAAATCAGGGATCCGGGAAGGCACACCAACCAGCCTCCTATGACCTCCATCCGCGTCCGCATCGCCCCTTCTCCCACAGGCGACCCCCACGTCGGCACGGCCTACATCGGCCTGCTGAACTTCCTCTACGCCAAACAACGCGGCGGGCAGTTCGTCCTCCGCATCGAGGACACCGACCGCGCTCGCTTCGTCAGCTCCTCCGAACAGATGATCTTCGACGCCCTCCACTGGCTCGGCATCGCCTGGGACGAAGGTCCCGACATTGGTGGCCCCTATGGCCCGTACCGCCAGTCCGAGCGCACCGACATCTACCGCGAGCACGTCCAGCTTCTGCTCTCAAACGGCTCCGCTTATCGCAGCTTCGAGACCGCCGAAGAGCTCGAAGCCATGCGCACATCCCAGCTGGCCGCCAAGCTTCCTCCGCGCTATAACGGCGCACACCGCGAGCTCACCCCCGCCCAGATCGCCGCCTTCGAAGAAGAAGGACGACCCTCCGTCATCCGCCTCAAAGTTCCCGCCGAAGGAGAAACCTCCTTTCGAGACGAGCTCCGCGGAGACATTAAATTTTCCCACACCAACGTCGACGACCAGGTGCTCATGAAGTCCGACGGCTTCCCCACCTACCACCTCGCCAACGTGGTCGACGACCACCTGATGCGCATCACCGATGTCATTCGCGCCGAAGAGTGGATCTCCTCCACGCCCAAACACGTCCTGCTTTACCGCGCCTTCGGCTGGGATCTTCCGCGCTTTTGGCACATGCCTTTGCTTCGCAATCTCGACAGGAGCAAGATCTCCAAGCGCAAAAATCCCGTTTCGCTCATCTACTACCGCCAGGCCGGCTTCCTCCCAGCAGCCATGCTCAACTTCCTCGGCCTGATGGGCGGAGGCATGCCTGCCGGCACCGAAAAGAATGATGGAGCCGAAATTTTCACCCTGCCCAGGATGCTCGAGCAGTTCACCTTCGACCGCATCTCCCTGGGCGGCCCCGTCTTCGATCTCGTCAAGCTCAAATGGCTGAATGGCATGTACCTCCGCGCCCTCACCCCAGCCGAGTTCCAGCAGCAGCTCCGCGAAGTCGTCTTCTCCGACGCCTATCTGGCCCAAGTCGGCGCCCTCGTCCAGGACCGCATCGAGACACTCGCACAGTTCGGTGACGTCACCGGCTTCTTCTTCCGCGACGACGTGCAACCCGCCCCCGAAGTCTTTCTTCCCAAAAAGCGCGCTCTTGACGAGACCCTGGCCTTCGCCGCCGAGCAGCTCACCGTCCTCGAAGCTTCTGACTGGACCACGGAAGCCCTGGACCCCGCACTACGGTCCCTTGGCGAAGCAAAAGAGTGGTCTGTCAAAGAGAACTTCATGCTTCTCCGCGCCATTCTCACCGGCAGCACGCAGTCCCCGCCGCTGCTCGAAAGTCTCGTAGTCTTCGGAAAAGCCCGCACCCTCGACCGCGTCCGCCGCTTCCTTGAGACACAAAAAAAGACCGGGAAACGATAGTCTCGCTACCCCGGTCTTTCGTCTCTGTGCTGTCCATGCTGCAGGGAACATGGCTTGCTTCACCCGGCAAAAGCTAGTTCTCGACGACCTTCATATCGCCCAGCGCCTGCTGCGCCGGTACGTTCAGCTTGACCTTGCCATCCTCAATCGAAACCACAGTCTCAAGCTTGATGTAGTGGTGCTGATCGTTCGCGAGCGGATCCCGCTTGGTCAGCTTAATGCCGAGATTGTCGACCAATCCCACATGCTGCCCATCCGAACCAACTACTTCCATATGCTCTTCAATCTTCGTCGTATCGACCATCTTGTGTAAGCTCCATCCTTAGTGATTGTCTTGCACTCCTTCTGATTCCCACGCGCGCCCACAAGTTGTGAAGCGTCAGCTCATGGACATCCGGCGTTGGATGCTTTCTCACTGCTATTCCGCGCAGCCAGAGAGTGTCGTGCGATGGCGACTACAGCTCGATCACTGAAGCCTCTCCTGCCACAGCAACCAGGGACCTCAACGAGCTGGTCGCACTTGAGGTGCTGACCCGGCACGGAGAAGTGAAGCGTCCTGTTCATCCTGCTGCATGCAGGTCTTCCCAGAAGTTGTACATCCTGCCTTCCGTCAGGTACTGTACTCCCGTCCTCAGGAGTCTCATCGTGCCAAGCCAAACCGTCTCACGCCGCAGCTTTTTCGGTCTCGGAACATCCGCCGCCATGCTCGCCGGTCTGCCCGCTGGTCTTACTCTTACCTCCCCGGCCCAGGCCCAGACTGGGCCCGCCACTCTGCTCCACGACGTAGAACAACTTCCCAACTCCCTCAACGCCGCCTTCGCCTTCGCTTACCAGATGATGGATGCCTACGCGACCGGCGCCACGGTCCGACTCAGCCAAAGCTACAGCGACCAAGCCCTTGGCGCCACTGCCTTCACCTACGATAACGCCGTCCTGCTTCACGCCCTGCTTGGCTCTGAAGACCCCGATAATCTCACGCGCGCCGAAGTTCTCGGCCAGGGTCTGCTCTACGCTCAGGCTAACAACTTCCCGGTCGCCGACGGTCGTTTTGCCCAGGCTTACTACGTCAACGTCGCCGGCCCTGGTGGCGCCTTCATCACTCCCGCCGCGGCCCCATTTTATTTCTATTCCAGTACCGTCGGCGACCAGGCCTGGGCTGGCATGGCCCTTGCCCAGCTCTTCGCCCGCACCCAGAATTCCACATACCTCAACGGCGCCCTCAAGGTTGCCAACTGGATTGTCGTCAACGCCTTCAGCACCAGCGGTGCCGGTGGCTACTCCTTCGGAACCACCATCAACCAGTACAACCAGTCCGTCCCCTCCACCAACGGTAAATCGACCGAGCACAACATCGATACCTATGCCTTCTTCACCATGCTCGACACCCTTACCAGCGGCGGCCACGCCACCGACGGCCAGACCTGGAAGTCGCTCGCCGGACATGCGCTCTTGTTCCTTGAGTCTGTCTACAACGCCGCCGGCCCTTACTTTTACACCGGCACCGACTCTGACGGCATCACCCTCAATCCCTCCCCCATCCCCGAGGATTGCCAGACCTGGTCCTACATGGCTCTGCTCGGCAGCGGCATCGACCTTCCCTCCCGCACAAAAACTATCGATTGGGCGCTCAACAACCTGCACGCCACGGACACCGCAGCAGCCCCGCACACCAGCATTCCCGGCACCGAAAAGTTCAACGGCCTCGTCTTTGATACCGCCAGCCTAACCACCAAAGCCGACGATCCCGACGCAGTCTGGCTCGAAGGCACAGCTCACGCCGCCGCCGCCCTTATCGCCCGCGTCCTTCGTGGCGGCGATAACGTCTCGTCGCTCATTGCCGACATCACCTCTACTATCACCTTGCTGCAGGATTGCATGCACGCCCAAAAGCTCCTCGGCGCGGGCCAGACAGTCGGCGGTAAAGCCATCCCTGTCGGCAACGGGCTCGTCGCCGCCACCAGCGTTATGGATACCGGCTTCGGCTACACCTACGGCCCCTCGCTACACATTGGCGCAACCGGCTGGTTTCTGCTCGCCGGTTACGCCTCTAATCCCTTCCAGCTCGGATACCGCATCCTCGGCTAAACTCCGGCTATGCAAGCTGCGGTTCTCATCCCGCAGCTTGCCTTTGTCTTCATCCTGCTGTTGGCCTGTGGCTCAGTCGCATATCGACAACTCTAGGGCTGCTACACCTGTCGGCGATTATCACTTGTGAGCAGAGGTTTAGAGCAGATCGTCGGATGGACCCTGATTGTCGAAAGCGTCGTAGCGACAAGCTTCTTCATCGCTGTAATTGCTCCCCTGATGTTGCTGGTCCCTACAGCGCAGCAACGCAAATAGTGGTGGATCGTGCTCTCTTTTTGCCATAGTTGGCCCAACCGTCCTCGGGTTGTATCCCAACCGCAGCATCCATCAGCTATGGGTGTACGTGCAACGTACCTCAGATCTCACCGTCTCGGTCTGCCTTACGGGTTTGTGCTATTCGGGAGTCTATCTGAGCGCAATTTTGAATGGTTGCGACGCTATAAATTCTCTAAGCGAAGTGCACGCCATAGACTCTGGCAGTATCAATAGGATTGTGCAATCGTCTGCTCTGGTGTGAGCTTTGGGTCCAGCGCAATGAGCTTCGCGGCTAGATTTACCACATTCGGTGATGCCATCGACGTACCGCTTTCCATGAGCACTGCGCCGCCCGGCACGTAGCTCGGAACCTGATAACCGTTCGCGTCCAATAACACGGTCTCTCCGTAGCTGGTGAAGGAGGTTTCCTCCCCGGCCTGGTCGACGGCACCCACTGCTACCAGATTCGGCAGATGCAGACTTGGCGGAACGTCGCCAAGAAAGCTGGCATCGCTGTTGCTGTTTCCTGCGGCGCACACAAACAATGTGTTTGGTGCACGCTTGATTGCACCTTCGACGGCTTCCCTCCACACGGCATAAATCTGTTTTGCGAGTTCCTTACGCGCGAGCGGATCCTTGATCGGGCTCGTTTTGCTGAGCCATCGCTCGAATTCACTTACGTCGTCGCTCCAGCTCATGTTTACTACACGAATCTCGTGCTCGCGAAAGTAATCACCCAGCATCGCGAAGTCTACTTTAAATGTTTCTGCCCATGCCAACGTCGGCACAAATGGTAAATCCGGAAGGGCATCGTTAAACTGAGCTACCACCAGTCGCGCCGCAGGATTATCCTTAACCGCGATTCCAGCTACATGAGTGCCGTGCATATATTGACTGATAAAATCGGAATTCTTGAAGAACACGGCCAACTCATCCGGCGGTGTCGTCGAAAGCTTGGCCCGCTGTGCCGCTGCACTGGGCGAATCGATATTGTTTTGCAGGTCGCTCTCCCCTTGCATCATCGCCAGCACCTCCGGGTAAGCGGCCTTCTGTTCAGCAGTGAGCGGCTGCAGGTCGCCTGAAAAGAGCGCACCCTGGGTGTCGAATGCTAAACCATGGGGGCTATGGTCGCCTGGTTTGGGGTCGGTATAAAGTTGCGTCGGGTAGAGCGCTGTGTCCACACCGGAATCCCAGATGCCGATGCGTACCGGCGTAAGTGAGTCAGCGGCAGTCAGTGTGACATTCCGCGCCGGCCAGATATCAGGTTTCTTTTCCGTATGCGCTACAAGATAAGGCATTAACACCGCCATCGCCTGCGTTTTCAACGGCAGCACGATCTTCAGCGTACGACGGTCATAGATGAGCTCCATCGCAGTGGACAAATCGATCGCGCCAGTTTTCGCCTCTGCAGGGTCTGCATCTACCTTCAGCGATCCCGTCAGCAGGGTCGGCGATGAGGTTTCATAGAACTGTTTCAAGCCCCTGACCCTGTTTTGTGCCAGCTTCCACGGTAGTGCATTGACGGCGGAGGTGAATCTCTTTGAAAAATGCGGCCTCGAACGCCGGCCCTGAAATAGCTCCAGACTCGATGCGAGCCTCCGCGATCTGCCGATTTAGTAAACCTGCCGTGGCGATAGCTGAGAGTTTATCCTCCATCTCTCGTACCTTGTCCATTTCTGCAAGGGCCTGTAGATTGTCGTTCGTCAGCAAGGCCTCGCTTGCTCGCTCATTCAGCAGACCGCGCAGAGTGGCTTTGTCAGCGATGTCGTAGTCTCGCAACGTCGTTAGTACATCGGCATCTACTTTCGCCAGGAAAGCATGAAGGTCGCATCATCCGCCACAAGCAATGCACTCGGCATCATAGTCAGCGGATAGCTGAGTGTAGGCATGTCCGTATCGGTCTTGACGACCTTCTTGGGTGCTTTCTGTGCAAGCGCACACGGCACCGCCACACAACCCACTAAAGCCAAACCGATCACCTTATAACTCGTCACAGACCTTCTCCTTTTAAAGCCACGGCTTGCATAGATTGTTTTTGTGAAGTCATTGTCCGCGAATTTGCGGCTTCCCGGCAATCAGAATCGTGCCTTGCCTCGGCGAAGCTTGAGGAACAAACGTCAACACATCGCAAGGTATGCTCGCCCCGATCTGTTCCAAGGCATGGGCGTAAACGTAAATCCACTCTGTACGCTCCCGACGCAGGAATTTCTGTCCGAGAGTTATGGCGTTCTAACTTCTCACAAATGGGTTTGTGAGATCAGGAGGTGAACCGCGTGGAGCTCCGCATTGCATGCGGTGTGCTTGAAGCCGTGTATTGGAAGCCGGAGATCTGCTGGGTTGTCGATAGCATCACCGTGCTGCAACCGATCCACTTTACTTCCGTGCGGCGCAATGAGGTAAATACAATATGGGCAGGGGCCGCGTTGAAAAAGCGATGAAGGCCGGCACCGGAAATCTTGGTATCGCCGCCTCTGGCCCCGACATGCGCCGGCAGAGAGCCGCACTTCTGCTACGCGAGGTCGGCTACATCATCGGTGCCCATTTCGATGTTGTTCCGGCCCGGGCGACCCCGCCAAGCACCTGGACCAGTTCAACCGTCGCGCCCGGCGTGGCGCCTGCTTCACTCGTCCCTATCTTGGTTGCCGGGAATTTGCAGCCCACTTTGCACTTCTTGAAGACGACAGCACCATTCCTCAGCCGCACGAAGCCCTGCGCGGCGAACGCGACCTCGGCTGGATGCTGCGCGACATGGATTTCACCCCCGACAATCTTCCGCATTGCGGGAGAGCAGACTTACCTTTACGAGTTGATTGTCAAGCCAGTCGTCACACTTGCTCCGAGCCAAGTACCCACCAGGCAGACAAACCTCCTCCGTCACCCAACGCCTCGTATCTGTCCGTCCGGCTCTGGATAAGGCAGCAGCCCCCGTACTGGAGCGGCGTCTAAGTGAACATCTTGGGGATCTTGACCTCAAGAGTAGCTCTAACGAGCGGGTCCTTTCCCTCCGCATGCTCGCCAATGCAACCGATCGTTACCAGTCCGACGGTAAAACAAAATTCGACACCAAAGGGGTTTTGTCTAAGCTTATTGGCGAACTTGCCTGCTTCGTGCTCACAGGCGTGGCTTACCCACAATCGTTTCTAGCCACGATGATTCGCCGTATCCGCAGCGACAGCTACGCCGGCTATGAACGGGTCAGCACTGAACAACATGTTCGAAACGGATCGTTCCGCTGGGCGTGGCCTCATGGCGCCTGTGCGCTGCCTTGCCTTCAGGCATGAGAAGAGTACTGGAAACGCCCGCGCCGACCAGCTCTTCTCCCAAATCAAAGTCAAACTACGGCCGGAGTTTGTCTCTGAAAATCGGCCGCCTCGCTCCCGCGACGACTGATTGATCGAGATCGACGGCACGCTCCCTGACGGCATCACTCTTAAAGAGTGGGTGTAGCGAATCAGTTCACCCGGCGCGATGCCCGCAAAGCACTGCAGTCGCTGTTCGCTGATCGAAGCTTCCCTGCCGCACGGAACGGACCGCCCGCAGGTAGCTTCACGTTGGCAGGCAGCAGAACAGAAGTTCCTTCGACTTCATCCACTTTGAGGTTCAATCTACCAAGAGGTCGGTCTAGTCTAAGGCTGCAGTAGCCTTGCCCCTAACTTGCGTGGAACGAATGTACCGCAGTCAATCTTCTCGACTCAGCCGGCTCGCACTGATCGAGC
>CAXTQE010000032.1:16513-21841 GCA_964246225.1 uncultured Acidobacteriaceae bacterium | reverse complement strand
GAAGTTCTGTTTGGTTTGTCATAGCATGTGGCGATTGGCTCGGAACTGTTTGAATTTTGCGAAGAAGTTCTCGATCAGGTGCCTGGCTTTCTAGAGTTTGCGGTCGTAGGTGCGCGATTGAAGTCGTTTGGCGCGAGCCGGAAGGACGGCCTGCTTGCCGCTCGCTCGCAGCGGTTGAAGCACTCTGGTCTCGGCATCGAGACCTTGTCCGCGATCACGGTCCTGGCCTTGAGTCCGGGCAGGTGTACATCCGCGCCGTCCAGTTCGCACTTCTGTCCCGCGGTCCAGGTGCAACCGGAGTGGGTGCCGAGCGCACCCACGACCGCGTGGATCTTTGCTGTGGCGTGTTGTTTGCTGAGCCTGGATGGATGGAAGAGAGATCAGCTTATTCGTCCAATGTGACGGAGGAGGAGTGGGAGTTTGTGTTGCCGTACCTTTTGCTATGTCGCGAACGCAGTCCGCAGCGTGGGCACAGCTACGGATAACCTTAACGGGGAGCGGTATGCAGCGCGGACGGGCCGGCAAAGGTGTTATCTTCCGCACGATTTTTGCCCCTAGTGGGTGGTGTACCAGCAGATGCGGCGCTGGCTGGACGCGGATGTTTTCGAGGCTCTGGCAGGGGGACGTGCAGTCGGTCGTGCGCGAGTGCGACGGGCGCAAGGGCCAGCCTACGGCGGGGTGCATCGATAGCCGTACACTGCAGTCCACACCCCAAAAGCGGAGCGCGTGACGAATACGACGGGGCCAAGCGGCGCAAGGGATCAAAGGTCCACATCGCGGTCGTTACGCTGGGGCATCTGCTGGCGCTCAAGGTGACGGCCGTCGACCAGGGCTACTCCGGGCCGAACGCAGCCGAAGCCGCACAGCAGCATGGCATACAGCTCGAAGTAGTGAAATACCCCATGCCCAACGAGGCTTCGTGCTTCTGCCCCGTCGCTGGATCGTGGAAAGAAGCGGTACGAAAAGCCGTATGATGGGTTCCAGTAGGAGAAAATCTGATCGTCGTCGGAGGGATGGAAATGTATGAATCGCGAATCGCTTCCAAGCGCGTACTTCAGCGTCTTCTCCATGTCTCGGTCCAGGCTGCAGCCAGGGCCGGTGCAGCGTAGTGTGTGCTTTTCGTTAGGATGGCCCATGCGATTCATTCCATCTTGCTAGCCAGAGCGACGACCGTTACGTTGCGATGGCGTGGCACCGAAAGGCTGGTCAGCCGTTCGCCGAGAGCGGAAGCTTTTTCTTCCATCTGCATCACCACGGATCAAGCGACGTGAAACATCATGCGCGACAGGTACTCGTTGCCAAGTTTGCTGATGCCCAGCAGTCACGTTTCAAATCCCGTCGAACTTTTCTGAAGCTGACCCGTCGCCGATCCCTGCAATGAGTGCAGTCGAAACAACCGGCCCGAAACCACGCACCTCCATTAACCGATGATAGCCATCATCATCCTCCCTGGCGAGGCGGCCGAGCTTGGCGCTCGCTTCTTCCATTTTCCTCTCGAGCTCACTCCATTCGTGCTTTAGCTCAAGCGTCAATTGAAGCAGTCTTCCAGAGAAAGAATCACCGTCCGGGAAAATGAGCTGCAGTTGGGCCGCCAGATAAGACGGTCCTTTGCAGATCACTATGCCACGGTCCAGCAGAAACCCACGGATCTGATTCATGACTGCGGTTGTTCTCGCGACCCAAAGATCCCGCACGCAGTGCGAGGCCTGCAGGTCCGGCTGCGTATCGTTATTGACCGGCACGAACCGCATCGTGAGCCGCTGCATGGCTTCAGCTATCGCTTCCGCATCCAGGTAGTCGTTTTTATTGGTCTTCACGAAGGGCTTACGTACTGCGCCGGCATCAGTCTGGCATCATGCCCTGCTCCCGCAGGGCATGAGCGAGGTAATGAGCCCGGGGCAGGCATCCCAATCAGTAACGGCACACGGATGCGGTGAAGGTTAGCAATTGCGTTCGCGAAGCTTCTTACGAAGCACAATCTCACCGCGTCTGCTCAGGCCAATCAGGATAAACGTAGTCTTCCTCAGATCAATACCAGTCGTTGAAATGTCCATGTAAAGCCTCCTGCCAATCAAATAGTCCGTTCCGGGAATACTGGCGGCGGACCATTCCAATAGTGGGGAATCCCTAGGAAGTTCCAAAGAGATATGGGAAGGGTGGAAAGCCGGCTTTAAGGCTTTGCACCCGTGCCACCCCCTGTCATTTACATGGCCTGCTCCAAGGATATGTAACCTATGGCTGACTGTTCTGGATCGGGCACTAGCCCTGATTCGCTGACACATCAGATTTATGCGTTGGGGACGTGGTTGTCAAAGATATAGTGGCCGACCGTAGCAGGGAAGAAAAAATGGCTTCGGGATTCTAGGTAGGTCGCTCGTTCCAGACAGCAAAAGGAGAACTCTGGTGCCGAGTACCGCAAAGCCGAACACCGATATGACTAAACCGATTGTCTGTCCTAGGCGCCTAGAAGAGAACACCCTTCCACTATTTGAGGGTGACTGCAACTCGATTGCTTCTACGTTGACGATGTTTGAGAACATCGCAAAGACGTGAAAATGTTACCTGTCTGCTTAGCAGGCTTGATCGGAGCTGCAATAATCACGACTCATAGAAGTGCTCTTAGAGACCTAAACCGTCCCGCCAGCAACTGCAGGCCGTCATGCGCAGCGCTTACTGCTCACACTACTGCGCGATGCTGATCCGGTTGGTGCACAGCCTGGAATTCACTCCATAAATCTGCGGTACCGTTCGGTTCTGGATGTCGTTGAAATCGTTATGAGATAACGGGCAGCCGTCTCCGCTTCTGTCCGGGCGAGGAGGATCCCAGAGCCAACGTAGCTTGCGATCCATGACTGACGACGGTGCTGAAGAAGGACGAGGTGTGCGTAGAAGGTCAACAGCATTGCCTATGAGGTCTGCGGCCTGCTCGCGTTGGGCGAAAGCTGCGCTCCTAGGAGGTCTGGGTCAGGGTGCGATCCAATGTCGCAATCCCGATCAGGACCTACCGGAAGACTTCGAAAAGGAGCGTTCGACCTGCCATTCAGCTCTCAAGCTGCCATCCATGGCGGAGACCTCCGTCGAGGATATCAAGCGGTAGATGCACCAGGCGCTGACCTTCTCCATGACGGACTTGAGAGCAACTGAAGTTGATCGCCCAACAGGACTATAAATTGGTCAATATAGCAAGACTCTGAGGCTTGTGACCGCCGCCGTGGAGGCCATTTTGCACCACATCCGGCGGCCCAACGCAGCAAAAGAACCTTATCTGCCTTAATCAAAGACAAAGTCCATACACTAGGCGCTAATACCAGTTATCTCGATAAGCTCCTAAAAATTAAAGCCTGCGGTCAGCGCAAGGACGCGACCAGATGGTGCCGAGCCCTGCCCATTGCCGTATAGGCTGCTTGGAGAAGAGACTACGGTGGTCTGAATGGTACCGAAGTGCGCCGCCGTCAAGCTGTTGACCGGGGTAGAAAAGTTTGGATGGTTAAGAACATTGTTTGCAATAGCGCCGACCTGGAAACGGTAGTTATCACGATAGCGAATGCCCTTGACGACAGATAGATCGGTGTCGAAGAAGGACGGTCCGCGATAGGAGTTTAGTGCGCGGTTGCCGAAACCATATTGAACCTGATTCGCAGTAGCAGCGAACTGGCTGGTAGTTAGGCAAGTGGTGTGCGGGTTGGAACAACGGGTCTCCGGGTTGGGGGCAAGTTGGCCTGCAAGTACGTAGCTGGTAGTGGTGGAGCTAGTGGAAAGCTCGCGGGTACGTGCTGCCGTGTTGACGACCGAGAAGGGCAAGCCTGACTTATACAGCACGATACCGGAAGCCGTCCAGCCGCCAAGAACGGCTTTGGCAAGATAGTTATTGAATGGGGCCGGAATCGTCCAGACATAGTTCATATTGGCCGAGTGACGCACATCATAGTCGAGCGGACCGTAGTTGAGCCGATTGATGCTGGTCGGATCAATTTGAAAAATCGGATCGGTCTGAATGACTGCGTTGGCTCCGTAGAGGCCGCCATTTGAGGTGTTCCCTAGAGCCTTGCTGTAGGTGTACGACGCCCCAACCATGAGGCCGAAGCGAGCCTGGTGCCGGTAGCTGGTGATCAAGCCGTTGTAGTTGGAATTGCCATTATTGGAAAGGTTCGTCACGGCTTTGAAGCGGGTATCGGTCGGCGTGTTAGATAGACCGCCGAAGTTGTCACCACGTACGGCGTAAGCATTTGCATTACCGTTCTGGAGGAAGATGTCGTATGCGAAATTGCCAACGTAGTTGACATTGATTGCGTCGTTCTTACCGAGTTGCCGCTGAATTTCAAAGTTGTATTCGATATACTTAGGATTTTTCAGCTCATTGTTGACCGATGCGGCATAATTGGGAGCTGCAAATGCGCTTCCAGCCGCAGCCACGGCTGCAGAGATACTCGCCAGCGTTCCAGCATTGGCGAAACCTGCCTGGAATGCTTTATTGGAGGCAGCTAAAGCGGTGAAGGCGCTGTTAGGCGCAGCCGCAAAGATCGCGTAGGTACCGTTGTTTTGGAGAGTAAAGGCTGGGTCGGATGGGGCTGCGGTCAGAAAGCGTGAGGTAAGGGCAAGAATAGGAGAATCGGCAAAGACGCCAGCTCCGCCGCGGAGGACCGTCTTGCTGTTGGAGCCTCCGGGCGAGTAGGCAAAACCTATGCGCGGCTGGATCGATACGCCCTGGACGGAGTTATAGGGAGTGTAGTTGCCCGTCTGAATGGACTGATTATACGGAGTAGCTGCGGTGTGGGTGATGGTGCTGAACGGACCGACAAGACGAGTAAAGCAGGCTGTGCGGCAGTATGGGTTGGAGTTACGATCAAAGCGAAGGGTGGCCGTCAACTGAAAGTTGGGCGTCAACTTCACATCGTCTTCCGCATAAAGACCAAGGGAGTAAAAGCGTGCCTCAATGGGTCCGCCGGTCGGAAAGCTGTAGGCAATGGAGCTGCCGCCGTACTGCCCGGCACCGGAAGTAGGCGAAGCTGTTGAGAGATTGCTGATAACACCGTTATAGAAGTCGGTTGTGGAGGAGATAGTGGTCAGGCCGGAGGTTCCGGGCTGGTTAGCGAAATTGGAGAAGTTGTTGCGACGGAAGTTGACGCCAACCTTGTAGGTACTACGTCCCTTGGTTAGCACGAGGTCATCGACGAACTGGTACTGGGCTACGTCGCGTCCGCTGGGAAAAGCGTTGTCCGTGCCGCCGAGTGCGCTGAAGCTCGGAAAGTTGAGGGTAGTGGGAAACACCGCAAGTGCGGCACCGATGTTGGTAGGACCGAAGACAGCCTTGTAGTAGGAACCAGCGGC